>CATPBP010000070.1 GCA_955652675.1 Candidatus Dormiibacterota bacterium
CCCGTGGACGTGTTGAGCACGGTGCGGACGCTCGACGACCTCAATCGGTTGGCTGTGGGCAGCTCACCTGGCGCGGGGAGCACCGGACCGGCCTCCGGCGCGGCGGGGGCGGCGGCCGCCGGCAGTGGGACGGCCGGCCCGGGGACGACCGGTACCGGAACGACGGCCCCCGGAACCGCCGGCACCGCGACCGCCGGCACCGCCAGCGCCCCCACCGGGACCGCGGGCAGCGCGACGGCTGGGACCGCGGCGAGCGCCGCGCCGACCATCACCCGTCTGAGTGACGTCGCCAAGGTCGCCGAGGGCTCTGCCCCGCTGAACGGGATTTCCCGGACGGACGGTGTTGCCTCCCTCCAGATCCAGGTGATTCGGGACACCAACGGCAACGCGGTGACCCTCTCGGACGACGTGAAGAGCCGGATCGCGAAGCTGAAGCTCTCTCCATCGGACCAGCTGCAGCTGACCTCCGACGCCGCCGACGACATCAGGGCCTCTCTCAAGGACCTCCTGCTCGAGGGCCTGATCGGCGCGCTGCTCGCCGTGGTCGTGATCTTCCTGTTCCTGCGCAGTCTGCGGGCCACGCTCGTGACCGCGGTTTCCCTACCCACCAGCGTCCTGGTGGCGTTGCTCGGAACGAACCTGGGGGGCTATTCGCTGAACGCGCTCACGCTGGCCGGACTCACGATCGCCGTGGGGAGGATCGTCGACGACGCCATCGTGGTGCTCGAGAACAGCTATCGCCACCTGCAGCAGGGAGAGCCGCCTCGTCTGGCGGCGCTCAACGGCGCCACGGAGGTCTCCTCCGCGGTCATCTCGAGCACGCTGACAACGGTCGCCGTCTTCCTGCCCATCGGGTTGGTGGGCGGCATCATCAGCCGCTTCTTCCTCCCCTTCTCGGTGACAGTCACCATCTCGCTGCTCGCCTCTCTGCTCGTCGCGCTGACCTTGATCCCGGTACTGGTCAGCTTCTTCCTGCAGCACCGTGTGAGCCAGGCCTCACGGCCGGCCAGGAGCAACTGGCTGGTCCGGCTCTACACCCCAGTCCTGAGTTGGGCGCTCAGCCGCCGTCTGCACAAGTTCGCTGTGCTGGGCCTGGCGCTGGTGCTGCTCGTCGGCTCCCTCTCGACACTCGCCTTGGTGCCCAAGGACTTCTTCGCCTTCGGTGGCTCCGAGCAACTGGAGGGCAGCGTGACCCTGCCTCCGGGGACATCCACCCAGCAGACCAGCGACAAGCTGAAGCAGTTCGAGGCGGCCGCCATGAAGGACCCGGCCGTTCAGATAGTCCAGGTGACCATCGCCAGCTCCGACTACGGCGCCTATACGGGCGCCTTCAGCACCAACCAGGCGCGCCTCAACATCCGGCTCAAGAGCAAGTCCGGCGCAGACGCAGTCGCCAAGAGGCTGAAGGCCAAGCTCGACCAGCTCTACGGACCCGGAAACGCACTGCTCGCCGTGCAGCAGGCCGGCCCACCCTCCAGCGGCTTCACGGCAAGCGCCAGCGGTCGCGATCCCGCGGCGCTGCGCCAGGCCTCCGACATGATCGTCGCCAACCTCTCCAAGGATCCCGACCTGATCAACGTCAAGTCCGACCTGTCCGCCGAGCAGCCGCAGCTCCTGGTGACGGTCGACCCGGCCAAGGCCGCCAGCAACGGACTGACTCCTCAGATAGTCGCGTTCGCCGTTTCCGGAGCCCTGTCCCCGAAGAGCGTCGGCACCCTCGGCCCCGGCGGCCCCACGGTGACCCTGCTGGTCGATCCCTCGTCCATCTCCGCGGACCGGCTCAAAGACCTGCCATTGGCGCGAGGGGTGACCTTGAAGGACGTGGCCTCGATCAACACCACCCTCGCGCCGACCGCGATCAACCGCGTCGACGGGACCCAGCAGGTGACGGTGAGCGCGGCCATCCTGCCCGCCGACACGCAGGGAGCCTCCAACACGGCCACCGCACGCCTTACCAGCCTGAAGCTGCCGACGGGCGTGAAGCTGGACACCGGCGGCACGACCACCGACATCAACGACAGCTTCAACCAGATGTTCATCGCCATCGGGGTGGCGATCGGAATCGTCTTCCTGATCCTGGTCACCTTCTTCCGCTCGATAGTGACTCCCTTCGTGATCCTGCTGACCATGCCGCTGGCCCTGATCGGAGGCCTGATCGCGCTCTTCCTCTCCCGGCTGCCGCTCGGATTGCCGGCCCTGCTCGGCGTGCTGCTCGTGTTCGGGATCGTGGTATCCAACGCGATCTTGCTCATCGACTTCGTAGAGAGGAACCGCGCCGGTCACTCGCTTACCGAGGCGCTCATGCGAGCGGGCAGAGTTCGCCTGCGCCCGATCGTGATGACGGCGGTCGCGACCATCGTCGCGCTGGTGCCCGTTGCGGTCGGCCTGAGTACCTCCGGCGGAGGAGGACTCATCTCGCAGTCGCTGGCGGTGGTGGTAGAGGGTGGCCTGGTCAGCTCTACCTTCCTCACCCTGATCGTCATCCCCGTCGTCTATTCGCTGCTCAAACGTCGCGGTAGAAAGCCCCCGGAGCAGGCGAACGGCCACCGCGAAGTGGCGCCTGGTGCGGTCTGGGAGTATTTCAGGCCCCGCCCGGAACAGCCGGTGCCCTGAGCGTGACCTCTCCTGCCCTCTTGGACCCCGGTAGTCTCTAGCCCTGAATGAGCCTCCTCAACGATCAGGTCAAGCAGCAGGTACGCGAGCGCTTCTCCGAGCGGCTGAGCGGGCCCGTCCAGCTCAAGCTCTATCTGAGGCCTGGGAGCGGCAGGCTGATCCTGCCCAGCGGTCTCGGCTGCCCGACCTGCGAGGAAGCCCGCGAGCTCGCCCAGGATCTGCAGGAGGCGGCGCCCGAGCTGATCAGCCTGGAGGTGATCGACGTCACCGTCCAGGAGTCTGAGATCACGGCGCTCCCGACCCTGACGCTGGCCTTCCCGGGCGAGGAGCCGCGAATTCGCTGGCAGGGTCTGCCCGCCGGCTACGAGTTCGCCACCGTCGTCGACGCCATCGAGCGAGTTTCGAGCGGGGAGCACGGGCTGAGCGAAGCGACCGTCGGGCGACTGGCCGAGCTGACCGAACCGCTCGAAGTCATGGTCTTCGCCACTCCCACTTGACGCTACTGTCCCCAGGCCGTGAGCCTGGCCAACCGTATGACACTGGCCTCGCCCCAGATCACGGCGATCTCCGTCGAAGCAACCGAGTTCCCAGACCTGGCGCAGCGGTTCGGCGTCCAGGGCGTGCCACGGACGGTGGTCAACCGCCAGGGCGCTTTCGTGGGGGCTCTGCCCGAGCAGCAGTTCGTCAGCTCAGTGCTCGGCCTGGCAGGCGTGAACGGCCAGCCGGAAGCGGTGAAGGCTGGAGAGGAGCGGCAGGTGGACCGATCCAACTCTTCTCCCATTGAGGAAACGTCACAAGCCGACTAGCCTCCACACTGCCGCTCGTGGCTGGTGCCAGGACCGCCAGGGCGGGGGCTGATGAAGGAGATGAAGCCGATGGTGGCCAGCTCTGAGGCGCAGGCTGCTGTGGATCGATTGCTGGAGGCCTGGAGGGGCGAGGTCCAGGCCGGTCTGGTCTACCAGCTGCTGGCCGAGCGGGAGAAGGACCCCCGCCGGGCCGGCGTCATCAAGGCCATGGCCGAGGCGGAGGCAAAGCACCGCAGCCGCATCGAGGAGCGGCTCCGCGAGCTAGGCGGGCCTGTCCCGGACACGGGAACGGTCCGGATCTCGCCCTGGCTCAAGCTCCAGGCTCGACTCGCCCCGCTGCCCCGGATGCTGGCTCGGATGGAGGCTGCGGAAGAGGAGGAGATAACCGATCGCTACAAACGGCCGACCGGGGACGCCGCCACCGACGTCCTGCTCAGCTCAATCCGGCACGAAGAGCAGCAGCACTCCCGCCAGCTCAAGGGCATGCAGGCCGGCGGTGGAGGTCGGGCCGGCGAGATGGTCAGCGGCCCCCAGGCGAGGCTCGACCGCATTCTGGGCCGCGAGCGGTGGCACCGCACCGGCTCCGGCTGGATCTCGGGCGCCATATACGGCGCCAACGACGGACTCGCTGCGGTGTTCGGCATCGTGTCCGGCGTCTCGGGCGCAACCGGCGGCTCCAGCCTGGTCCTGACCGCCGGCTTGGCGGGCGCCATCGCCTCGGGACTCTCCATGGCCACCGGCGCCTTCCTGGCTGAACGCTCCGAGGCCGAGGTTTCGGCCGCCAACGTGGCAAGAGAGCGGCAGGAGATCGAGGAGGATCCCGAGGAGGAGCGCGAGGAGCTCTCGCTTTACTACCAGCTCAAAGGCCTCGACAAGGAGACGGCCGGCATGCTGGCGGAGAAGCTCAGTCAGGACCCCGATGCGATGCTCAAAGTCCTCGCCGCCGAAGAGCTGGGGGGTGCCAGCGAAGGTGGGGGCCACCCGGTCCAGGCCGCCACCGCGGCTGGTGTGAGCACCTTCCTCGGCGCCATGGTCCCGGTCCTTCCTTTCTTCTTCCTGCACGGGACGCAGGGGGTGTTGGTGGCAGCGGTCGTCTCTCTGGTGGCCCATTTCCTGGTGGGCGCCGCCAAGTCGCTCTTCACACTGCGGACCTGGTGGGCGGCGGGTCTGGAGATGACCCTCGCGGGCGTCCTTGTGGGCGGGGCGACGTATGCCGCGGGTCTCCTGTATGTGGCACGTTGAGCCGCCGGTGGAGGGAGCCTCAGGCCCGGCGTACGGAGGCCTGACTCGGGCCGAGGCGGGCGCCCGGGCGGAGCTCCTCGACGTCGACCGCTACGAGGTGCACCTGGACCTCACCGGGCTCGCCGGCGGGACCAGCTTTCGCTCACGTTCGAGCGTATGGTTCGCCTGTTCATCGCCCGGCGCCAGCACCTGGATCGACCTGGCCGCGAGCCAGGTGCACGAAGTGAATTTGAACGGGACCCAGCTGTCCACCGCCGAGGTGGTGCACGGCGATCGCGTTCAGCTCGAGGGCCTGCAGTCGCACAACGAGCTGGTCGTCGAGGCGACGCACGGCGATACCGGCTCCGGCGTCGGCCTTACCCGCAGCGTGGACGCCGCCGACGGCTCGATCTACGCCTGGACCAACTTCGAGCCCTTCGATGCCCACCGTGCCTACGCCTGCTTCGATCAGCCCGACCTCAAGGCGAGGTTCAGATTCTCTGCCGCGGTCCCGAGCGCCTGGACATGCGTCAGCAATGGGAGCATCGAGAGCATCGGCGACCTCGGGGATGTTCGCCTCTGGAAGTTCTCCGAGACGCCATCACTCCCGCCCTACGTGACCGCCCTCTGTGCAGGTCCTTTTCACTCGCGGACGGCCACTCATGGGGGGATCGCGCTCGGGCTGCACGCTCGCCGCTCCCTTGCAGGCTTTCTCGATGCCGACGCGGAGGAGCTCTTCGACTTAACGCGCCGGGGGCTGGACTTCTTCGGCGAGCGCTTCTCGATGCCCTACCCCTCCGACACCTATGACCACGTGTTCCTGCCCGACCTTGGCGGCGCCATGGAGAACTTCGGCTGTGTCACCTGGAGCGACAGGGGCATCTTCCGGTCGCCGCCGACGCGGCTGCAAGCCCAGGGAAGGGCGGTGGTGCTGCTCCACGAGATGGCGCACATGTGGTTTGGCGACATGGTGACCATGCGCTGGTGGGATGGGCTCTGGCTGAACGAGTCCTTCGCCGACTGGGCGGCCTTCTGGGCCGCGGCCGCCGCGACGCCCTACGTGAACGCGTGGTGCCAGTTCTCCGCCTTCCAGAAGCGACGCGCCTACGACTCGGACCAGTCGCCCACCACACATCCCATCCACCGCGACGTGCCGGACATCGCGGCCGCTGAAGCAAGCTTCGACTCGATCACCTACACCAAGGGAGCCAGCGTCCTAAGGCAGCTGGTGGCCTGGGTCGGCGAAGACAGTTTCCTGGAGGGTCTGCGCGCCTACTTCAAGCGCTTCCAGTGGGGCAACTCGGATCTCGAGGGACTTCTGGACGAGCTCAGCGCGGCCAGCGGCCGCGACCTGGGCGCCTGGTCGCGCGAATGGCTGCGGACCTCCGGTGTCGACACCCTCCGGCTGGAGGTCTCCGAGCTGGCCGGGCGGTACGAGCGAGCAGCGGTCCGGCAGCACGCCCCACCCGAGCACCCATTCCTTCGTTCGCATCGAGTTGCCATCGGCGCCTACGAGGCGGCAGAGGGGGGGCCCCTGCGGCGCACCGACCGGCTGGAGCTGGATGTCAGCGGCGAGAGCACCGAGATCGAACAGCTGCGGGAGGCCGGCGGCGCCGACCTGCTGCTGCTTAACGACGACGATCTCGCTTACGCCAAGGTGCGGCTGGACGATCGCTCCCGCACCGGCCTACTGGAGACCGGCCACACGCTCCCGGCGCCGCTCTCCCGCGCTGTCGGGCTCCAGATCGTGTGGGACATGCTCGTGGACGGCGAGCTGGCGGCTTCCGCGGTGGTCGACTTCGTAATCCGAGGCATCGCCACCGAAACCGAGGAGTCGAACCTCTCGGCGCTGATCAGCACTGGCGTCGAAGCGCTGGAGCACTACGCTCCACGCCGGCAACTGGAGCGTCTGCAGGCAGCGATGGCAGCGGCCCTGTTGGACGCCGCGGCTCGGTCAGAGCCCGGCTCGCCGGGCTGGATCACGCTTCAATCTGGCGTGACGGCCACCGCCCGCAGCCAGGACCAGGTCCGCGCTCTCAGGTCGCTGCTTTCCGGTGACAGCAATCACGACCAGTCGGTGAGGTGGCGAGCGCTGACTCGGCTGGCAGCTCTCGACGAGATCGACGATGACTCGATCGATGCCGAAGAGAAGTGTGATCCCGACCCCGACGCCGCCTTCCGCGCCATCGGGGCGAGAGCCGCACGGGGACGCCGGCAGGACAAGGACCGGGCCTTCCGGAGCCTGTTCGCCGACCCTCCCTCGTCCCCGCGATCGATCGTCGCGATCGGAACCTCGTTCTGGCAGCCGCACCAAGAAGAGCTGCTGCGAAGCTACGCGCGCGAGTTCATGGATAGACTGCCGGGCATCGCGCGGTCGCGGAGATGGCTGCCCGCGCGCCGGCTGCTGCAGGTCGCCTTCCCCGACGTGGGGCTCGACGAAGGGCTGCTCGACCGCGCGGAAGCGCTCGGCAATGACCCAAGCACCCTTCCGGTGCTCGCCGTGCTCCTCCGCGAGCGCGCCTGGGAACTAAGAAGGGAGCTCCGCGCCCGCGGCGGCTGACCGCGCCCGGTCGACAACTCGGGGCCGCAGGCCGCACGATTGTTCCGCGATACCAAGGACGTGGCCCTGGCTCAGTGGGAGGGACGGTGGTCGTGGCTAGCGGTGGACAGTTCTCTGAAGATCGGCAGTGGTGGTGGAATGGCCGGGAGTGGATCCCGGCCGGCTACGCTCCTGCCCAGCAGCCCGGTCCGCCGACCGGCCCTCCTCCAACCGCCAATCCAGGCCCATTCCTGAGGACGCCTCCGCCTGGTAGGCGGCGGCGCAGGCGGGTGTGGTGGCTCTTCGGAGCGGTGGGGCTAGTCGTGCTGCTCGGTATCTGCACTGTGGCCATATCCAGTGCTGAGAGCCGGCAGCGGGCGACCGCTGGCCAGCGATCCGCCGGGGCGGGCGGAGCCCCCTCGGCAGGGAGAGGGGGTGCATGTTCACCGCAGCCCTGTGCCAACGACTCGTTCGGCTGGATCGTCACGGTGGGCGACCTCAAGTTCGACGCGCAGCCCGGCCAGCTCGAGCACCCGGAGCCGGGCAACGTGTACGTGACGATGAGCGTCTCTTTCTCCAACCAGCTGCGAACCGAGCAGCACGCGGACCCCTTCCAATTCGTACTTCGCGACGGTGGGGGCGTCAAGCACACGGCTACCTTCATCCAGACCTGTCCGCTCTGGAGCGCCGTCAACGTGACGGCAGGCGCCGGCTACGGTCCGAAGTGCCTGGTCTTCCAGGCCGCCGGCGATAGGCCGGCGGGCCTGGTCCTGGCCTGGACGCCGCGCCCCGGAAGTGGCGACTACAACATCAAGCTGAGCTAGCTCCGGGCCCTCAGCGTCTTGGGCCCAACCACGCGCGCACCGAGCTCTGTCACCCTTTGACTTAGCGCCCGATCGGCAGTGACCACCACAGTCTCTCTGCCGGCATTAGCCCGGCAGAGGTCCACGATCGCGTCGTCGCCAGAGCGCTCGGCGGCAATCACCCGCACTCCCGGAACCGGCGCCACCCGGCGGGCGGCGCCCTCGACGACCAGCACGATCTCGGCGTCATCGCCGGCGCCTGGAAGGGCAGCCGGCCCCGCCCGGGCCAGCGCGTCGCGCAGGCGCTCGGTGGCAGCGGCTCGATCTCGCCACCAGCCATCCGGCACCGAACCGACGACGTTGGCAGCGTCAACCACGATCAATACGGCTCACTCACGATGACAGACGGACCGGCGCCTGGCTTCCGTGGGCCGGCACATTCCCCTCCCCAGGCCGCATCCCCATCCTCTGATCAACCTCGGTTCAATGCCACAGGAGGTCTGTTGCTACTTCGTGTCCTCCGTCCGATCTTTCCAGTCAGGCCTGGCGATTAAGGTCGTCGAACGGAGCACCTCTGCTCCCGTTCACCGTCAATTCGCCAACTGGGAGGAGTCGTCAACAATGTTTCTTGATCTGGTGCCAGCGCCACCATGGCTGGATTCGGGACACAATGCGTGGCAGCTCGTGTCAGCCACGTTGGTTGGACTCATGAGCGTGCCAGGTCTCGCCATCCTGTACGCGGGTCTGATGAAACGCAAGTGGGCTGTCAACTCGTCTTTGATGGTGCTCTACGGCTTCGGGGCAACGCTCGTCGTCTGGTCCTTCTGGGGCTACAAGATGGCCTTCGGAACCCAGCTCACAGACATCCTGCACTTCGTCGGGATCCCTGGGACCATACTTTCGCCCTCTGGCGAGCAGGGTCAGGCTGCGATCCCGTTGCTCACGGGCGCCATACCGACGCTGCGTTTTCCGATGACTACCCTCGCGTATTTCCAGTTCGTCTTCGCAGCCATAACTGTCATCTTGCTGGCGGGCGCGGTGCTCGGTCGGTTCAGTTTCAAGGCCTGGATCGTTTTCGTTCCCGTCTGGATCACCGTCGTCTACTCCGTCAACGCCTTCAGCCTTTGGGGTGGAGGCTGGTTGGGTGCCATGCCCTCCTGGCTGCAGGGCGTAGCCGGGGCGGGGGCGGTCGACTACTCAGGCGGCTACGTCATCCACGTCGCGGCGGGCATCTCGGGGGTAGTGGCCGCGGCTGTTGTCGGCCCGCGACTGGCGATCGATCGCGAGCACAACCGGCCCAGCAACGTGATCCTGGCCATAACGGGCGGCGGCCTGCTCTGGCTGGGCTGGAACGGATTCAACGGCGGCGACCCGTATTTCGCCGGCGCTGATGCCTCGGCCGCCGTCTACAACACCAACCTTGCCGCAGCCACCGCGATGCTTGCCTGGATGATCCTCGATGCCTTCATCATCGGGAAGCCGTCGGTGGGTGGCATGATCAACGGGATGATCGCCGGCCTGGTGGCCATCACGCCGGCCGCCGGTTATGTCAGCGGCTACGGCGCATTCGCCATCGGCATCGCTGCCGGAGTGATTCCGTTCTTCACTTTCAACTACCTGACCCGTTACGGGATCTTCTCGCGCATCGACGACACGCTGGGCGTCATGCACACCCACCTCTTCGCCGGAGCCATAGGTGGCCTCATGGTCGGACTCCTGGCCGATCCCAACATCATCGTCTATCCCGGGACGGGCAAGACGCCATCCTTCTCCGTCGCCGGTCTCTTCTTCGGCAACCCCAAGCAGTTCGTGGCGCAGGTCGTCGCGCTTCTCTTCATCCTCGTGTGGGACGGTGTCGCGACTTTCGCGATCTGCAAGGCAATCAATGTCTTCGTCAAACTGCGTCTCCCGGACCATGACCTGGAGATCGGCGACGTGGCCGTCCATGGCGACGTGGCGTACGAGCTGGTACCGCAGCCGCCTCGAGATCGCATCGAAGAGCCGCCCGTCCCGCGGCGTCCCGCTGTCGAGCCCGTTTAGCGTGCCGAAGGTCGAAGTCGTGGTAGCTGGTCCATCCGGGCCAGCTACCACCGCCGGCTTACGGCACAGGTGGTACCAACTTTCCAGCTAGATTTCCTTGCTCCGCAGATCGGGGACGTTCACCCGCCAGGGGTCACAAGGCTCCCGCGCCAGCGGTCGGCTGAAACCGGCTGGCTCTATTCTTGGTGCACGCATCCGCGTCGGCCGCCTTCGCGCGGGCCTCACCCTGCGCGAGCTCGGCCAGATGCTGCACCCGAAGGTCCACCACTCCACGATCTCCAACTGGGAGCGGGCCAAGCGTGTACCGGGGCGGGCTTCAATGAGGCAGCTCGCCGATCTCTTCAACTGGGGAACCGCGGACGTGCACGTCATGGCGGACAATTCCCTCACAGGCGGATCGGATGGCCGTCTC
Organism: Candidatus Dormiibacterota bacterium; assembly: GCA_955652675.1. Lineage (GTDB taxonomy): Bacteria > Chloroflexota > Dormibacteria > Dormibacterales > Dormibacteraceae > Nephthysia. The sequence goes on from CATPBP010000070.1 coordinate 10,435, forward strand.
ATGGGTCGCGAAGCTGGCGCGGTGACGAGTGCCTCGGCGGCTGGACCCGGACACAGCCTCTCTCGCCTCGAGGCGCTGCTGGGAAATCTGAAAGCGGCCTATGACGAGGCATTCGAAGATGGCCAGGCGGTGGCCTACGGCGAGGCCCAGAAGGAGATCCAGCTGCTACGCAAGCAGCTGGCCAGCGAACGGGACCGGGCGGAGCGCCAGCGAGATCAGCTGGTGCAGCTGCAGCGAAGCGCAGACATGAGGCGGCTCGCGGAGGACAGGGGACGACCAAACTGACTGACGTGCACATGATCATCTCGTGCGCTATGAAGACGCCACGGAAAAGCACGCGATGCTGATCAGCTGGAGGCTGGCGTGTTTCGCTCCATGCCTGTCATTGTCTTTCTCATGGAAACCTCCGCTCGAGGGCGGCGTGTGCTGAACAGTCTGTATGTGGACTGAGTCGATGCCGAGGGTCGTGCCTGGCTGGACCAGACCGGACCCAAGGGAAGCACCTTCAAGTTCACGGTGCGGGCGGCTCCCGCAACCCGCGCGGTCACCACGGGCGAGCAAGCCAAGTCGAATGAACCCGACTAGCGCGGCGACTTCCCACCCCCTCTGGAGCTCTCCGCCGGCGCGCAGGGGGCGGGCTCAACCAGGTTCCATCGTCCCGGCACGACCTCGTAACGGCGAACGCCGGGGGCATTTGACCCCTAGCCGAATTGGCCCTTCACCTCTATAGTCACGGGTTGGTGTAGACGGCTCAAATAGCTCTTGCCAAGGTATGCGTCCAAAACCCTTGCGCACGGCTGAGGGGGTTGTAAATGACTGGAACTCTTTCGGCCCCGGAACATGATCGGAATTCCCTGTCTGGGGCTGTAAAGCCTGTTTACGATCACTACTATTATTCTCAGTACCAGAGCAACGAAGGCGTTGTGGCGTACGATCGTGCGGAAGAGGTTTGGCTCCAGTTCTTCGGTTCCATCGCCGACCGAACGGTCCTGGAGATTGTGCCCAAGACGGTTCTGGACGCCGGATGTGCAAAGGGGTTCCTGGTCGAGGCTCTTCGAGATCGGGGGGTCGAGGCCTACGGCGTCGACATTTCGGAATACGCCGTGAGCCAGGTTCGCCAAGACGTCCGGCCCTTCTGCACAGTGGCTTCGGTAACCGACCCATTTCCGCTAGAGCGCTACGACCTGATCTTCTGCATCGAGACACTTGAGCATCTGGAGACGAGCGACGCCGAGCGTGCGGTGGCGAATATTTGCTCGTACACCGACGACGTAATTTTCACGTCATCCCCGACACACTTCAAGGAAGTGACGCACCTCAACGTGCGGCCGCCGGAATACTGGGCACAGCTGTTCGGCAATCACGGCCTGTTCCGCGACCCCGATCACGACGCGTCCGCGTACATCGCTCCGTGGGCGGTCCGCTACCGCCGCCGGGGTGATC
>CATPBP010000071.1 GCA_955652675.1 Candidatus Dormiibacterota bacterium
GGATCGGAAGATCCCCAGTGGGACCATGGGCGTCCGGGCTGTCGCCTGCCGTGCTATGAAGGCGCCGAAGAGCGCCAGCGCGACCACGCCCATCACTGGTGACAGCGCCACGATGGCGTACACGCCCAGCATCAGGGCCGAAGTCCCCAGCACCGCGCCCGCCACGTCCGCCCCCGCCCGAAGTCCGGCACCGGGTATCTCCGGCAGCAGCCGCCAGGCACAGGCGAGCGTCGCCAGGCCGACCGGAACGTTGACGAAGAAGACCCAGTGCCAGCTCACCGCCGCCGTGATGACGCCTCCCGCCACCAGGCCGACGGCGGCGCCGGCCGAGGCGACCATGCTGAAGATCCCGAACGCCCTGGCCTGGTCGCCCGGTGAGGGGAAGAGTGAGACCATCATGGCCAGGATCACCGCTGAGCTGGCGGCGCCTCCCACGCCCTGCACAAAACGGGCCGCAACGAGGACCTCCTGGCTAGGCGCCAGACCGCAGGCGACCGAGGCTGCCGTGAAGGTCACGAGGCCGGCCAGAAAAACGCGCTTGGCGCCACATAGATCGGCCAGCCGGCCGGCCAGCAGCAGCAGACCGGCGAAAGCGACGAGGTAGCCGTTGATCACCCAGGCCAGACCTGCGGGGGTGAAGCGCAGGTCGCGCCCGATCGACGGCAGGGCCACGTTGACGATCGTCATGTCGACGACGATCAGCAGGAAACCGGTGCAGAGAATCAGGAGTGAGAGCCAGCGTGAGCGTGTCATGCCCTTTTGGACGCAGCCGCCGGCGCAAACTCATCTGCTCGGAGCAAGAAAGAGGTCGCCGATTAGTTCGAGGCGTCGAGCACGTCTATTCTCCAAATGGGCCACAGCCGGGTGACCGTCGACTGCCTCGCCTTCCGGCAGCCAGACCTGGCCACCGTGGATGCCCTCCTCCGCCTCCGACTGATGCTGAAGCGTGCCGGCGAGGACGTGGTCCTCGAGAACTGCGGCCCGCGGCTGCACGAGCTGATCAGCCTGGTCGGCGTGCAGGAGGTCCTGGAGCGCGCTCCGTCAGACGAGGCGGGACGGGAGGCCGAAGAGCGGGAATAGGCGCTCGGTGTCGAGGAAGAAGGTGAGCTCGCGGATGCGTCCCCCCTCGAGCTCCAGCACCTGCAGCGCCCACGGCTCGTAGCCGCCGCCCGGGCTCGGTTTGTACTGTCCGAATGCAGGCGAGCCGTTGGCGCTGCCGACGGGAATCACCCGAGAGCCGCGGCAGCCGATCCCTGGCCCCAGCCACCAGGCGAATATGTCGTCACGGCCCGCCAGCCACATGTCGTACGGGGGCATCGACTGCGTGGCGTCCTCGCGGATGAGATCGGTCAAGGCGGTCAGGTCGTAGCGCTCGAAGGCGCGGACGTACCGCTCGAGCAGGGCCCGGTCGGCGTCACTCAACGGCGGCCGGGGCGATGTCGCGTCGGGCGCCACCTTGTCCAGCGTGGCCCTGGCCCGCTGCAGGGCGCTGTTGACGGAGGCGACGGTGCTGTCGAGCAGCTCGGCGACCTCCGAGGCCTCCCACCGCAGAACCTCCCGAAGGATCAGTACGGCGCGCTGCCTGGGGGGCAGCTCCTGAAGTGCGGCGACGAGCGCCAGCCTCACCGATTCCCGGTCGACCGCGATGTCGGCCGGGTCGGTCGCGGACGCGATGGCGGAGTCGGGCATGGGCTCGACCCAGCGCGCGTCGAGCGGGATGTTGAGATTCGACTCGACCGGCGCCACCGCCTGCCCAAGGTCCATCGGCCGAACGCGTCGCTCCTTGCTGCGCAGAAAGTCCAGGCAGACGTTGGTTGCGATCTTGTAGACCCAGGATCGCAGCTGCGAGCGACCTTCGAACCGCTCGAAGTTCCGCCAGACGCGCGTCAGCGTCTCCTGCACCGCGTCCTCGGCGTCGAGGGGGGAGCCAAGCATGCGATAGCAGTAGGCAAGGAGCTCGGGACGGCGCGGCTCGAGCTCTTGGATGGCCCACGCGGACGCGGTCGCCTCAGTCATGTCCCGATTCTATGGCGGCGCCCTGGATCAACCGTTCGGGCCAGGGCATCTCCTTAAAACAGTCCTGCCTGGAGCGACAGTCGGCCGCCAACTCGCCGAACGACCTGGGGTGGCTAGTGGGATTCGAACCCACGACACCCAGATCCACAATCTGGTGCTCTAACCCGGCTGAGCTATAGCCACCGGCGATCTCTCGACGAGCGGCCACGATTCTACCAGCGGGCTAAAGTGGGCCTGACATGGCGGCCGCGGGCCTTAACCCCCGATCCCTCCTCTTCACGCTCTACGGCGACTACGCACACCCCCTCGGGCAGGAAGAGGTGCGGGTCGGGGCCCTCGTGCAGCTGGCCGGCGAGCTCGGAGTCTCAGGCAACGCCCTCCGCTCCGCCCTGTCCCGGATGAACCGGGAGGGGTGGCTGGCGGTTCGGCGGAACGACGGCACGCCCCGCTACCGGCTGACCCCCCGCGGCCACAGCCTCATCGAGGAGGGCACCGGCCGCATCTACGGCCGGCACCGCGCCAGCTGGGACGGTCGCTGGCTGCTCGTCTCCTACTCACTGCCCGAGCGGCGGCGAGGGCAGAGGGATCGCCTGCGCGAAGGGCTCAACTTCCTCGGCTTCGGCTCGCTCGGCAACGGCATCTTCGTCTCGCCCCACGACCTCAGCCGCGAGGTGCGCGAGCTGATCGGCCGGCATGAGGTCGAAGAGGACGTGACGATGCACCATGGGACGCTGGAGTGGCCTTCCGATCCCGCCCAGGTGGTGGCCAGGGCGTGGGACCTGGAGACCCTGGCGGCCCGCTATACCGCCTTCCTGGGCCCGATCCGCCGAGGTCTCGAGGAAGCCGGCAGCCTCGACGCCCGCGAATCCTTCCGGCGCCGCTTTCTGCTGACTCATGAGTTCCGGCGCTTCCCCTTCAGCGACCCAGATCTGCCCGATCGACTGCTGCCTCCGGGCTGGGTTGGCACCGCCGCTCGGGAGGCCTTCCTGGAATACAACGGAAGGCTCCGGGAACCCGCCGAGAGGTTCTACAAGAGTATTGCAGAGGACCCGACGATCGTCGACAATACCGACAGAACAGGGGGCGGTCGGGCCGCGGAGGCCCGGCGCCCGGTGGTCTCCAGAGAGGTGATGTGATGGCCAGCGCGAACCCGGCCTTCGACAGGCTTATGAAGAAGGGCGAGCTGATCGAGACGGTCGGCGAGATGACGCCCGAGTATCTGAAGGAGCTGAAGCACACCCTCCTGGTCTCCGGAGACACCGAGCTCATCTCGGCGCCGGCCTATTACCTGGCGGCGCAGCGAGCCCCCAGCATCAACGCCTTCATGACCGGGATCGCGATCATCCAGGACGAGCTGGCCCACGCCCACATCGCCTACCACATCCTGGAAGAGCTCGGCGAGGACCAGGAGAAGCTGATCTTCTCCCGCGACCCCAAGTCGTTCCGCTACCCCTACGCATTCGACGTCCCGCTGGAGACCTGGACGGAACTGATCGTCGCCAACGCCATGTACGACCAGGCCGGCTTCTGCCTGCTCGGGGACATCCACGAGCAGTGCTCCTACGGTCCCTGGAAGCGTGGCCTGAACAAGGTCATGCTGGAGGAGAACTTCCACCTCCGCAACGGCCGCACCTGGTGCAAGCGAATGAGCCAGGCGGGGGGCGAGTCCCGCGAAGAACTTCAGAGTGCGGTGGACTGGATGTTTCCACTGACCATCGAGTGGTTCGGGCTGCCGGACAGCATGAAGATGCACTCGACGCAGCTCGACTACCGCCTCAAGGGCAAGACGAACGACCAGCTCCGGCAGTGGTGGATGTCGCTGGTGGTGCCGTACATGGAGGAGATCGGGGTCGCCGTGCCGGCACACATGGAGGTCGCAGACGGCCAGGAGACCTGGGTGCTGGACTACCCCTTTCCCTGCACCTTCGACCCTGAGGCCAAGCGCTGGGACTTCCGGGACCCCTGCACCTGGGACGACGTCATGCTTCGATGGCGAGCTCGGGGGCCACGGAACGCAGAGATGATCCAGCTCTTCCAGGAAGAGTTCCACAACTTCCGCAAGTCCCATGCCGGCGCCTGAGCCGCTGCTGGAGGCCCTGCGGGAGGTTCAGGATCCCGAGATGCCGGTCAACATCGTCGACCTGGGGCTGGTCTACCGGGTACGGGCGCAGGAAGCCCGCGCCACCGTGGATCTGACGTTCACCGCCATGGGCTGCCCGGCCGCCGACTTCATCCTGGAAGACGTCCGCGAGTGTCTGCTCCGGCAGCCAGGGATATCCGAGGTTGTCGTCAACGTGGTGTGGGACCCACCCTGGACGGCCGCCCGGATGACGCAGGACGGCCGCCAGGCGCTCGAGATGTGGGGACTGGCCGTCTGATGCAGCGCGAGTATCAGCGCGTCCACCAGCACGTCAAGGTTTACGAGGTCTTTGCCCGCAAGGCGCGGCCGGAGCCCCTGCGCCAGATCGGCAGCGTGGTGGCCCCCGACGCGGACCTGGCAGCCGCCTACGCGAGGGCCACGTACGACGAAGAACGCTGGGTGGAGATGAAGATCGTGCCCAAAGAGGCGATCACGACGCTCTGGGCGCCTGGCGAGGAGGTCGCGGAGTGAGCATCGGCGAGCTGGTCCTCAGCCTGGCCGACAACAAGCAGCTGCTGGGACTCCGCTACGCCGAGTGGGCCACGCGGGCGCCCTCGCTGGAGGCAGATATCGCCGCCGCCGCCATGGGCCTGGACGACATCGGCCACTCCCGGGTCCTCCTCGGCTGCCTGGAGCCGCTGGGTGAGGACCCCCGCGCGGCCGACCGCGAGAACGACGCCGGAGCCTACCTCAACCTTCCCTACCTCGACCAGCCCTGGACCACCTGGGGGCACTTCGTGGCCGCCAACGCCGTGCTCGACACGGCCTTCACCGCGATGATCCAGGCCTGCGTCGAGGGAAACCTCGAGGTGCTGCAGTCACGGCTTCGCAAGATGTTGATGGAGGAGCGTTACCACTTCCTCCATGGCCGGAGCTGGCTGCGCGAGGGCATCGCCCCCGAACCGCTGGAGGTGGCCTGGCGAGAGGCCGTGGAGTGGTTCGGACCGCCCGATGGAGAGGTCGCCAGGCTGCACCAGGAGGGCCAGCTGGCGGCGGGGCCAGCCGAGCTGCTGCACCGGGTGGAGGAGCGCCTGGAGATGAAAGCGCCAAGCTTCGAGCCGGACTGGGGAGCCTGGGACCCCAGGCGGCGCCGCAGCAGGCCGGGCGCCATCGACGCGCGCACCTTCGGGATGCTGCGGGGCCTCGAGGAGCGCAAATTCATGCCCAGCGGTGCCTCCCGCGGAGCCTGAGGCGCCCCGCAGCGCTCCCCACTGCCCCCACTGCGGAGCCGCGGACAGCGAGGTGATCTCCCTCTTCGGGGCGCAGGCCATGACCCTGCAGTACCGCTGCCGCCGCTGCGGCACCTGCTACGAAGCCCTCAAGTACGAAGAGCAACCCTGACGGTTTCCTAGCCGTCCTTGCTGCGGCGGCGGAGGATGGCTAGGGGGATGCCGGCCAGGACCACGACCAGGATGGCGACGGCGATCACTATGGGCAGCGTCTGCCCGCCCCCCACCCGGACGCCGCTCGCGGATTGCTTGGCGGCGGCCGGGTAACCCCCGGCGAAGCAGCCGAGTGAGGTGGCTCGGCCGGAGATTGAGAAGGGCGCCGCCGCGCCCGTGTTGCCGATGTTTCGCCAGGGTCCGCTGTCCTGGTACTCGTAGACGTTGCTGGGAGCGGGCAGCTGGTCGGAGAAGGTCAGGGTGATCAGGACGTCCTTGCCGGGAGCGATCGGCGAGGAGCTGGTGAAGCAGTACACGTTGGTGGCCAGGTGCATTCCGCCCGGGTCCGGGTAGGTGGCGACCGGTTTGATGTCGATCACGACCGGGCTATGGTCCGCGGGCGCCTGGAAAGCGCCCGGGGCCCAGCTCGCCGAGGCCTGGCCGTCCTGGGTGAAGACGGAGCCCGGATTCACCACACCGGTGGAGGCCACCGCCGCGGTGCCGTGGCCGGGCTGCGGCGGCTGGTTGCTGTTCTTGAACTGCGGTGGCGGCGAGACCCAGCGGTAGGGCGCCTGGGGACCGAAGCCGTCGTAGAACCCCGGCGCCACCGACCAGGCGGCTGCCACATAAAGCCCTGCCGCCATGCCGAGCAGTAGCAGCGCCCGTGTCAAAGCGAGAGGTCGGCGATCACGTGGGCCACGACGGGCCCGACCAGATCCCGGCAGGCCCAGCGCCAGGTACCCAGGAGCAATCCGGCCGCGGCCACCGCGGGGAGGAAGGCGGCTGGGTGCGAGAGCGCGTGCGCGGCCGTCCAGACCAGCGTGCTGCCGAGCACGGCGAGCGCCGGGCCGCCGGCCTCCGCGAGAGCTCCAAAGAGCGCTCCTCGAAAGGCGATCTCCTCGCCGACCGAGACGGCCACCGCCGCCACCGCCAGCTCAGGGGGAAGCGAAGGCCCCCCTCCCCAACGCACCGCGGCGGGCAGCAGAAGGATGGCCGCCAGCGCGAATCCGCCCAGGACGCGGAAGGCGATTCGGTCTCGACCCAGCCCCAGGTCGGCAGGCGGCCGCCCCAGGGCCAGCAGGCACAGGGCCAGGCCGCCGACCAGCAGCGACGCGGTCGCCATCCCCGGCAGCCGGCCGGCGAGCACCCGCGAGTACTCGATTCCCAGGACCAGCACGGCCAGAGCGGCGGTCCTCGACCAGGCACCGCCCTGGACGGCGGACAGGCTCACGAACGGAACGATATCTGGGCGAGCAGGAACAGGTTCAGGGCCACGATCGAGGCCACGATCAAAGTCGCCGCCATGGTGGTCACCCGTCTGTTGACCAGCTCCCCCATGAGGCCTCGATCGCGGCAGAACAGAAGCAGCGGGACGAGCGCGAAGGGGATGCCGAAGGACAGGACCACCTGGCTCAAGACCAGAGCGCGAGAGGCGTCGACGCCCACCGCGAGCACCACCAGCGCGGGCGCCATGGTGATCGCCCGTCGCAGGAAGAGGGGGATACGCCGCTGGATGAACCCCTGCATCACCACCTGACCGGCCATGGTGCCCACCGAAGACGAGGAGAGGCCCGAGGCCAGGAGTCCCAACCCGAAGAACACGTCGGCGTGGTGGCCCAGGTAGTGACCCAAACCCTGGGAGGCCTGCTGGAGGCTGTTCACGCCGTCGAGGCCGCGCGCGTTGAAGGTGGCCGCCGCCGTGATCAGCATCGCCATGTTGATGAAGCCGGCGATGCCGAGGGCGATTATCACGTCCCACTGTTCGAAGCGGTAGATCTTGCGCTTGGCCTCGGGGCTGTTGCCGACCACCCTCTGCTGGGTCAGCGCGGAATGAAGGTAGACGACATGAGGCATGACGGTGGCGCCGAGGATGCCGGCCGCGAGCAGCACGCTCTCGGTCCCGGAGAAGCTTGGTATCAGCAGGCCTGTGGCAACGGCCGGAACCGAGGGCTTGGCCAGGAAGACTTCGAAGGCGAAGGCCACGACGATCACGCCCACCAGGACCGTGATCACCGCCTCAAGGGGCCGGAAGCCGCGCGCCTGCAGAGTGAGGATGCCGAACGCGGCCACCCCGGTTATCAGGCCGGCCGGCAGCAGCGGGATGTGGAACAGGATGTTGAGCCCGAGAGCGGCGCCCACGAACTCGGCGAGGTCGGTCGCCATGGCCACGACCTCGGCCTGCAGCCAGAGCAGCCGGCTGACCGGCTGCGGAAAGCGCAGCCGGCAGACCTCTGGCAGGTTCATGCCGGTGGCTATGCCCAGCTTGGCGCTCATCGCCTGGACCAGCATGGCCATCAGGTTGGCGGCCAGCACGACCCAGAGCAGACGGTATCCGTAGGCCGCTCCGCCGGCGATGTTGGTGGCGAAGTTGCCAGGGTCGACGTAGGCGACCGCGGCCACGAAGGCCGGCCCCAGGAACGGGACCAGCGCGCGCAGGCCGCGCGTCTCCCCGCTCAGCGAACGCTCGGCCGCGGTCAGGACCCGGCGTTCGCCGGGAAGCGCTGCGGAGGCGGGCTCCAGGGGCTGGGTGGCCGAGCTCACCCGACGAAGACCACCCGGGCGATGCCCAGCGGCACCTGCCGGCGGCGGCCACCGACGCGGACCTCGATCGGTCCCTCGTAGACACTCTCGCGCAGCACCTCCACCTGCACGTCGAGCCTCAGGCCCAGATGCTCCAGCGCGCGGAGCTTGTCCGGGTCGCGATCCGAGACGCGGCGGACGCGGAGGCGCTCCCCGACCCCGACGGCCAGGAGGCTCCGGTGGGCGGCCTGGGGAACCTGGCCCTGGAGGGTCGGTATGGGGTCGCCGTGGCAGTCGACCTCCGGCTTACCGAGCACCTCGTAGATGCGCTGCTCCATGCGCTCTGAGATCACGTGCTCGAGCAGTTCCGCCTCGTCGTGCACCTCGTCCCATCCGTAGCCCAGCTTCTGGGACAGGTACATCTCGAGCAGCCGGTGGTGGCGCACGATCTGTAGGGCGACGGACTCCCCGGTCGCGGTCAGCGAAGCCCCGCGATAGCGGTCGTGGCTGACCAGGTCCAGCGCCGCGAGCTTGCCCAGCATCTCGGTGGCCGAGGCCGCCGAGACCTGGAGACGCTCAGCGAGCTGCGAGGTGCTCACCAGCGCGGTGGCGGCTCCCAGGTGGTAGAGCGCCTTGACGTAGTCCTCCTGGGACTGCGAGAGCCGGCGCCGGGTCGGTGCCTGCGTCTGGCCCTCCAACTTGTTAGGCACACCTAAAAATAGCATGCGGATGCCCTAGACCGTCAAAGTGGGACGCCGTGGAGCCGATGCGCGTGCTCTTCGAGGCTGGCTCAGCCTCCGAGCCACTTCCTCCGCCGCTGCAGGAGCTCTACGGCGGTGGTCTCGACCTGCCTCCCGACCTGCTCTATGCCAACTTCGTGACCTCGCTCGACGGGGTGGCGGCGCTCCCGCCGCCCTCCCAGGGAACCGCGGCGATCAGTGGCCGCAACGCCGCCGACCGCTTCCTGATGGGGGTCTTGAGAGCTCTCGCGGACGCCGTCGTGGTGGGGGCGGGCACCCTGCGGGCAGAGCCGCGCCACCTCTGGACGCCGGCGGCGGTGAGCCGTGACCTGGCGCAGGCCTTCGCATCTCTGGGGCGGCCGCAGCCGCGGTTGGTCGTGGTGAGCGCGAGCGGTGAGCTCGACCCCGATATCCGCGCCCTGCAGGCCGGAGCCCTGGTACTCACCACGGACGAGGGCGCCTCCCGTCTGGCCGGCCGGCTCCCGGCCGCCTCCCAGATCCGATCGCTCGGGCCCCAGCCGCCGGATGGGTCGGCGATCCTGGAGGCGGTCCGTTCCGAGGGCCACCGGCGCGTGCTGACCGAGGGCGGCCCACGGCTGCTGGGCGCGCTGGTCCAGGCCGGCCGGCTCGACCAGCTCTTCCTCACGCTCTCCCCCGTGCTCGCCGGACGGCGAGCCGGCGACGGCCGGCTAGGCCTGCTGGAGGGGGTCGAGCTTCTGCCGGCGGCCGGCCGCTGGGCCCGCCTGCTGAGCGCGCGGGAGCACGGCGGCCACCTCTTCCTGCGCTACTCCCTCAGCCGCTCCGGAGAGGAGTAGACGTTGAAGCGGTCTCCCCGCAGGAAGCCCACCAGGGTCAGATTGAATCGGCGGGCTGTGGCGAGCGCCAGGCTGCTGGGGGCTCCCACCGCCGCCACCAGCGGGATGCCCGCGGCGACGGCCTTCTGGACTATCTCGTAACCGCCGCGCCCGCTGACCACCAGGACCTGACGATCGGCGGGCAGCCGGCCGTCGAGGAGGGCTCGCCCGACCAGCTTGTCCACCGCGTTGTGGCGGCCGATGTCCTCCCGAAGCACCAGCAGCTCGCCTTCGGCATCGAAGAGCGCGGCCGCGTGGAGCCCCCCGGTGCGCCGGAAGAGCGGCTGCTCCTCTCGGAGTGTCTCGGCAAGCCGCGGCAGCATGGCGGGTGACAGTTCCGGCCCGGGACCCAGCTCGGGGAAGTCCAGGCTTAGCGACTCCACGGTGGTGGCGCCGCACACTCCGCAGGCGGAGCTCTGCAGGAACGAACGCTCTGGCCGCCGGAAGTCACCCTCCAGCCGGACATCGATCTGGTTCGAGTCCAAGAGGTCCGCGCGGAGCGGCAGCATGCCCTCTCGTTCCCCGGCTTCCGCGCTGATGCGCACTTCCCGCAGCTGCCCACGATCCCGCAGCACGCCCTCCGCCCAGAGCAGTCCCAGCGCCAGCTCCACGTCGTTGCCGGGAGTCCGCATGACGATGCTCAGAGGGCTCCCGTTCAGAAGCAGCTGCAGGGGCTCCTCAGCCGCCAGCTCGTCCGGCGCGTCCTCCCAGCTGCCGGCGACCCAACGCCGCGTGGCGACGGCGGGAGCCTGCGGCCGGCCCTTGCCCGGCACGGCCTCAGCCGACCTCCGCGCCGACCGGCACCGTGCGCACCTCGAAGCCGCGCCACCAGGTGACCCGCTCCGAGGTCAGCCTCAGGAAAACGCCCTCGCCGGCCGGCAGCTCCCCGTAGCGCTCCTCGAGCATGGCCGGCGCGCAGCTGTCCGCGCGCAGGTGTCCGCGCAGACAGGCGCCCAGCATGCGTGTCGCCCGGAAGGGGTGATGGCGCTCCACCAGGAGCGCTGCCGGCACTCCCTCCTTTGGCGGCCGCCCGACGCCCTCGGGGATCCAGACCAGGGCGTCGGAGCCCTCGAGCGCCCAGGGCACTGGGGCCAGCTGCGGGCTGCCGCCCACCGACCAGCAGAGCCGGCCACCACGGGCTCGAGAGAGCGGACGCCCGATCGCCGCGGGGACGCCGGGGAGGCGGACGGCCGCCGCGGGGGGCATCTCCAGAGCAGGCAGCTCACGCCTGCGGGTAACCCGGAGGCGGAGAACCACCCGGTTCTGCGGCCACCACTCGCCCGGGATGGAGGCGAGGTCCAAGAGGTAGCCGGCGATGAAGGGAGCGTTCTTGAGTGTGTAGCCAGCCACGCTCAGCGCGAAGCGCGGACCCTCCAGGGCCGCACGCACAGGTCCCTGGAGCGAGCGCGGATCGAAGACCTCGAGGAGGCCCTGAAGCACCACGCTGAGCCCGGCGTCCTCGACCAGGAAGGCCGCCCGGGGATCGCGGCGTGCCAGCACGACCTTGACGGCGTGGCGGGAGGTGGTCATGAGCAGAGACGACCCTCCGAGGTAGAAGGCCGCCGGCGTCACCAGCGGCATGCGATTGGCGTTCAGCGCCAGCATTCCGATCCGCGCCCGGTCCAGCAGCTCACGCGCGTCCCCGTTCTGATTCATTGGTTCCAGCGTACGGAGTACCGGGTCCCGAGACGCTTCCAACCTCCGACCGATGAAGATGTCTGCGGAGCAGCCGCCGGCACCCTTGCCCGGGGCCTGGCCACGACACGCGGGATCCGGCAGGGCTTCTAAGCTCCTTCCGGTGAAGACGTTCACCGAACGGGCGCTTGACGCCCTCTCCCGGGCGAGAACTCCACACGCGGTCGCCGGTGCCCTGGAGGCGTTGCCCCCGGACGAGGGCCGGGTGAGGGAAGTGCTGCTGGAGAAGTACACGGCGCTGACCGCGGAAGGACCGCGCCGAGATCCGGGCTGCTTCATGCGGTCCGCTCTGCTCTCCGGGCTCATTGGGCGCGCCTCGGCTTTCGACACGCCGCTGCTCGAGGCGGCGCTGTGGACCTACGAGTTCATTCCTCCGAACGAGGTCGCCAAGGGCTTGCGGGCGTCCGCCCTGCTGGTGCTCGGAGAGCTCGACGACGAGCTCGCCGGGTACCACGCGGTACGGCTGCTCGGCGACCGGCACACCAGCCCGATGTCGGGTGAGCCGGCCGTCACCGCCGCGCGACTGCTGGCGGCACAGCACCAGGTGCTGCCGCTTTACCAGCGGCTGACCCTGCCCGGCACCGCCTCCGAGGTCGCGGCGGAGTGCCTGCACGCGCTGGAGGGCGCGCCCGCATCTCTGATACGCCGCCTGGCCGAGCAGTACGGCGGAGCGAGCGACGGCCTGGTGCTGCTCGCCCTGGTCGACCTCCTGAGCGGCCACGCCCAGGCCGCGGTGCTGGCTCAGGCGCTGCTCTCGGTGGTGGAGCGATGCCCCGATCTCGACGTGGTGCGGTACGCGGCGATGACCGTGGTGGCCGGGAGGAAGAGCGAGCTCATAGACGCGCTCAGAAAGCGAGCGTCACTCGAGGGGCCGCGCGGCGAGCTGGTGCGGGAGGCCCTCTCCCTGCTTCCGGCCTGAACGGCGGGAGCCCGACTCGGGTCAGCGCGTCGACTCGAACTGCCAGACGGCCCGGCTGATGTCGGCCACCAGCTTCCATCCCGGCTCCCCACCCGGTCCCTGCGTGCCGATGGCGAGGACGTAGGCTCCTTTTGGACCACCCTGGACGAGCGCGGCATCGTCGATGGCGTCGTCCAGGATGCCGACCTTGTGCACGACGGTGACCGAGTCCGGCACGCCGGCCGGGACGCCGTCTTCGTAGGCCGTGTGCGTCAGCAGCGGATAGAGCCTGGCCTGCGCGCCGTCGCCGCCCGCGCCTCCCCTCGCCTCGTTCACCAGGAGGTGGGCGAGGTCGTTGGTGGTGGTCAGGTTCGGATAGTAGAAGTCGGATTCGCCGGCGCCGTGCTGGGAGGCGTAGTCGTTCAAGGCCTGGGTCCAGCCCTCGTCGCGGACGAGCATGTGAGCCGCCGTGTTGTCGGAATTCTGGCCGATCCGGCGCATGAGCTCGCCCCGCGTGTAACAGGACCCCGGCTTGTAGTCGATATACCAGCCATCCTCCCAATCGCCGGTATCGAAGCAGACCTGCTCCGACGATCGCTCCCTGCCGGTCGCGATCAGCTGGGCCTCCTCCATCAGCAGGGGCAGCTTGTAGGTGCTGGCGGCGGCGAACTTGACGTCACCGTCGAGGGACCAGGTCTGCGCCTGATCCCCGCCCAGCTCGACCAGGGTTACCGCCCCGGTGGCTCCCGCCTGGTCCAGCAGGTCGTTCACCTCCTGCTGGAGGGCGTCGAACGAGCGGTGGGTTTGCGGGGCGGCCGCCGCCACTGGGGGTGGCACCTCAACGGAGGGCAGATACGAACAGTTGGAGGTACCTGTCCCTCCGAACGCGGCAATAAGCAAGCTTGCCGCCGGTACGGCGGCCGTCCCCAGGCGAATCCGATTCCCCTCCCTCTGGGTCGCCAGGGTGGCAGAACCGGGGGTGTTGAGGGTGAGAAGGCTTTAAAGATTCTGTAAACGCGTCCGCCGCTGAAGCCGCCCGCTGAGCCCTGAAGATACCCGTCCCGTCATGCTTCCGCTTTGTCTTCGAGCTCCGATTTCATGCTCGCCAGCGCATGGTCAAGCCGCCCACGCACGAGCGAGTCGACCTCCCCGGCGACCATCTGACCGACCAGACCCAGCGGCGGGGTGTAGCTGATGGTCAGGCTGACGTCCGTCCCTTCCTGTCTGGCCCGGAACTCCCAACGGCCACTTTGCTGGACCAGCCCTGACTCGGAGCGCCACCCGATGGCACGCGGTTCGTCCCAGACATCGAGGACGAGCACGTTCTCGAGCGGAAAGCCGACGGCGCTCATGGACACCGAGAAGCGCGCGCCCCGCCCCCGTGTCTCGCGCTGGAGCGGATCCCAGCGCTCGACACCCTCCAGTACCTGGGCGACGTGGCGGTAGTCCGCCACCCAGTCGAAGACTGCCTCCGGTTCGCGCGCGATCCGGACCGAGGCAGAGAACGTGCGGTCGGCCATAGGCTCTCATCATGAGAGCGCGACGCTCGCGGGATGCGATCCACGTCGAGGACCGGGTCTCGGCTCCCAGCGAGCCGGACAGGGATCGAATGCGCGACAGCTTCTTCGTGTCCCTGGGGAAGCTGACGCTCGGTCTCGTACACGGTCAGCCCTGGCGAGTCCGGGCGGGCCCTCTCACCCTCCACGAGTTCGGCGAGCCGGCCCCCACCAGCGGCGGTTGGTGCTGGCCCATTCGCGGCGGACTGCTCACCAGACGCCCGGGCGGCTACCTCAGCTTCCAGTGGCGGAGCGGCGAGCTCCTCTCCATCGTGGACGGCTACTGGCCGTCCCTGCCACGCCCCCTCTACAGGGCCACCCAGCTGCAGGTTCACCACCTGATCACCCGACTCTTCCTGCTTCAGCTCCGGGGCCGGGTGCCGCCGCCGGGGATCCCCGGCGGTCCGGCTCAGCGCCTGGCCGCAGCGACCATCGACGTGGCCTTCTGCTCTGTGCTGACACTGGCCGTGGCGCGCCGTAGGCGGCTGCCTGTCTGGCTGGCCGTGATGGCGGGCTATCACGCGGCTGCCTGGTCGATCTGGGGTCAGACGCTCGGAGGCAGGGCGCTCGGCCTCCGGGTGCTGGCGGTGGACGGCGGCCGGGTCACGCCTGTTCAAGCCGTCCTCCGTCTGGCCGGCCTGCCGGTTGCGCTGGCCCGATTCAGCGCCGCCCACGACCAGCTCGCCCTGACCGAGGTGGTGGAGACCGACAGCTGACGAACTACCCCTGGTCGGTCGCCAGGGGCAGGTAGAGCGCAAAGCGGGAGCCATGGCCGAGCTGGGTCCATTCCAGCTCCAGGCTGCCCCCGTGCCGTTCCGCGAGCTCGCGCGCGATGTAGAGGCCCAGCCCGGTTCCCGGCACGGCCGGCTGGTCGGGATCCTCGATTCGCTGGAAGCGTTCGAATATTCGCTGGGAGGACCCTTCCGACATTCCCCGCCCTTGATCCTCGACCAGCAACCGCGCCTGCCTTCGGTCCTCCAGGGCGGTCACCTGGATGGAAACCGCGGCCGGCGCCCCGCTCCGCGCGTAGGCCAGCGCATTGCCGACCAGGTGCTCCAGAATCCGGTGCAGCTGCACGCGGTCGGTCAGGGCCCTGACCGGAGCCTCAGGCGCGGACACGAGCACGGGCTCTCGGGCACCAGCGCCGACCTCGTGGGCCGCCGCGCCGAGGTCGACGGCCTCGATCACGGAGGCCAGCCGGCCGGTCTCCAACCTGGCCGCCATGAGCAGGTCCTCGACAAGCCGGGTCAGCTCGGCCACCTTCAGATCCAGCGCCTGCAGGGGAAGGGCCCAGGAGGCCGGGGCCGGCCCGAAGGCTTCTTCGCGCAGCATCGAGAGATAGCCGCCGATTACCGTCAGCGGCGAGCGCAGCTCATGGGCGGCCATGTCGAGGAAGTCGCTCTTCACCCGTCCCGCCTCGTGGGTCTGGGCGTAGAGAAACGAGTTGCGCAGCGCCAGCGCCGCCGGTCCCGAGAGCAGGCGAAGCGTCTCCACCTCCTCCCTCCCGAAGGACGGGTCCGCCCGCCGGCTGAGCACCAGGATCGCCACCACCTCGCCGCCGTAGAGGAGCGGCATGGTGGCCGTATGACGCACCTCCTTCAGCGCCTCGCGCAGAGGAGGAGGCATGGCGCTCAGGTCGTAACGGCCCCCGAGCACCGGGGAGCGGGTGTAGATGGCCTTGGCCATCAGCTCCTGGGCGCTGACCGCCTGCCGGTACCCGGCCAGGTCTCCATGACCCGCCGCGTCATAGGCGTCCTCGACCACGGTGTCGCCCCCCTCGATGCGAAGCAGCACGCAGCGGTCGGCCCGGCTGCCCAGCGTGGCACGCCGAACCAGACGCCGAACCACGTCGCGGACGTCCAGTGACTGGGCAAGATCCAGCGCCACGTCGATGGCCAGCTGCAGCCGCTCCATGGACCGGTCGGCGGCCACCCGAAACTCGGCGCGCTGGATGGAGAGCGTTACCAGGGCCCCGAAATCGTCGATCAGCCGCCGTTCCTCGGCGCTGAAGGGCGCCGCCTCCCGGCGGAGCACGGTGAGCGCCCCCAGCGCCGTCCGTCCATCCGGGAGGGGCTGGCGGCTGAGCAGGGGCACCGCCCTCAGCGTGCGGATTCCGAACGACGCCAGGAGTCCCGGGTCCGCCCCCTCTTCGTTCATCCGAATGCTTTCCCGGGGGCGCTTGGCCGAGATCGCCCGGCCCGCGATGCTGCCTTCGAGCGGGTAGGCGCGGCCGAGCAGCTGCTCGGCCGCAGGTCCGGCCGCACCCAGGCAGAAGAAGGTGTCCTGGCGGTCGGGCGGAACCACGGCGATCATGCACTCAGCCCCGGACACCAGGCGGCGGCCCTGGATCGCCAGCCTGGGGGCGAGCTGATCGATCGACTCGCCAGGGTCGAAGTCCGCCCCGGTCGCCTCCATCACGCCCCTGAAGGTGGCTCCCAGCCGCTCATCGACGTCCAGGCCTTCGACGGCCTCGGCAAGATCGTCGATGGGTCCGATCCAGGGCTCGAGATCCTTGACCAGCACCACCTTGCCCTCCGGTTCCCCTGCGGCGCCGGCGAGAAGGCTCGTGTTGACTGCAGCGCTGAAGGCACGACTGTTCTTGCCTTGCAGAGTCAGGCGCCGCTCCTTGCGCAGCCCCCCGGGCGGCCAGCCTATGCCCAGCTCGGCGAGCTGCCTACCCTCCACCTCAGATCCGGGACGGCCGAACAGAAGCTCTGCCGCCCGTGACCAGAGGATCACCCTGCCCGCCGGATCGAGGGCGATGACCGCATCGCCGACCGAATCCAGAATGGCTGCGGCGTCGGTCACGGCCGTGACGCCAGGGGAAGCTTGAGCACGAACCGGCTGCCCTCGCCCGGGCTGCTGCGCTCCAGCTCGACGCGGCCCCCATGCCGCTCGGCCAGCTGGCGGCTGATGTAGAGACCCAGACCGGTACCGGAAGTGCGATCCGAGGTCTCCTCGGCGCGCACGAAACGCTCGAAGATCCTTTCCTGCATCTCGGGCGGGACGCCGCGTCCGCGGTCTTCGACCGCCACCAGCGCCATCTGGCCGTCCACCAGCGCTTCGATCCGGACCCAGGCCGGCTGGGCGATCCGCCGATAGGTGATGGCGTTGTTGACCAGGTTGTCAAGAATGCGGGTGAGCTGCTCTGGATCGGCGGATACCCAGACCGGGTCGGCTGGCAGAGCGATCTCCAGCTGGCCGCCGACCAGGTCCAGGCGAGGCCTGGCGCGCTGAGCGGCAGCCTCCGTCAGCAGCCGCAGGTCGAGCTGATCGGCGCGCGCGGGGAGTCCGCCCGACTCCAGCCGCGAGGTCAGGAGCAGGTCGTCGACCAGCCGGCCCAGCTCGGCCGCCTTTGTCGCCAGCAAACTGACCGGGTCGCGCCAGCGCGCCGGCGGCTGGCCCAGGCTGCCGTCGTTGAGCATGGAGAGATAGCCGTTGATCACCGTGAGCGGCGTGCGCAGCTCGTGGGCCGCCATGTTCAGGAAGTCACTGCGCAGCCGGCTCGCCTCCCTGGCCTCGGCGAAGAGCCGCGCATTGCGGAGCATGAGCCCGGCCACGCTGCCAACCAGCTGCAGCGTGAGGGCGTCCTCCCGCGTGAAGCGGTGGTCGCGACGTCGTGAAACCACCAGGACGCCAGTGGTGGAGCCGGCCAGCACCAGCGGCAGGGTCAGCGTGTGCCTCGATCCGCTCACGGCTCCGTCTTGTCCGTCCTCTCGTCCGTCCGCTTGCCCCTCCTCCTCCTGCCCGTCCTGCTGCCCGTCCGTCCCCTCCAGCCGGTAGGGGCCGCTGATCCGAGGCCTCCCCTCCCGGGTCGCCAGCTCGAGCACCGGCTCCCCGTCCGAGACCATGGCCGAGAGCCCGAAGCGGCGTCCGACACGATCCTGCTGGCCGGCCGAGTCGTAGCTGTCCACGACCACGACCTCATCCTCCTCGACCAGGAACAGCGAGGCTCGGTCGGCGGCCACCGCCGAGACGGCCCGCCGGATCAGGCGCCTGATCACATCGTCCGGCTCCAACGAGCTGGCCAGGTCCACAGCCACGTCGACTCCGGTCTGGAGACGCGCCACGGTCTCAGCCGTGCTCTTCCGGAGCTCGGTCCGCTGCAGCGAGACGCTGACCAGGCGCACCAGCTCGTCCATCAGGCGCCTTTCGTAGGGCGTGAAGAAGGCCTCTGTGGTCCGATAGAAGCCAAGCACACCGAGAGTGACGCGGCCGTCCGGGAGCGGGCGGGGGCTGAAGACTGGAAGCAGCCGGGCGGTCTTTATGTCACCGATTGCAAGCGTCTCGCGGCGACTGCTCAGCTCCTGCATTCGAACCGATTCGACGGCGCGCCGCTCTCTGAGAGCCCGGCCCGCCAGAGTGCCCTCCTGGGACCACTCCTGGCCGACCTGGCGCTCCGCCCAGGGTCCGGACGCGGCCAGGATCGTGAATTGTTCGGGCCGTTCCGAGGAGACCATGGAGAGCATGCACTCGGCCGCGGGGAGGAGCCTGCGGGCCTGGCGCACCAGCACCCGCGCCAGTTGCTCGGAGGAGTCCATGGCGGCCAGGTCGCGCCCGGCCAGCTCAACCAGGTCGTGGACGATGCCGCCCAGGGTCCGGTGCCAGCGCCTCCGGGGCGGCCCGGACGCCTCGGCGGGATCCAGCCAGGCGCCCACCGGCTTCACCGTGGCGGTGGTGCCGACCACCTCGCCGGCCGCGTTCCGCAGCGGGACCAGGCTGACGGCCGCGATGCGGTCGTCGACCATGGGCAGAACCAGGTCCACCCGCTCGGCGCCGCCCACGCTGGTCAGGTGCTCTTGACCGGGAATCAGCTCAGGCGGAAACACCATCGTGGCCGGCTTGCCGAGCACCTCTGCAGCCCGGTGACCGAGCAGCCGTTCGGCGGCCCCCTCCCAGCCCACGACGCGGCCCTCGAGATCCATTACCACGACGGCGTCTCCTACCGCCGCCAGCACCCGGCTCTCCAGGTCGCTTGTCCCCAGGTCGCGCGGCGACCGGCCGGAGCCGACCCTCACAGGCTGATTATCTGACCGTGTCCTCAACGAGGTCGGCCGGGGCAGGGGCTTCCAGGAGCCGGCCGAAGTCCGCCGGGAGCTCCCGGAGGCGGCGGCCGCAGGCGGCATAGATGGCGTTGGCGACGGCGGGCGGTCCGGGGACCGCAGGCGGCTCACCGACCCCCTTGGCTCCGTAGGGCCCTATCGGGGATGGGATCTCGAGCAGCTCGACCTGGATGGAGGGGGCCTGATCGATGGTCGGCAGGCCGTAGTCGATGAAGCTGGCCGTCTGCAGCTGCCCTTCGCCATCCCAGACCAGCTCCTCGCCCAGCACCCGGCCCAGGCTCTGAAGAGCGCCGCCGTGGATCTGGGCCTCGACCTCGGGCGGGTTGAGCGCGCGCCCCACGTCCTGGATGGCGGCGTAGCCGGTGAGACGCCAGTGCCCCGTGTCGGCGTCGACGTGCGCCCTGGCAATGTGCACCGTGAACATCGGCGACGCCTCGGTGATCGCGGCTCGCCCCTGACCCAGGACCGGGGGGTAGCGTCCCCCGAACTGCGCGGCCAGGCCGGCCAGGTGCCCAACCTCCAGCGAGCGGCCGGGAACCCCCGCCACGCGCACCTCTCCATCCTCCAGCTCAAGGTCCTCGACGGCCGCCTCCAGCTCCTCGGCCGCGATCTGGAGGAGCTGCCGGCGGGCCTCCGCGGCCGCCTGCTGCACCGCCGGGCCCACCGTGTACACGGTCTTGCTGCCACCTGCCATGCCGGCGTAAGGCGCCGTGCCCGTGTCTCCGGTCTCCACCCGGACTCTCTCGACAGAGGTCCCGAAGGTCTCGGCCGCGATCATCGCCAGAGTGGTGTCGGTGCCGCTGATGTCCACCGACCCGAGGTGAAGGAGCAGGGTCCCGTCCGGCTCCACCCGGCAGCCGGCGGCCGCCGGCTCACGGCCCCCTCCCCAGGCGCCTACCGCGACGCCGATACCTTCGCCTTCCGCCACCGGCGAGGTGTAGACGGGATGCCGGCGGGCCGCCTCCAGGCATTCTGTGAGGCCGATCCGCGGCCAGGGCTGCCCATCGGGACGCGGGTCTCCCTGCCGACTGGCGTTGCGAACCCGGAGCTCGATCGGGTCCTGGCCGAGGCGCTCGGCCAGCTCGTCCATGGCCGACTCCAGCGGGAAGAACGCCTGCTGGGCACCTGGGGCGCGATAGGCGGCCACCGGCGTCTTGTTCGTGGCGACGTCGAGCGCCACGACCTGGTACGCGGGGAGCCGGTAGACACCCGCCATGAGAAGCGCGGCCAGGGCGCCCAGCCCACCCGGGCCGGCGCCGTTGTCGAAGGCCACCCGTGCCCGAAGCGCTCTCAGGGAACCGGCCAGATCGGAACCCAGCTCGATCTCGACGCTGGCCGCCGGGCCGCCCCTCCCCATCAGGAACTCCTCGGTGCGGGTCAGCTCGAGCATCACCGGGCGGCCCACCCGGCGGGCGAGCAGGGCGACCAGCGGCTCCAGAAGACAGACCTTGCCCCCGAATCCGCCGCCCACCGCCATGGGGACGACGCGAATCTCGGACAGTGGCACACCCAGCCGCTCCGCGACCGTCCGCCTGGTCAGGAACGAGCCTTGCGTCGGCGTCCAGACCGTCAGCGATCCGTCAGGCGCGGGCGCCGCCGCCGACACGTGCGTCTCCAGGAAGCCCTGGTGCACCGCCGGCAGTCGGTAGGAGCCGCGTACGACGACGGCGCTGGAGGCCAAAGCCTGTTCGACGTCTCCCTCCTGGAAGCGGACCTGGGAGGTCACGTTGGGAGCCGCCACGGCGCCCTCGTCCTCTCCTCCCCCGCCCACCCCGTGCGCGCCGGCGTCGTCCATACCGCCGGCAGGTGAGTCCAGGACAACCGGCGACCCTTCGAGCAGCGCTGCCTCGATGTCCAGCACGGGCTCCAGGAGCTCGTACTCGACCTCCGCCAGCGCAGCGGCATCAGCGGCGGCCTCCTCGGTCTCGGCCACGACGGCCACCACCGGCTGACCGGCGAAGTAGACGCGCTCGCGCGCCAGGGGCAGGTCAGGGCCCGGCGCCGCGGCCGGGGGAAGATCGGCCCCGCTGACCGCGTCCAGGACGCCTGGCGCCTGCCGGACCGCCTCGAGGCCGACACGCCGAATTCGCGCCGCCGCGTGAGGGCTCAGGAGCAACCGGGCGTGAGTCAGCCCCACCAGCCGCAGGTCGGCGGTGAACCGGGTGGCGCCTGTGACCTTGGCGCGTCCCTCCAGGCGCCTTTGTCCCACCCCGATGTTCGCCATCACTCGCATGATATGGAGGATGGCGAGCGCTTCCCGGCGGCCGACCGACATTGTCATCTTCGGCGCCTCCGGCGATCTGACCCGCCGAAAGATCCTGCCCGCGATCGGCGACCTCTCCCGGGATGGCCAGATCCGGCTCCTGGGCGCCGGCCGCAGCGCGATGTCGCAGGAGGCCTTCAAGGACCTTGTGGCGAGCGCCACGGGAAGCCAGGATCTGGCCGCCCGCTCGGGCTGGGTGCAGCTCGACTACGACTCGCCAGACACATACGAGGCGCTCAAGCCCGCGGTGGACGGAGACGGCGCCCCGGTCATCTACTACCTCGCCACCCCACCGGCTACCTTCGGCTCGATCCTGACCGGCCTCACCCACGCCGGGCTGTCCGGCCGGGGCAAGGACCGGAGCATCGTGGTCGAGAAGCCGCTCGGCCAGGACGCCAGCAGCGCTCGAACCTTGAACGAGCAGCTGGAGGCGCTCTTCGACGAAAGCCAGATCTTCCGCATCGACCACTACCTGGCCAAGGACACGGTTCAGAACGTGCTTGCCTTCCGGTTCAGCAACTCGCTCTTCGAGCCGGTCTGGAACCGGACCATGATCGAGAGCATCCAGATCACGGCGGCCGAGGAGATCGACATCGGCAGGCGGGCCGGGTACTACGACAGCATCGGGGCCGTGCGCGACATGGTCCAGAACCACGTCCTCCAGCTTTTGGCGCTGGTGACCATGGAGCCGCCCACCACCTTCGACCCCTCGGACATCCGCAAGGCAAAGCAGGAACTGCTCCGCGCGGTCGAGCCCCTGGACCCGGCCACCGCTGTGCGCGGACAGTACGAGGGCTACCTGGACGCTGAGGGCGTCGGGCGAGACTCGCGCCGGGAGACCTTCGCCGCGGCCAGGCTGGTCATCGAGAACTGGCGCTGGGAAGGCGTGCCGATCTTCGTGCGAACCGGCAAGGCGCTCCGGCGCCAGCTGACCGAGGCGGTGATCAGGCTTCGGGATGCCCCCCACCTGCGCGTGGGCGGCCGCCGCCAGCGCGGCATTCCCACACTGGTGGTGATCCGCTTCCAGCCGGACGAGGGCATCCTGCTCCGGATCGGCGCCAAACGCCCAGGCAGCCGGTTCGAGATGGTCCCGGCAGGGATGAAGCTGGAGTACGGCCGCCTCGCTCGGCAGCAGCTGCCCGACGCCTACGAGAACGTCCTGAGCGAGGTCTTGGCCGGCGGCCACACGGTCTTTCCCAGCGGCAAGGAGATCGAGCGTTCCTGGGAGATCGTCGACCCGCTGCTCCAGTCCTGGGAGACGGAGGGACATCCGGAGCTCTACGCCCGCGGGTCCTGGGGCCCGGCGGCGGCCGAGGACCTGGTGACCGGCCAGGGGGCCGGGCGCTGGATGACGTCGGGGGACGAAGCCGGGACCCAGTAGGGAGCGCGCTGGCGCTCCGCGGGTGTTCGGTGGAGGTGTATCCTCCCCCGCCGACAGGTCTGTTTGATGACCGCGAGGGAGCCAGGTCCTCCGCCTGGCAACGATTCAAGGGGGAGAGCTTATGCCCGGTAAGATCGTGCACTTCGAGATCCCGGCGGACGACACGGCGAAGGGACGTGAGTTCTGGGGCTCGCTCTTTGGGTGGCAGTTCCAGTCCTTCCCTGGTCCGTTCGAGTACCACATGACCCAGATCGATGACCAGGCGGGCTTGGCGATCACGAACATGGAGCCTGGCAAGCGAGGGACGCGCGCCTACTTCGACGTGGACGATATCAACGCCGGTGCCGCACGCGTGAGAGAGCTCGGTGGCGAGGCGGACGAGCCGATGCCAGTGCCGGGCATGGGCTGGTTCGTGACCTGCAAGGACCCACAGGGGAACGAGTTCGGCCTCTGGAAGAACGACCCCTCCACCACGGCCCCGGCCGGCTGAGCCTCATCGGCGGGAGGCGGCGTCCCTCGCCCGGGGCGCCGCCCGCGCCGAAGCTTGAAGGAGCCGCCGAAGGCCTCGGCTCCTGACCTCTTCCGCCCGCGGGATGTCTGCCTGCCCGTGCCCGACCGGAGCCGGCGGCTTCCGTGGCGGTCACCTGGCAGCGTCCCTCTTTCGCGTCGACCGGCGTAACGCAACCAACTCGCAAGGGTCTATGCAGCAGGGCATTTGCGTCACTCGGCGCTCTCGGGCAGAGTAGGCGCAACCTGCTCTCAAGAGCCAGGCGTCGCGGACGCACGAACCTAAGGAGGAGCTGATCATGGTCTACGGCTGGAGATTCACTAGCCGCTGCAAGACGGGCTGGGCACGTCATCTCGCGTTTGGCTAGGGCGCCGCTCGCGGCCTTA
>CATPBP010000072.1 GCA_955652675.1 Candidatus Dormiibacterota bacterium
GCCGGCCTTCCCGTCGAGGTTCCCGGCCAGACAGTGAACAGGCTCTGCGGCTCCGGCATGCAGGCCACGATCAGCGCTGCCCGGGAGATCCAGTCTGGGGGGGCCCGCGTCATGGTGGCGGGTGGCGTGGAGAGCATGACCCGAGCACCATGGGTCATGGCCAAACCCGGCGCACCATACGCCCGCGGTCCTCAGACGGCTTACGACACGGCGCTCGGCTGGCGGCTCGTCAACCCGAGGATGGCCGAGATGTACGGGACGCTGCAGATGGGGGAGACGGCAGAGCGCGTGGCCGCCAAATACGAGGTTGACCGCGAGGCGCAGGACGAGTTCGCGCTGCGGAGTCATCGCAACGCGGTAGCCGCCCAGCAGGCGGGGCGCTTCGGGCCGGAGATCGTTCCCGTCCAGGTGCCCCAGCGGAAGGGCGAGCCTCTCATCCTGGCGCAGGACGAGGGTCCGCGCGCCGACTCCAGCCTGGAGGCGCTGGCCGGGCTCCGGCCGGCCTTTCAGACGGACGGCACGGTGACCGCAGGCAACTCCTCGCCGCTCAACGACGGAGCGGCTGCCCTGGTCCTGATGTCCGCCGAAGAGGCCCGGAAGCGTGGCCTCGAGCCGATGGCACGCTTCGTGGCGGCGGCCGCAGCCGGAGTTCATCCCGACTACATGGGGATAGGCCCCGTACCCGCCACCCAGCGCGCGCTCGATGCGGCCGGCATCCGGACCGAGGACGTCGACCTGGTCGAGCTCAATGAGGCGTTCGCCGCCCAGTCGATCGCCTGCATACGCCTCCTGGGCTTGGCTGAGGACCGGGTGAACGTCAACGGCGGGGCGATCGCACTCGGCCACCCGCTCGGCTGCAGCGGCGCGCGCCTGGTGGGGACGCTCGTGCTGGAGATGCAGCGGCGGGACGCACGCTACGGCCTGGCCACGATGTGCATCGGCGTCGGCCAGGGCATTGCCTCCGTCTGGCAGAGATAGCCCTATCCGGTTGCTGCTCCGCCTCTGCCACGAAGAGCTTGGCTGAGCGCGATCCCGCGGCGGTCCAGGCGATGTTCGACCGCCTCGCCGGTCGCTACGACCTCCTGAACACGGTCCTTTCCGGCGGTGCTGACGGCAGGTGGCGACGCCGGACCGCCGCGGCGACCGGCCTCGGTCCCGGCGGACAGGCGCTGGATGTCGCCTGCGGGTCGGGAAAGCTGACCGCGGAGCTCAGACGGCAGGCGGGCGGCGGTCTCGTGGTCGGGATGGACTTCAGCGGCCGCATGCTTCTCGAAGCGAAGCGGAGGGAGCCGGGCCCCTCCTACGTGCGGGGAGACGCTCTCAGCCTGCCTTTCCCAGATCGGACTTTCGACGCCGTCACGATCGCTTTCGGCCTCCGAAATCTGGCGGACCCCGAGCTCGGGCTGCGCGAGATGGCGCGGGTCCTCAAGCCCGGCGGCAGGGCGGTTGTGCTCGAGTTCGTGCGCCCGAGGCACGGTCCCCTCGGCCGGCTCTATCGTGCCTACCTGGTACACGTGCTGCCGGTTGTGGGAGGGCTGCTGAGCGGCCAGCCTCGCGCGTACCGCTATCTCAGCTCGACGGTGGACTCATACCTCGCCCCCCAGGAGCTGGTGGGACTGGCCCGGAAGGCGGGCTGGAAGGATCCGAAGATAAGGCTGCTCACGCTCGGCACGGTGGGCATGCTCTCCGGCCGGGCGGCTAGCTGACGCGGTCCACCGCCGACCTGGCCAGGTCGGCGAGGACCGGCCGGATTCCATCGACGTCGATGGCGTCGAGCTGGCTGACCGCGCTGGTGGCGAGGTCGCGAGCGTCCCGACCGACGCGCTGCAGTGCGCCGCTGGCGGAGACCAGCGCCTGGATCTCGCCGACGTCCTCTTCGCTGACCGAGCCGGCCAGAAGCTCGCGGATCCGCGGTCCGACCCGGTCGTTCTCGGTCGCGTAGATCAGGGGCAGCGAGAGCACCCGTTCCCGGATGTCCTGGCCACGCGGCTTGCCGGAGCTCTCGCTGTAGTCGAGGAGGTCGTCGGCCATCTGGAAGGCGATGCCGAGCAGATCGCCGAACTGGCTCAGCGCCTCGGCCGTTTCTGGACGGGCGTCCGAGAGCTGGGCCCCTGCCCGGCAAGCAGCCGCGAAGAGCGCCGCCGTCTTGCCCCGAACGACTCGGAGGTAGACGTCGAAGTCTCCGGGATAGAGCCCGCGGAGGCGCACATCGTCCATCTGGGAGAGGCAGATCGTCTCCATCGCCGCCGCCACGGTGGAGGTGACCTCCCGGTTCCCGAGCTCCGCTATGACGCGGGTCGCCTTGGCGAAATAGAAGTCGCCGACCGCCACGGCCTGGCTGGCGCCCTCCGCCGCCGCCACCGTCGGCCGGCCGCGCCGGACCCCGGCTCGATCCACGTAGTCGTCGTGGACCAAGGTGGCGTCGTGTATCAGCTCGATCGCCGCTGCCAGCGCCGCGGCTCGAAGCGGCTCCTGCCGGGGACCCAGCCGGGCGGAGAGCATCACCAGCAGAGGACGGAGCCGCTTGCCGCCGGCCTCGACCAGCCGGCGCATGGGTAGCTGTACGGATTCCGGATCGACCCTGAGCTGGCGCGCCAGCTCCAGTTCGACCAGCTCCCGATCGCGATCGTTCTTGCAGGCGGCCGCGGACGGCGCGAACTCTCCATCGAGCTGCAGCGCGATGCTCCTCTGACGCGGACCATCCAGCTCCACGGCAAAGATCGACTGCCAGCGCCCGAGTATCACCCGGCCGTTCTCGACCAGCAGCGTGAAGGCGGGTTGAAGGAGCAGCTGCCTGCAGTGGGCATGACCGTTGACCGGCTCGTCGTCGGCGATGTTCGCCCGGCGGGTGAAGTCGTCGTGGTGGTAAGCGACGTCTCGCGGGGCCAGGCGCTCGAGCGTTCCCTGCAGGTCCTCGAGGAGCAGAGGCTCGTTCTCGTTCACCGCCAGACCCAGGGTCGTGTGCAGAGACTGGAGGTAAACGCGGCCCGAGACGAGGCCGGTCGCCGTCACCTCGTCCTGCAGGCGGGTACTGATGTCGACGAACTGCGTCGGCCGGTCGCTGGTGACCTCCAACCGGCGGCCGGTTATCATCGGGCGCCCTCTATGGCGGCCAGCAGAAGATCGCGGAGACCGGGGTCTCGCGATCCAGCGGAGGCGGCCGCGGCGACGCGTTCGACGGCCTGGGCGAAGCCCACCTGCAACGCCTGCTCTCCCGTCTCGGCCAGAAGGCGCGAGGCCCGGGCCAGGCAGAGATCCCCGACCAGCAGCTGAGGCGGGTCGGGGGCAGGGCCCCCCAGCCGCTGCAGATCCACGGCGCTCTCCACCAGCGCCGCCGCCAGAGCCACCCGGGGAGGCGCCGACTCGCGATAGAAGGCGTAGACGTCCTCCATGCCGGACTCCCAGACGGACTCCAGGCCCCCCAGCTCGGTCTGCCTCACCTCGGTCTGCCCAGTCATGCGCTGTCTCCGACCGGCTCGATCAGGCTTCCCGCCAGCTGCCGGAATGCCGAAAGCGCGCGCACGCACGATTCGTCATCGCGCGTCACCACGTAGTAGAGGCCGAAGCCGAGCACAGTATTCAGGACGAGCGGGACCAGGACCTCGCGATCAACCAGCAGGCGAATCCGGCCGTCCGCTTCGATGCGGTCGATCTGTTCCTGTATGACCTCCCGGTATCGGGTGAAGAGCTCCGGCAGATACGCCTGCAGCCGCTCGGCTCGTGGCGCCTGGACGAGCAGGTCGAAAGCCGCCAGCTGCATGTCGCCCAGCTTCCGCAGCGTTGCCCAGATCGATTCCACGCCGGCCTCCAGCACGGCCAGCGGGTCGGTCAGGCGGTTGAGCGCGGTCCGCAGCTCGTCCACCGAGCGGGCGGTCAGGTAGCGCCAGGCCTCAACCAGGAGCTCGGACTTGGTCGGAAAGTAGTACTGGAGGTTGCCAATGGCCACGCCGGCGCGAGACGCGATTGCACGCACGCTGGTGCCTGCGTAGCCGTTCTCCAGCAGCGACTCGGCGGCGGCCCTGACTATTTGCTCTCGCGCCCCGAGCGCAGCCTCAGTTGCGGCGCCAACTCCACCGGTCATACGTATGTATTAGTGTAGCCAGTCGGCGCTCCAGATGGGATGCTCCGCGAATCCGGCGGCTTGGCTCACAATTAAGGTTCGTGCTGACGCTCGAGGAGGCATTTCCGACCCGAGTGGCGGGCGTGATCCGCTCAGACGACCCCGAAGCGGCCTTCCGCGCCTGCCTTGCGGCGGTTGACGGCGGCGTCGCGACGCTGGAGGTACCTCTCACCGTTCCCTCCTGCTTCGACGTCATCCGCGGCCTTATCGCAAGCACGTTGAGCTCTGTGCCGGTGGGTGTCGGGACTGTCTTCGACCCGAACGTCGTGCCGCGCGCCAAGAAGGCCGGCGCGGCATTCGTCGTCACCCCCACGCTGGTGCCGGAGGTCGCGGAGGCCTGTGCGCGCGAGGACATAATGTGCATCCTCGGCGCTCTCACCCCGACCGAGATACACGGCGCAAGCCTGGCCGGGGCCGACATGGTCAAGATCTTTCCCGTCCAGTCCATGGGTGGACCCGACTACATCAAGCTCCTCAAAGGCCCGATGCCGGATGTGCCTTTCTGGGTCTCAGGCGGGGTGGAGATCGACCAGATACGGCACTACCTCGCGCTCGGTGTCTGTGCGGTCGGGCTGACCAGCGCCCTCTTTCCTCCCGACGCCCTCCGGCGGGGCGACATGGCAACCATCACCGAACTGGCGCGCCGAGCCTCCACGGCCACGACGGCCACCGCCAGCTGGGTCCGCGCCTGAGCCAGGACCCTGGCCAGCCCTCCGGCAGCCGGAGGGTCGGGGAAGGGTGACGCGGCGAAGCCGGTTGCAGACATCGAGATGGAAATGGCCAAGACCCTCGAAGACAGGGTCGTCGAAACCGACGCGAGACCGCCCTACGCCTCCCACCAGGTAAGAATCGAGCCCAGCGGACGGCGGGTCCGCGCGTTATTCGACGGCAAGGTGATCGTCGACAGCCGAAACGCTCTGCTCGTGTACGAGCCGCGCCGGCTGCCCGTGTACTACTTTCCGGCCCGCGACGTTCGGGTGGAGCTTCTCAAGGCGACCAAGAACGAAATCGACAGCGGAAGCACCGGCGAGGTCGCCCGTTGGAACATCGAGGCCGGCGATCGGATCGCCGAGAATGCCGCCTGGAGCTACCGCGAACCTTCCGGCGAGCGGGCCCCACTCAAGGACCACTTCGCCTTCTACTGGAACCGGCTGGATTCGTGGTACGAGGAGGACGATGAGGTGTTCGTGCACCCCAGGGACCCCTATCACCGGGTCGACGTGCTGAACAGCTCCCGCCACGTGAGGGTGGTGGTCGAAGGCGAGGTCGTGGCCGAGACAGACAAGCCGCGCCTGCTGTTCGAGACGGGGCTCCCGACCCGCTACTACATCCCCAAGCTGGATATTCGGATGGATCTTTTGGAGTCCACGGATTCCCTGACCGCGTGCCCCTACAAGGGCGAGGCCAGCTACTGGTCGGTCCGAGCCGGCGGAAAGGTGGTGAAGGACCTGGTCTGGAGCTACCCCGCGCCGATCCCGGAATGCCCGAAGATCGAGAACCTCCTCTCCTTCTACAACGAGAGGGCCGACATCTACGTCGACGGAGAGCTTCAGCCTCGGCCGAGAACCCCCTGGTCCTGAGTCGCCGCACGCTCCAGGGCCTGCTCCACCAGCACTCTGACCATCCGCTTGCGCCAGAAGTGGTTCAGGTCGGCGTTGTCCAGGGGCTTGGCGGGTTTCGCCGCCAGCTCCGCCGCGGCGGCGATGACCTCCGCCGTCAGCTGCTTTCCGGCCAGAAACTCGCCAGCGGCCGGTGCCTCCACAGGGTGTGAGCCCACGCCGGACATGACAAGGCGGGCCCACTCGACACAGTGTCCATCGGTCTTCAGAGCCACGCCCGCGCCGGCGATCGGAAAGTCGATGGAGCCGCGCCGGCGCAGTTTCGCGTACGCGGTACGAACGCCGTCGGTGGGGGGCAGGCGCAGGGAAACGAGGACCTCGAAGGGCCGCTTGGCCAGGTATTCGATGCCGTCGTCGCGGTAGGGCGCCGAGACCGGCAGCTCCCGCTCGCCCTCCGGCCCCACGAGCGTCACCGTGGCTCCCAGCGCAATGGCCACGGGGGCCGTGTCCGAGGAGGAGATCGCCCAGCAGCGAGGGCTGCCCGGAGCCACCAGGCAGATGTCACCGTCCTTCTTGAGGCAGAAACCGACCGACTCCCGCCACTCGTAGGTCATGTCGTAGTAGTTGCAGCGGGTGTCGACGCAGAGGTTTCCGCCGATGGTCCCCACGTTGCGTAGCGGGGGAGAGGAGACCAGGCCGGCGGCCTCGGCGTACCCGGGGTGTGCCTGGACCAGCGCCGAGTGCTCGGCCGCCTCGGCCAGCGTGACGAGGGCGCCCAGCCGCAACCCGCTGCGCGCGTCACCGGTGACGCGGCGGAGTTCCTCCAGCCCCGAGAGGCCGATGAGGGTGTCGGGATCGAACTGCCGCCGCTTGAGCTTGGGGTAGAGGTCGGTTCCGCCCGCCACGAGCATGGCGTGCCCCCCCAGCTCCGCTGCTAGCGCCGCAGCCTCGCGCGCCGAACCCGGCCTGAGATAGCGCAGCCGCGGAAGCCTCAGCACAATCGCCGACCTTCCGCCTCTCTGAAGGCGGCCTCCAGTTCTTCACCGACCCGCATGTCGCGAGGGTCGGGAGGCTCCACCCGGATGGGAGCGCCGTAGTCCACGGCCGGAAAGCCCTTGGGGCCGTGACGAGGTGGCTGGCCCTTCGATTTCGCCTCCAGCGCTCGCAGCACCTTCTCCGGCGTCACCGGCACCTCGTCGATCCAGATTCCCAGTGCGTCATGGAGCGCCGCGTTCAGCGCCGGGATCACCGGGAGCAGCGGCCCCTGCCCGGCCTCCTTGGCACCGTAAGGGCCCTCGGGATCGATGGTCTCGACGATGAAGGTCTCCACCTCCGGCATGTCCACAAAGGTGGGCGACTTGTACTCCAGCATGGAGGGCCACTTGTGGCGGCCCTTTCGGTAGGCCTGCTCCTCCATCAGCGCTTCGCCGAGGCCCATGTAGACGCTGCCCTCGACCTGGCCCGCGACCAGCAATGGATTGATCGCGCGGCCGACGTCGTGGGCGATCCAGACTCGCTCGACCCGGACCAGGCCGGTGCGCGCGTCGGCCTCCAGGGCCAGCACGCAGGCGCTGTAAGAGTAGGCCGGGCTGGGACCGACGCCAGAGCCCTTGAAGGGACCGCCCATCCGGGGCGGCGTGTAGCTCCCGGTTGAGCTCAGGGCGCCGAACCTGGCGGTGGCCAGCTCGCAGGCCTCCTCGAAGCTGAAGTCACCGACGCGGCCGTCGCCCACCTCGATCTCCGAGAGATCTCCCCTGACGCCCATCTTCTCGGCAACCGCCTCCACGAGCAGCAGGCGCATGCGGCGAGCGGCTTCAAGTGCGGCGTTGCCGGCCATGAACGTCACCCGCGAGGAGTACGAGCCGAGGTCCACTGGCGTGAGGTCGGTGTCGGCGGTAGTCAGGCGGACTTCGCCGGGCCCTATGCCGAGCTCTTCGGCGACCACCAGGGCAAGCACGGAGTCGGAGCCCTGGCCGATCTCCATGGCGCCGCAGAAGGCCGTCACGCCCGTCCGGTCGACCTTCAGGTTGACCTCCGAGTGCGGCATGTCGTTCCAGTAGATCGCGGTGCCGGCGCCCGACATGTAGGCGGACACCGCGAAGCCCATGCCGCGGCCTGGCCGCCGCTCTCGACGCCGGTAACCGGAAGCCGCGAGCACCTTCTCGGTGCACTCCTCCAGGCCGCAGGAGGTCACGCGCAGCCAGTTCACCGAGCGTGTGAACGGCTTCACGAAGTTCTGCCGCTTCAACTCCACAGGGTCGAGCCCGAGGTCGACAGCGATCTTCTCGAGATGAAGCTCCAGCGCGAACCTGGGCTGGGGCGTGCCGTGGCCGCGCTTGGGGCCGCAGGGCGCCTTGTTCGTGAAGACGCGGACGCCTTCGAACTTGTAGGCGGGGATGTCGTAGGTGACCGTCTGGAGCGTTCCCGTGTAGAAGACCGAGGCCGCGCCGTAAGAGCCGTAGGCGCCGCCGTCCAGGGCGGTGCGCCAGTGCTGGCCCGTGATGCGGCCGCCCCGGGTGACGCCCGTCCTGACCCACATCATCACGGGATGCCGTCCGCGGTGGGCGTAGAAGACCTCCTCCCGGGTGAGCGTGCACTTGACAGGCCTGCCGGTCACCATGGCCAGCCGGGCGACCACGATCTCGTGTGAAAAGGGGTCGGTCTTGCCGCCGAAGCCGCCCCCGTGGACGGCCCCGATCACCCGGACCCGGTTCATCGGAAGCTCCAGCACCTTGGCCAGCGTCCGGTGCACGTAGTGCACGACCTGAGTGGAGGACCAGAGCGTGAGTCTGCCGTCCACGTAGGTGGCGACCGCGCTGTGCTGCTCCATGGGGAGGTGGGTGTTGCCCTGGAAGAAGAAGACGTCCTCGCGGACATGGTCGGCCGCCGCGAAGCCGGCCTCCAGATCGCCGAACTCGTAGTTGACCCGGCGATGAAGGTTCGCCGGCTGCCGGGTGTAGGCGCGGTCGTGGATCGGCTCGTCCGGCGGTTCCTGAAGCGCCTCCTCGATCGACATGACTGGCTGCAGCAGCTCGTACTCGACGCGGATCGAGCGCAGCGCCGCCTCGGCGATCTCCTCTTCGACCGCGGCCACGGCGGCCACCGGATCGCCCACGTAGCGGACCTTCTCCGACTCCAGGGCTCGCTCGTCCTGGGACACGGGGAGGATGCCAAACCGGATCGGGAGGTCCTGCCCCGTGAGGACCGCTTTCACACCTGGGATTCGCCTTGCGGCGGTGGCGTCCACGCTGACGATGCGGGCGTGCGGGTGCGGGCTCCTCAGGATTCGGCAGTGCAGCATCCGCGGCAGGTGCAGGTCATCGGCGTAGACCGCCACCCCGGTCACCTTGGCCGCCGCATCGACTCTGGGCAGCGGTCGGCCGACGACCTTCAGCTCCTGGCGCTCAGCCATGGCGAGTCCGTTCCGCGGCCAGCTCCACCGCCTCGACGATCTTGACGTAGCCGGTGCAGCGGCAGAGGTTGCCGGCCAGCGCCTCGCGGATCGTCTGGCGGGTCGGCTTCGGCTCCTGCCGCAGCAAGGAGGTGGCGGCCAGGAGCATGGCCGGCGTGCAGTAGCCGCACTGGGCCGCTCCCAGCTCGGCGAAGGCCTGCTGCAGTGGAGTCAGCTGCGCGGTGCCTCCCAGGCCCTCCACTGTCGTGATCTCGTTGCGGCCAAGCTGGATCGGGAGAAGAAGACAGCTGAGCTGCGGGCGGCCGTCGACCAGCACGGTGCAGGTGCCGCACTCCCCCAGCTCACAGCCGTGCTTCGTGCCGGTGAGCCCCATGTCTTCCCGCAGGACCTCGAGCAGCGTCTTGTGCACCGGGACCAGGATCTCGACGTCCTCTCCATTGACTCTGAGTCGGAGCGCCTCACGCTGCACGTCCCGGTAAAGCTCGTTCAGCATCGCGAACTGTTGGGGAGCATAAGGACGGGCCAACCTGAGGTCAAACTTGTTCATAATCCTGAACAAGTGGTTCCCGCCGTCGATCGCTCCTTCCGCATCCTGGACCTGCTCAGCCGGAGCCCGAAGCCGCTTGGGACCTCGGAAGTCGCGCGCCGCTTGCGGCTGGCCAAGAGCACCGTCCACGGACTGTTGCGAAGCCTCGAGGCGGTAGGCGCGGTCGAGGAGGTCCGGCAGCGGTACCGGCTTGGCCC
This sequence comes from Candidatus Dormiibacterota bacterium, assembly GCA_955652675.1. Lineage (GTDB taxonomy): Bacteria > Chloroflexota > Dormibacteria > Dormibacterales > Dormibacteraceae > Nephthysia. Next base: position 9,836 of record CATPBP010000072.1, read on the forward strand.
GGCGGTCGAGCGCCTGGCCTCGCTCGGCGAGCTTCGGCGGCGCTGGCGGCCCGTCCTGGAGCAGATCTCGGACGAGGTGGGGGAGACGGCCTTTCTCGCCCAGCCCCGCGGAAGCCGGGTCGCCATCGTGGACGAGGTGCTCGGTGCGGGGGCGCCGATCGTCTCGGCGCCGGTGGGGAGCTTCGTACCGGCCAGTGCGGCCGCCATCGCCAGGGTGCTCTCGGGTGCCCGAGTCGCCGAGGACCACGGCGAGTTCCTGGAGGGGGTCAACGCGGTGGCCGTGGCGGTGCCCGGTGGGGTGGTGTTCGTGGCCGGGTTCGCCTCGCGACTACCCTCGGCGCGGCTCACCGAGGTCAGCCGCCGGCTGGCGGAGCTGGCATGCGAGTAGAGAAGCTCACGGCTCTGCTCGCCCGCCTCCACGCGCTGCCTCGCAGGCGGCTGACGCTGGTGGTGGGGGTCGACGGCCTGGCCGCCTCAGGCAAGACGACCTTCACGACCGCCCTGGCCGCCGCCGACCCTGGGCTGGATGTGGTTTCCGTGGAGAGCTTCCTGGAACCCGACGGCCGGGAGCTCCCGCGCCGCTCACCGGCCGACCTGATTGCCGCCGGTCTCGACTGGCGGCGGCTTCGAAGCCAGGTCCTGCTGCCACTCGGCCGGGACCAGGCGGCTCGCTACGAGGTCCACCCTCCGCCGGGGGCCGGCTCCCCGCTCTTGCGCGAGCTGCCGGTCGGGGGCATCGTACTGGTCGAGGGACTGTACGCCTGCATGGCCCAGCTGGCCGACCTCTACGACTTCCGGATCTGGGTGGAGTGCGCCGCCGAGATTCGTGAGCTTCGGCTCCAGCGTCACCCCGAGAGAGACGACCCGGTGGGCGGAGGGTCGGAGCTCGACGCCTGGTCCGGCGAGCCAGCCTACGTCTCCGGCCAAGATCCGGCCGCCCGGGCGGACCTCCTGGTCGACGGTTCCGGCAGCGTCGCGCATGACCCGGAGAGCGAGTACGTGCGCCTCAGCCGCTGGAGCTCGGTGCCGCGCCGCCGGCCCGGCGGGGGAACGCCGCCCGCCAGGCCGACAGGCGGACCACTATGATCCATTGCTGTGCTGCGCTGGTTTACGGCCGGGGAGTCGCATGGGCCGCAACTGACGATCCTGATAGAGGGCCTGCCCGCCGGCCTTGAGCTCTCCGCTGAGGACCTGACGCCTGACCTGAGGCGCCGCCAGGGCGGCCACGGGCGCGGCGACCGGCAGAAGATCGAGGTGGACCGAGCCCGGATCGTCGCCGGTGTACGGGGCGGCTACACCCTGGGCAGCCCCCTGGCCATGGTGATCGAGAATCGTGACCATGCCAACTGGATCGCCGAGATGACGGCGGAGAAGGAGGGCTTCGCGCCGAAACCGGTGACCCGGCTGAGGCCCGGCCACGCCGACCTTGCCGGCGCACTGAAGTACGGCCACACCGATGTGAGGAACGTGCTCGAGCGCTCCAGCGCCAGAGAGACGGCGGCTCGTGTGGCGGCTGGGGGCGTCGCCCGCAAGCTGCTGGCCGGTATCGGCGTGCGGATCTTCAGCTTCACGCAATCGATCGGTACGGTGGACCTCGGCTACGACGCCGTCGACCCCATGGCGCTGTCCGAGGAGCAGGTGGACGCCTCGGCCGTCCGCTGCCCTGACGAGTCGACCAGCGAGCGCATGATCTCCGCGATCGACGCGGCCGGCGAAAGGGGCGACACGCTGGGCGGCACCTTCCGGGTGGTGGCGGTGGGCGTCCCCCCGGGCCTGGGCAGCTATGTGCACTGGGACCGCAAGCTCGATGGGCGTCTTGCGATGGCGGTCCTCAGCATCAATGCGGTCAAGGGCGTCGAGTTCGGCGCCGGCTTCGAAGGGTCCGCTCGACCGGGATCGGACTTCCACGATGAGATCGACTTCAGCGAGGGCCGCTTCCGGCACCTGAGCAACCGCGCGGGCGGCCTCACCGGCGGCGTGACCAACGGCGAACCGGTCGACCTGCGGGTGGCGATCAAGCCAATCTCGACCATGAAGAAGCCGATGCGGTCGGCCGACCTGGCGACGGGTCAGAAGGTGGAGGCTCACTACGAGCGAAGCGACGTCTGCGTGGTGCCCGCGGCAGGCGTGATCGGGGAGGCGATGGTCGCCCTGGTCCTTGCCGAAGCCTTCCTGGAGAAGTTCGGCGGCGACTCCATGGAGGAGATCGGTCGCAACCTGGCCGGCTACCTGGGAACGATCCAGCGCTGACCAAGACCATGTCGATGGCCGAGGCCGTCGACCGCTTCGTGCCGGACGGCACGCAGCTGGCCATGGGAACCTGCCTGGAGCCGGCGATTCCCTTCGCGGCCGGCCACGAGATCATCAGGCAGGGGCGTCGCGGCCTCACGCTGATCGGCCCCATCTCCGACTCGCTCTTCGACCAGCTGATCGGCGCGGGATGCGCAGAGCGGGTCTGCGCGGCCTGGGTTGGCAACGTTTCGGAGGGGCTCGGTCACTGCTACCGGCGCGCGGCCGAGCGTGGTGAGCCCCACCCGATCGAGATTCGCGACCACTCCAACTTCTCGATCTCGCTGGCCCTGTGGGCGGCCGCCTGGGGGGCGCCGTACATGCCCACGCGCACCCTGCTCGGAAGCGACATCCTGACCACCAACCCGGACCTGGAGCTGGTCGACGGCAGCGTTCGGATCCGCCCGGTCCAGCCTGACGTGGCCGTCTTCCACGTGCAGCGCTCCGACCCGGCTGGGCGGGCGCACGCCTGGGGACCGCTCGGGATCACCGAGGAGGCGGGGCTGGCGGCCCGCCGGGTGATCATCTCCTGCGAGGAGCTGGTGGAGCCGGAGGTGATCCTCTCCGACCCCAACCGCATCCTGCTCCCCGAGACCAAGGTGGTGGCCGTGGTGCACGAGCCGGGCGGCGCCCATCCTTCGCCGCTGCAGGGATTCTGGCGTCGGGACCATGCAGCCTATCGCGACTACGCCGCCAGATCCCGCACCGCCGAGGGTTTTTCGGACTGGCTCGAGGAGTGGGTTCTTGGGGTCTCCGACCGTGCGGCCTACATGGCCGGGGCATCCCGCGCCGAACTGGCCGTCCAGCGCCACCTGCTCTCGGTGCCCGTCGACTACGGCGATGAGTGAGGACTACACCGCCCAGGAGCTGATGGTCACGGCCGCCGCGCGAGAGATCAGGGACGGTGAGCTGGTCTTCGTCGGCATGCGGCTGCCTATCCTCGCTTACGGGGTTGCGCGCAGCAGCCACGCTCCCTCGGCCCGCGCTCTCTTCGAGCTCGGGCTGATGCGCGACGCCCCCGCGCCTGCTTTCCTCGCCACCATGGGCGACCCGCCCAACGTCGCCGGGGCGCTCTGGGCCACGCGGATGTCGAACGTGATGGCGCTGCTCGCGCAGGGGATTGTGGACCTCGGCTTCATCGGGGGTGCCGAGGTGGACCGGTTCGGGAACCTGAACACGAGCTACATCGGCGGAGCCATCCGGCCAGCAACCAAGCTTCCCGGGAGTGGCGGGGGCGCCGACATCGCCATCCTCTCGCGCCGCTGGGTCGCGCTCATGAGCCACGAGAGGCGCCGGCTGGTCGACCGCGTCTCTTACGTGACCTCGCCCGGGCACGGCGACGGTCCGGGCTGGCGGGCCAGGATGGGGCTCTCCGGAGGCGGGCCGACGGCGATCGTGACGACGATGGCGGTGCTCCGCTTCCCGGACGAGGGCGGCGAGGCCTACCTCGCCTCGGTCCACCCGGGCCACACCGTGGACGAGGTTCTCGCCGAGACCGGCTGGGACCTGGCCGTGGCGCCGGACGTCGGCGTTACGCCGGAGCCAAGCCAGCAGGAGCTAGCAGAGATCCGCCGCCTGGACCCCCAAGGCTTCTGGACCGGCCGCCGATAAGGTGTCTCTCCCCCCGAAGTCCGCCCGCGAAGTCCGGAGAGTACCCGGCCGTGTCTCTCCCTCGCGAAGTCGGCAATGCCGTCCACTTAAGCGACTTTCGAAGGGTTCAAGGCCCCTGCGCGCTAGGGACCTAGAGGGGCCCGAAGCCGGGCACGAGACCGGCGATGATTTAGGTGTCTAAGCCAACGTCATTGCTGAGGTCTCAATGCCCGTCACCACATCATCGTCGATCCAGCGACAGCCGTTTCAGCAGATGTTGGGGGTGGAGCTACCGCCTCGCA
>CATPBP010000073.1 GCA_955652675.1 Candidatus Dormiibacterota bacterium
AACCGCCAGTCCGCGCATAGACATACCAGCCGGCGACTGGACGTCGTAGTCAAACCCGGCTTGATCAGCCGTCGAGGGCGGCGCGCACCAGGTCGCGGAGCTCGTCGTCGGAGATGCGGGCTGCGTCGTCGGGCCGCAGCTGGACGGTGCCTTTGCTCGTCTTGAGCTCAGGGTGGCGTCCGACGAAGCCGGACTCGCGACCGCGCTGCCAGCCGTAGATTGACAGGCCGTGCTTCCACACGCCGACGAAGAGGCGGCGGCCGCCGACCTTGTAGGTGGGTATCTGGTACGAGAGCATCATCGCGGCTTCCGGGTACGCCTCCACGACCAGCCGGTGGACGCGGTCGAACAGTGGCCGGTGCTCGGGGGCAATTCCGTCGATGTAGTCCCGTAAGGCGTCGTTCACCTTTCCATCATCGCTCTGGCCGGGAGTCCGCCGTACTCGCAACCGTCTGGCTCGTGTGAAAAATACCGGCGACGCGCGCTCGCCGCGGCGCCGGCCCAAGAGCCTACGACTCCACCCCTGGGGGCCCGATGGTCGCGGCTTCGGCGCCGAAGCGCTCGACGTAGCCGTCGTGCACCTGCTTCCATCGCTCCCCTGGACTCCATGGAACTGGCTCGCCACGCAGGTGATGGTCGAGGACGTCCAGGCATACATGCCATCCGGCCGCGTCGCGGGCAGCCTTGCCTATCTGGTCGAAGGTGTTCTCGAATACGAGAAGCGTGCCCTGATCGTCGGGCTGCAGCTCGAACCGAAGCGTCTCGCCGGCACCCCAGCTGAACTCCAGGACCGAAGGCGGATCGTAGGTAAGCATCTCACCTTCGAGGGCGGGTCCTTCCCCGTTCCGGAACACGAACCGAAGCGGTGCACCGGCGCGCCGCTCTCCCTGGATGTCAGTCGGGAACCATGCAGCCAGGTGCTGGGGCTCGGTCAGAGCCAGCCAGACCTTGGCGGGTGGATGCGGGAGTCTGCGTGTGAAGCGCAGTCGCCACCTTTCGTCGCTCTGTTCGAGTTCTCCGTCCACTTGTCGATCTCTCCGGTTCACGCTTCTACCTCCGGCATGGCGTCGAGGTGTTGTTCCAGGTCGCCGAGCCGCGACTCCCAGAGCTGCCGATATGGCTCCAGCCACTCCTGGACGGCGCGCAGCGGCTCGGCGCGGACTCGGTAGAGGCGGCGCTGGGCGTCGGATCGGACTTCCACGAGGCCCGCCTCTCGCAGAATGCGCAGATGCTTGGAGATCGTCGGCTGGCTGACCGCCAGCTCGGCTACGAGGTCACCCACCGGCCGCTCCGCTACCCGCAGCAGGTCCAGGATGCGCCGCCTGTTGGGTTCCGCAAGGACCTCGAACGCAGCCTCCAAGGGATCGAGTATAGCTAGTCAGCTATATACCCGCTCGGCGATGGACCGCCAACGTCCTCTGCACCGCGCCCTTCGCCGAGGTCCTAGGACCGGGGGTTAGGACCAAAGACCGATGGAGGAGTGCGACCTGGTCGATGCAATGCTCGGTGCCTGTGGAGACCCCCATGCCGGAGGAGCGCAGCCGCCAGGTCGAGGCTGACGTCCAGACTGACGTCCGGGCCGCACTGGACGAGATCCTGAGGAAGCAGCGGCCCGGCCAGCCGGTCCCACCGCCGTGGAAGCTACCCCCTAGGAGGGCCGGCCTCACGGCCGGCCCCCGAGGGCGCCGCGAGGAAGGTCGGGCGTGATGCGCGGTGGGGGCTACGACGAGTCTTTCGAGCGCTGGGGCAACCTGCGCGGCCCAGAAGCCGTGACCGCACGCCTGCAGGCGATCGAGACGCGGCTCGAGCAACTCCGTCGAGAGCTTGTCGAGGTTGGGCGCTGGGCTGACCATCCGGCCAGCCCGGAGTTGGGCAGTTCCCTGAAACGGGTGCGGGAGCTTCTCGAGGACATGTCCCGGCAGGTACGCCATGCTCGCGAGCGGCGACGTCACGGGTGAGCAGATAGGCGAGTCCCACCATCCCGAAGGCCTGTGGACGGCCAATCCGCTCGTCGAGCGGTGAGCAAGAATGGTGGTCGTGGAGCGGCGATCCGGAGCCCTGGTCCCGGCCAGCCTGTCGGCGCTCCTGGCGCTGATCGTCCAGTTCCTGCTTGGAATGGCCACCAACCTGTTTGTGAAGATCCCCACCAACCACCCGGGGGCAAATCCGCCGGAATACTTCAGCGGCGTGGTTCGGAGCGTCACCTGGGCGGTGCTTCAAGGCCCGCTGCTGCTTCAGCTGCACGCCGCGTTCGGGCTCGTCCTGGTGGCCGGCTCTGTCTACCTGCTGGTCCAGGGCATCGCCACCGGGCATAGAGGGCTGATCACGGCCACGGTGTTCGGCTTGGTCGGAACCTTGGGCGCGGGCTTCAATGGGGGCAGCTTTCTCAACTACCACGAGGACTTCAGCTCGATGCTGATGGCAACCGGGTTCGCCGTGGCCACCATCGCCTATGTGTTCACCCTGTATCTGTCGCTCGTCAGGCGGTAACCAGTGCCTCTCTCTGTATGTCCGATCGCTGTCGTGGAGGCACCGCAGGAGATGGTCTGGCGCCTGCTGACCACGCCTGAGAGCTACACGGCCTGGGCCGACGTCGAGCTGCTTAGCGCCGAGCCGCCAGGGGCGGCTGTTGCGGGCCAGAGGATCTTCTTTCGGACGCGGGGCCTGGGCCGCTGGTGGGCGATCAGATTCGAGGTCGGCGCCGTTGACGCACCCCACAGCTTGGAACTGATGGTCCACCTGCCGCTCGGGATCATCAACCACGAGCACATCACACTGCTGCCGCTCAGCGCGCGGCAAACACGGGTCGCCTTCAATTGAAACTTCACGCTTCCGCCTGGATGGCGGGGTCGCGTGCTGGAGGTACTGGCCGGCCGTGAATTTCAACGCGGGCCGGCCGACTCACTGGCTCGCCTGAAGGCCGTCGCCGAAGCCGCAGGGGGGCATCAACGCGCTTGACTCCACCAGTCCCTCCCCTTATTGCCGTACCTGGCGCTGGTGCTGTTGATGAAACATCTCCCGGATCTCGCGCACGCTGGTGGCATCCTCCGGCTTCTTGTCCTCCGATCGAAAGGAAATGATCCGAGGGAACCGCAGGGCGAATCCGGGCTGATCGCCGGCCTTGCCGGCCGTGTGACGTGGACTCGGGGTGATCTCGTCAGCCAGTACTTCCACCACAACCTCCGGCTGCAGCCACACGTCGGGGACCAGAATTGAATTCACTCGAGCCGGCCTGTGGCTGACCTCGAGCCTGTTCATCCGCTTGTGAATCTCTCTCCACCCCTCATCGGAAAGGCCCGTGCCCAGCTTGCTGATGGTGACGAACTCGTCTCGGTCGCTGTCGTACACGCCGGCGAGAAGGGCTCCCGCGCCAAACTCCGCCCGCTTGCCCTTACCACCGTAGTAGCCGAGCAGGACGACATCGATGGTGTCGGTCAACTCGCCGCTCGTATTCCGCTTCAGCTTCACCCAGTTGAAGTTCCGGGCGCCGGCCTGATAGGGAGAGTCCAGGCGTTTGGCGACGACTCCCTCCAGGCCGAGGCTGATGTTGTCGAGCAGTTCTCTGGTCAGGACCTCCGCGGAGTCCGTCTTCGTCAGCGGCGTTGGCACGAGAGTATCGGACCCCCTGAGCACCTCGTTCACGATCTCGAGCCGTTTCTCGTAAGGCAGCGGCGTCAAGTCCAACCCGTCGCGATACATCGCGTCGAAGACGAACGCCCGAAGCGGCACCCGGAGTGCGAGTTTCTCGATCCCCTCCTTTCGCCGTCGTGAGGTGGTCTCCTGAAAGGGGACGTACTCCTCCGACTCAGGGTTGTAGGCGATCGCCTCACCGTCAAGAATCACGCTCTCGACTTTCAGCCGGCTTGCTGCGGCGACCAGCTCGGGGAACATCGACGTCATGGTCTCCAGGTTTCTGGAGAAGATGCTCACCTGCTCCGCGTCCTTGTGAATCTGGACCCGGAGGCCGTCGTACTTTGGCTGAACGCCCACGGTCCCAAGCTTCCTGATAACGGACTCTGGATTGGGAAGACGCTCTGCGAGCTGGCTGCGCAGCGGCTTGCCGACGGTCACCTTGAGGGCGTCCAGTCCACGCTCGTCTTCGGCCCAGAGCGTTCTGGCGATAAGGCCGAGGTCGGAGGTCCGGTTGTAGGCGGCTTCCAGCACCGGTCGCAGCGACCGATCACCTCGTCTTGCGAATGACAGCGCGTCAAGCACGGTCGGGTCGCCAATCCCCAACCGCATCTTGCCTACTGTGATCCGCACGAGATGCTTGGCCGAAGACGGGTCCAGCTCACGGAGCAGACCGGCGAAAAGATCGAGCTTCCTCTGCAGGCTCCCGACTCCGTTTATGCCCGCGATTTCAAACAGCCGCCGGTGCACATCGATGACGGAGGGCGGCTGATGCCCGTTTTCTTGCAGGGCAAACCTCTGGGCCGTGAGACCGAGGTCTCCAGCTTGCCGGTAGGACATGCTGACCTCGTCCTTCGGCGTCTTATAGGCCATGGCAATCGCTGAGACGAGCAGCCTCTCGCCGAGGCCCATCTCGACCGGCGCGAAGAAAGGCGCAAGCCGGCCCTGAATCAGATATGTGATCGGCTCGATCTCATCCACAGTGCAAGCCCTGTACAGCTCGGAGAGGATGCGAACGAGCTCATTGCGGCTATTCGTCGCCTCCAACTGATCCAGATATGCGGCCAGCTCGCCGA
>CATPBP010000074.1 GCA_955652675.1 Candidatus Dormiibacterota bacterium
CAGCAGCCGCGATCACCCTGTCGTCGCCGACGATGAAGCGGTACCAGAAGCGGCCGAAGGCGGCGAGACGAGCGGCCATCAAGACGCCGCCGTCCGCACGGCGCCACGCATCCGATAGCTCCTGCGCATGAAGATGTACGTGGCGGCCAGCACGCTGTAGAGGACGAGCAGGCCGACGATGGCCAGGTCAGAACCGGGCCAGTCGAGGCCCAGGCCCTCGACCGCCCAGAAGGTCCCGAAGGTGGTCAGCAACAGCCCCACCACCAGCTGCAGTACGCTGCGCGGGATCCGGCGGATCGCCGGCTGGATCGCCAGTCCAAGCGCACCGACGACGACCACAGCGGCCACCCCACCGGCGGCGGCGACGCCCAGCTGGTGGCCGGTGACCCCGAACGTGACGACTATGAATGCCACCTCCAGCCCCTCCAGCAGCACGCCCTTGAATGAGAGTACGAAGCCCGTCCAGTCGACGCCGTCGGCTTTCACCTCCTCGACTTCATCCAGCGCGCCCAGGGGACGGCCGCGAAGACCGTAGGTGCCCACGCGCAGGAGACCCTTACGGAGCCAGTTCAAACCGAACACCAGGAGCAGGGCGCCGACGACGAGGCGCAAGAGCTCGATCGGGATGGCGGTCAGCGCAAGGCCGAACACCGCCACCACCACGATCAGGACGGCAAAGCCCGCGGCGGCCCCGGCCAGCGCGGAGCGCCAGCCCCGCGTCGCGCCGACTCCGGTGACTATCGCCACCATCTCGATGGCCTCCACCGCAGAGGCCAGGAAGGTCGTGAGCGCGACCGCGAATACCGTGCCCATCTTGCGCCGAGTCTACGTACGGGTGCGGCAGATGGCCACCGACAGAGACCAGTCGGGATTGCCGCGGTCCTTTGCGGGCGATTCTGCCCTAGACGAGATCGCTGTCGCGGGGTAGCTTCAGGATTGACATTCCAGAAATGACCCATCCGATGCCCAACCCTGAACCCTTTACGGCGCCTTTGGCGACGCTACAGGTTCACTTCGACCTGTTCGCCACTGACGGCGTATCCCTGCAGGCTCAGGAGTTGACGAGCGCCCTCACCAGGCTCGGCTGGCCCATTTATCTCTGTGCTTCCGACCTGCCACCGGAAACCGCTGGACTCGTGTTGCCCGAGCTCTCCTACCGGTCAGCAGAAGCGCTCGCCCTGCGGAGAAGGATTTTCGCGCCCGCCTCCTACGAACCTGCCCGGGACCGGCATTCCGTCGAGTCGGATCTCCTGGAAGACATCGCGGCGCGGGCCGTCCCCATACGCCGCCGGGTCGAGCAGCACATACGGGAGCACGACATTCGAGTGCTGCACATCCGCAACCTGATGTCTCTCCCCTACAACCTTCCCGCCACGCTCGCCTTTTACGAGCTGGCGCTGGCGAGACCGGAGCTAGGATTTGTCCTTCAACACCACGACCTCTACTGGGAAGGACCGAACGCCCGGAACTTCCAGACCCCCTATCGACGGGTTGCCGAGTTGATGTCCAGGATCATGTGCCCGGACCTGCCGAACGCACGGAACGTCGTGATCAATCCGATCGCAGCAGAGGACCTGCGGGCCAGGACCGGCATCGAGGGCGTGGTGGTTCCCGACGGCTTCGACTTCGAGCGGGAGAGGTCCTCCATCGACGAGCACAGGTTTCGCAATGACCTGGAGATCCTGGTCGGCGACGGAACCTCTGTCAGCGCCGAGGACATCGTGGTCGCCATGCCGGCAAGGGTCGCCATCAACAAGGCCATCGAGCTCGCCATCCAGTTCGTCGGAGCGCTCGAAAAGAAGCGGGCCAGTCTGGAGAGCGCTCCTGACGGTGTGGGCAGCCGCCGGCGACGGTTCTCCAAAGAGAGCCGCGTCGTGCTTCTGCTACCACAGGGCGCAGGGCTCGACGAAAACGTGGACTACTTCGCCAGGCTCCTGGCCTATGCTCGGCAGAGCGGCATCACGCTGGCATATGCAGGAAACGCGGTCGTCGCCGACCGTCAGTATGTTCCCGGGGATACCGAGCATTACCCCTTCTACGGGACCTATCAGGCCGCCGACATCGTCTGCTACCCGCCTGAGCACGAGGGCTTCGGCAACCAGCTGATCGAATCCGTCTGGGCCAGACGTCCGCTGGTGCTGCTCGAGTACCCGGTATTCAAGAGGTACCTGCGCGACCACGTTCCTCACTACATCTCGCTGGGTGACGTGGACCAGTTGGGACAGCTGCCAGACTTCGGCGGCCTCCATCTTCTCGACGAAAAGATCCTGGATGCAGCGCTTGATCGCACACTGACGGTCCTGGAGGACCACGGACTCGAGGCGCGCTGGACCGAGGAAAATGCAAAGGTCCTGCGAGAGCTCTGCGGCATGGACGCGGTCGTCGACCGCTACATAGACCTCTACCAGTCGGCCGCCCGCCCGCGCTAGCTTAGCCCGATTCGTGCTTATTCGGCGGCTACCTTGAGCCAGGCCCTTATCTCGTCGAGCGCCGGGGTCCCGACGGAAAGCTCCTGCAGCAAGCCGAGGCGCATGGAATCGGCGATTGAAACCAGAGGGACGCCGTAAGCGCGAGCCGTTTCGGGAAGCCTTCCCAGACGCTCGCGCTGGTCCGGCACCGGACCGGCCTCGCCCTGGAGCAGCAGCGACAGAATCCGCCACCAGCGCACCCAGCCCTTTCCTCCCAGCCGCATTGCGCGAGGAATGAACGGCCAGTCGCTGAAAAGGCACACCACGGAGGCATGCTGGGCGCGAAACCCCTCCCTGCCGTGGAGCGCGACGGTGCCCCAGCCCCGCATCAGGCCCATCACCGGGGACCAGCCGATACCGTCGTAGCGGCCTCTTGCCAGACAGTCGAGTGGACTGTTGAGCGCCCAGAAGCCGCACTGGCAGTGGCGACCCGGCGAGTGCGTGCAGCGCGCGGTGTTAGGTGAGAGACAGGTCGCGCTGTTGCTGCCCTGCTTCCACTCGTAGGTTACGGCCCACGAGCACAGCTGTCCGTCGCGGAGGCGCCAGAGGCGCCAGCCGAGCATGCCTTCAGCATGCTCGGTCACGGTGGTCCGGCCGGGACCGGCGCGGGGGCTGGCCCGGGGGCCGGAACCTGCCACGGCGCGGGCTCCGGTACGACGATGCGCTCGGTCTCAGGAGTCTCCAAACCCATGGCAGCGATCCACCCCTTCCCCACTTCATACCACGCTGGGGGCCGCGGCGAACGGCCGTCTTCGGCCCTCGGGGCAGATCGGATACTTCCGCCACCCCCATGCCCCAATGGATGGCTCTGCTAGCCGGCCAGGTACCCGCTCCCGGCTGCGTCTCCCGCTACGGCGTCACCACGCTTCAGGCCATGATTGCGGCCGAGATGCTTGCAGCAAACCCCTCCGGAAACTACCGCTTCCTGGCCGCCGAGGGACGCCCCTTCTCGGAGGGCGCCCTGGTCGATCCAGGGTTCGACCTGGTCCACGCAGCCTTCGAACGCCCACCGGCGCTGGAGGGTGGATTGGCGGCGGCCGTCCGCCATGTGGCGGGCGCCGGTCGACCTGTGCAGGCGATCGCCGGCTTCGAGCTTCGCATCCCGGCGCCGTTGACAGCAGATGGGTTCACCGCCTTCAACCGCGCCTACGTGGAGCGCCTCTGGGCGCTGGGCCTGACCGTGGGGGACCTGATGCCGGCTGCGCGCACGAACGTGGCGGCGGTCGCGGGCGGCGTCCCCGAGCCAAGCCTGTTCGGCTTCTCGTACACCGTCGAGGGAGGTCGCGGCCGGCCGGCCTTCGTACTCTCCGGGGCGCCGGAGGAGGGACCTGGCGACGGGGTGACGATGCTGCGATCGATGATGGGCGTGCTCTCAGCCCGGCTCGACGCCATGGGCGTCTCCTGGGAAGACGCGACGGCCGTTCAGCTCTACGGCGTCGACGACGTCCAGGCGCTGCTGGTAGAGCATGTGCTGGGACGCCTGGGTCCCGCCGCGACGCACGGAATCCGGTGGTTCCCCTCCCGGCCGCCCATCGAGAGCCTGCACCTCGAGCTCGACGTCCGCTCAGCAGGCGTTGAGCTGATCCTCCCCATCTAGACGGCCTTCTTCTGGGCGGAGACGGCCGTGGTCGAGCACCAGCACCCTGGCTCCGATCGCTGACGCCAGCGGCTCGTGGCCGACAGCGATCACCGTTCTGCCCGCCATCAGCGTCTGGATGCCGTCGAGAAGGGCGGCTTCCGTCTCGGAGTCGAGGTGCGCCGTCGGCTCGTCGAGGAGCAGCACGGGCGCGTCCTTAAGAATGGCGCGGGCCACGGACAGCCGCTGCCGCTCTCCGCCACTCAGCAGCAGCCCGTTCTCCCCGATCCAGGTGTCGTAGCCCAGAGGCAGTCTCTCGATCACGTGGTGGATGTTCGCCTGGCGGCAGGCGGCCACCACCTGTTCCTCCGATGCCTCGGGGCGGGCGAGAAGCAGGTTCGCGCGCACGGTCCCCCCGAACAGGTGCGTGTCCTGGGCCACCACCGAGAAGAGCGCCCGGACGTCCTCCGAGCGACTCTGGCGCACGTCACTGCCGCCGATCCGGATGCAACCCTCCTGCGCCTCCCAGAAGCGGAGCAGCAGGTTGACGAGAGTCGTCTTCCCCGCTCCGCTCGCCCCCAAGATCGCCACCCGCTCGCCTGGACCGACGCTGAGGTCCAGGCCGTCGAGCACGGGTGACTCCCCTGGCCCGTAGGCGAACCTGATATTTCGCAGCTCGATGGTGCCCGCCGCGGGCGGCGGACCGCTCACCTCGGGCTCCAGCACTGCCGGCCGGGCGTCGACCAGCTCGAAGAGTCTTGCGGCCGCGGCCAGGCTGCGCTCCAGGTGCTCGATCGCCGCCGGCAGCGGCGCGGCGGCCTCGAGCGCGGCCAGCGCGGTGAGTGGCACCGCGGCCAGGTAGACGGGGTCGAGGCGCCCCGCGGATACCAGCGGTATGGCCACCAGCAGCACGGCGGCCATGGTGAGGCTGCCCACCAGCGCCGCCGTGCCCGCCGACAGGCCACGCACCAGGGCCAGGCGCCGCTCGGCGCGGCGAAGCCTGCCTCCGATCTCTTCCAGGCGGCCGAGGTGGGCCGATTCCCGGTCGAAAGCGAGAAGCTCGGCCACTCCCTGGACGCCGTCAACCACGGCCGCGCCGAGCTGGGCCCGACAGGCCACCTGAGCCTGGGCGGCCGGGGACGCGGCGCGGCGGGCCGCCAGCGGCAC
>CATPBP010000075.1 GCA_955652675.1 Candidatus Dormiibacterota bacterium
CCATCTACCAGGAGGATGGCTTCGCCCGCGGGCTCACCGAAGGGCTGGACGAGGTCTTGGCTCCGGTCCTGGGCGCCCTCGACAACTTCGACGCCTACCTGGATCCGCGCCTGACGCCCGAGGATTTCCTTTCCTGGCTGGGGGGCTGGTTGGCCGTCCAGGCCGACGACAGCTGGCCTCTCTCCCGCCGTCGAGACTTCCTCGCCGGCGCCACGCATCTCTATCGGACACGGGGAACGGCGCGGGGGCTGGTGAGCTGCCTGGAGACGCTGACGGGCGCCAGGGTCGAGATTGAAGAGACCGGCGCCACCGCGTCATCGGCCCAGCCCGACGCTCCGCTACCCGGCTCGCCCGCTTGCGAGATGGTGGTGCGCATCGAGTCGCACGACACCACCCCCGTCGCGCTGGCCAGACTGGACGCCCTGGTCGCCGCCGCCAAACCCGCCCACATACGCCACCGAATAGAGCTCCTGAACACGGAGTAAGGCCAATTCCGTCCCCCTGCTGGGGAGGGAATTGACACTCATGCCGGTGCCATGGATGGGTTGGGTAGGGGGACGGCCTCGTCGGTCAGGCGGGCGTACCTTCCGAAGAGGTGGGCGGCCACCCAGCTCGCGTAGGGCACTGTGAAGAGCACGCCGATTCCGATTGCGATGAGTCCGCTCGCCGCCAGCGCCGACATCACGATGCCGAGTGCGCCCAGCACGATAGTGAGGCCGACGTTGAACCTGAGGCGGCGGGCGATGGCGGCAACGTCGAGACCGCCGGCGAAGCCGCCCTCCAGGTATTGCGCCCAGATCGCCGGCTGCGCCAGGAGTACGAAGAGTCCCCACACCGCGCCCACCGCGGCCATGGCGTCCCACGCTGCGTTGGCGTTGAGGAAATCGGCGGGAAGGCTCACCAGCACGCCGGGAATATTCCAGATCAAGAAGACCACCGTCATCAAGAAGCCGTCGGCCATCTTCTGCCCCGGGCGATCCCAGGCCGGCAGGGAGTGGTCGCCCTCCCGTACGCGGCGAGCCACTGCAACCGAATATCCCCAGAACAGGAAGAACGGCACCAGCAGCCAGAAAAAGAGCACGCAGAGGGCCGCGATCACAAGCTTGGGCAGCCAGCGGGGGGAGCGGAAGACGAAGAAGAACGCCTCGACCAGGTCGAGCTCGATCGCGCTGGGCTGCACCTGTTGGGTTGGCAGGGCGCGGTAGATGAGCAGGGCGGCGAGCACGGTGATGAGCTTGTCGGGAAGGTCGATCGCGGCCTCGCTGATGTAGGCGGCTGTGTAAGACGGGAAGTGAGCGTGCAGGAGGTAGCTGTAGAACGCATCGCCCAGGGGAACGCCGCTCCGTCCTCCGTTGAGCAGAAGGTTGAGAGGAGTCGAAAGCAGTGAGGCCACCATGAAACAGACCGGCCAGAGCGCAAGCCAGTCGGCCAGCCGAGGTTGGCGGTCGCGATACCTGGTCAACCCGGCAGCGAAACCGATCGCGATCGAGACCACCGAGTAGGGAGCGGCGATCGGGTCGACGGTGTTGGAGCTCAGGAGGTTCGTGACCAGACCCACGCTGGCTCCCACCCAGGGGCCGGCCAGAACGGCGCAGAGTACGGTCCCGATCGAGTCCAGGAAGAGCGGCAGCTTCAGCCCCACGGCGATGGCGTGACCGGTGAAGTTCAAACCGATGCAGATCGGGATGAGAACGATGGAGGGGGAGTCGAGCCGGAATCTGAAGACCCCTGGCCAGCCTCCTGCCGCGGCCAGCGTCCGCCGCGCCCGGCTCCGCAGCCAGAGCACCAGAACGGCCAGCACGGCAAGCACGACGACGACGATCAGCACCTGATGCTCGGCGTCATGGATCACGCGGAGGATCGGCCGGCCAAAGGCGACGCCAAGTCCCAGGAACGCCGCGATGTACACCGCGGTGGCGGGGACGAGGCCGGCCAGAAACGTGAGCCGCGGCATGCCACTGACACCCGCGACCTGGGTCGTGTGCACTCTGAGCCCCGGAATCAGCCGAGCCATGAATACGGCGCGCCAGCCGTTTCGCTGCAGCATCTGGGCCGCCCGTTCCAGCGGCACTTGCGCGTGAAGAGGTCGCGCGACCCTCATGAGGCGGTCCCAACCGAGCAGGGCGAACAGCTCTCGGCCGAAGAGAGCCCCGGCGACGATGGAGGCAAACGTGGCCGCGACCATCGGCACCGGCTGCACCTTGCCGGCGGCGATGGCGATGCCCGCGATGGCGAGCAGGAGATCGCCGGGCGCGAAGGGCAGCGGAACGCCGGTCTCCTCGAGGAAGAGGAGCCCGCAGATGACCAGGGCGAGCGTCAGCCCCTCCAAGCCTTGCACCCAGCCAATGGGGTTCACGGGCCTATCTTGCCCCGAACGTCTACCACCCGGACGACCGGACTTCCGGCCCTAACCTATGGCTCCATGTCGCTGGACGACGAGGAGAGCGAGTCGCTCTTGCCCAACCAATCCAGGCACCAGCAAGAGTTCAGCCGACTGCTGGCTCTCAGCGACGGAGTGTTCGCAATAGCCATCACGCTGCTGGTGCTGCAGCTGACAGTGCCCGAGATCTCCGGCGGTGCGGTTGCCGGTAAGCTCACGGTCCAGCTCTTCGACGCGATACCGAAGATCGTCACCTATGCAATCGGCTTCGCGGTAATCGCCCTTTTCTGGGTTGGGCACCGGCGGATGTTCCTGCTCATCGTCAAGACCGATGGCGTTCTGACAGTGCTCAACCTGGCGCTCCTGCTCTGCATCGCCTTCATGCCGTACCCGATCTCCATCCTCGGTCTGTACGGGAACACAGCCGTCGCGGTGGTCTTCTACACCCTGACGCTCGCGCTGGGGGGAACCGTGATGCTGGCCACATGGCTATACGCGGCGATCGGTCATCGCCTCATAAGCCCGGAGGTCAGCTCCCGGGTAATCGTGCATCACGCCTTGAGAGCCGCCACCGCACCGCTCGTGTTCCTGCTATCCATCCCCGTGGCGCAGTGGAGTCCCACCGCCGCCGAATACTCTTGGGGTTTCATCCTGGTCCTCATGCTTGTCCTGAGACGCCTTTTCCGCGAAAGCTTTTGACCGCTCGTCTGTCAGCCCAAGGCGCCCGTTGCCGCACCCACGTAGTTCTCGGCCAAGGACTTCGCAGCGGCCCGCGAGCCGCTCAGGTAGGCGAGGTTCGAGAGCCTGAGCCGGTGCTCGAAGGGATCGCCCTGGGGGTCGCGATGCAGGAGTTGGGTCATGAAGGACGAGAAGTGCTGAGCGCGCCAGACGCGGCGAGCGCAATCGGCGGAGTAGCTATCGAGCAGCGCCGTTGAACCTGAGCGGTACCACTCAAGCAGTGCCCCGGCGAGCACGCTGACATCGGCGAGGGCAAGATTCATGCCCTTGGCGCCGGTGGGCGGGACGATATGCGCGGCGTCGCCGGCGAGGAACAGGCGTCCAGCCTGCATGGGCTCGATGACCAGGCTCCTCATCGGCGTGATGCTCGACTCAATAACCGGCCCCGGGCGCAGCGATGGCTCATCGAGGCGGAGGCGCAGCTCTTCCCAGATGCGCGCCTCCGGCCATCTATCCAGCTCCTCGTCGGGCGCCACCTGCAGGTAGAGCCGGCTGACGGCCGGAGACCTCATGCTGTGGAGCGCGAACCCACGCTCGTGGTAGGCGTAGATCAGCTCCTCGGCGGCGGGAGGCGTCTGGGCGAGGATCCCGAGCCAGGCGTACGGATAGATGCGCTCGAAGCGTCTGGCCCCTGTGAGCGCTTCTCGGGAGGTGCCGTGGGAGCCGTCGCAGCCGGCCACCACGTCGGCCGCCAGCTCGCCCTGACCGCTCGAGGTGTCGTATGCGACAGTGGGCCGGGTGCTCTCGATGCCCTCGATGCGCACGGCGTCGGCCCCGAAGATGATCGTCCCTCCCGCAGCCAGGCGGGCCGCGATCAGGTCCTTGACGACCTCCTGCTGGCCGTAGACCAGGATCCCGCGCCCGACCAGGTCTTCGAAGTCGAGGCGATGACGCTGTCCGGCGAAGCGGAGGTTGATGCCACGATGGACGAGTCCCTCGCGGTCCATCCGCCCGCCCAGTCCAGCTTCGCGTAGAAGTTCCGCAGCACCAAACTCGAGCACCCCGGCCCGCACGCGGCCCTCGACGTAAGCGCGGTCCCGCCGCTCCAGGACCACCGACTCGATGCCGCCGAGGTGGAGCAGATGCGAAAGGAACAACCCCGCCGGCCCAGCCCCCAATATCACCACCTGCGTCCGCTCCATCGAAAGCAAATTGTCCCTTCATGACCCTCCCCGCACGGGGAGGGAAGGCTGGGTGACGGTGTCACCTCTGACCGTAGTACCTCTCGAGTCAACGGCCGTTCGTCATTCACCAATCACGGAGCGACAAGAGAGAGATCATGCGACTGAACAAGCTGCAGGCTGGCGCTGTGGCTCTTACCTTTGGATTCCTGGCGGCGGCATGTGGTGGATCGGCCACCGCGTCAACGCCGAGCGCGACTCCGGTCCCGGCCGCCACGCAGGCGCCTACGCCGGAAC
>CATPBP010000076.1 GCA_955652675.1 Candidatus Dormiibacterota bacterium
AAGACCTCGACCGCCCGGATGATCGAGAGCCTGCTGCGCGCGCGGGGCCTGCGCACCGGCTTGTTCACCAGCCCGCATCTGACCTCTATCCGCGAACGCATCGTCGTGGACGGGCAGCCCGTCTCGGCGGAGACCTTCGTGGCCGCCTACGAGGAGCTGGCCGACTGGGAGCCGGGGGCTTTGAAAAGCCGGCTGCAGGAGATCGGCGCGGCGCACGGTCTAAAGCTGGCGGCGGCACAGGCCCCGGTCCGGGTGGCGGTCACCGGCCGCTCGGTGGGATTGCCGCTCTTCGAATCCCTGTACCTGCTGGGAAAGCCGGCGACCCTGGAGCGCTTGCGCGCCGCCCTCACGCGGAAGGAGACATAGCTGTCCCTCCCCGCGAGGGGGAGGGAACCAGGCCGGCTGTCCCATACTTCTTGAGCTATGCAGAACGTTGTGCTCAACCCGGGGGGGCTGATCTCCTGGATCATCGTCGGCCTGCTCGCCGGCTTCATCGCCAGCCGGCTTGTCCGCGGCCGGGGCATGGGATGCCTGATGGACATCGTCATAGGCGTCGTGGGCGCCTTCATCGGCGGTTTCCTGGTGAGTCTCTTCGTCTCGCCCGGCACGACCTACGGCTTCCTTGGAAGCCTGGTGGTGGCGGTCCTGGGCGCCGTCCTCCTGCTGGGAATCGTCCGCCTCGTCACCCCCGGCCGACCCCGCCGCCCCTAGTGACCGCTCTCGGGGGCGGGCGTCTGTTCGATCTCGAGCAGCCGCGCCACCAGGGCGCGCCCATGCACCCCGCGCATCAGCCGCCCGGCTACGCCTACCTTCTCCACCGCCGGCACCAGGCCGGCGGCCCCGAGCGGCGGACGGGCGCGGCCGGAGTGCTGATCACGAGTGAACACGCGGGGACCCACATCGACGCACTCTCCCACCAGGCGGAGGACATGCGTCTGTACGGGGGAATCCCGGCCGAGGGACGGGTGCAGAGCACCTTCGGCTTCACCGAGCTGGGCGCCGATCGCCTGCCCGCCATCTTCGCCCGCGGCCTCCTCATCGATCTGGTCCGCCACCAGGGCGCTCTTGTGGAGCCGGCCCGCTGGATCGGCCTCGAGGAGGTGAAGGCAGCCGCTGATGATCAGGGAGTGCAGCCAGCCCGGGGCGATGTAGTGCTGATCCGGACGGGAAACGGCCGCAACTGGGCCGACCCGGCCCTTTACCTGAAGGGCGCTGGGATGGCGGCTCAGGTCTCGAGCTGGCTGGCCGAGGTCGGCGTGCTCGCCGTCGGAGCCGACAACATGGCCTGGGACTGGACCGGCGAAGCCGATCCGGAGCTGGGGTTCACGCTCCCCGGCCACGTTCTCCTCCTGGTCCGCGCCGGCGTCTACATCGTCGAAAACCTGATGCTCGAGGAGCTGGGCGAGGCGGGCGTGAGCGACTTCACGTTCGTCTGCCTGCCGCTCAAGATCCAGGGCGCGACCGGCTCCCCGGTGCGCCCGATCGCCCTGGTCGAGGCGTGATCGGCCGCCGCGACTCCTTTCCCGTGCTGGAGCGCGTCGCCTACCTGAACGCGGGCAGCGTGGGGCCGCTCTCAAGCAGGACGGCCGATGTGATGGCCGATTGGGAACGGCGGAGCCTGGAGGTGGGGCGCGGGGCCCACGGGGCTTTCGCAGCCAGGATGGAGCTGCGCGAACAGCTCCGGCAGCGGCTTGCCCTGAGTCTGGAAGCGCCGGTTGAGAACCTTGCGCTGACCGGCTCCACGACAGAGGGCTGCCACATCGTCATCTCCGGCCTGGGCCTGGGACCCGAGGACGAGGTGGTGACAACCGACGCAGAGCATTTCGGACTCGTCGGGACCCTGGGCAGCTCGGGTGCTGCCATCCGAGTGGGGGCCGTGGCGGATCGGCCGCCGGCCGAGGCGCTGGAGGCCGTGCTGGAGGCGGTCACCCCCCACACGCGGCTGATCGCGCTCTCCCATGTGCTCTGGCTCAACGGGCACGTGATGCCGGTCGCGGAGATCAAGCGCCAGAGCGGCCTGCCCGTCCTGGTCGACGGCGCCCAGTCGGTGGGCGCCATCCCGGTGGACGTGACCGCCGCCGACTACTACACCGTCTCGGGTCAGAAGTGGCTCTGCGGCCCGGAGCTGACCGGCGCCCTCTACGTGGCGGACCCCGACCGGCTGCGGCCGCGGCTCGTGATCGACGCGGCGGCAACCGGAATTCCCGAGCGCACGGGTGGCGCCCGCCTGGAGATGCTCTTCCATCCAGGCTCGCTGGCCGCCGGCTTCCTGGCCGCGGTCGAAGACCTGCCGGCGGACCGCTTCGAGCGGGGGGCGGAGATCACCCGCTATTGCCGGGAGGCGCTGGCGGCGGCGGGAATCCGGGTGCTGAGCGAGGCTGACCAGGCCACGCTGGTGGCCTTCACGACCGACGAGTCGCCTGACCTGGCCGTGGAGGGCTGCGAAGAGGTGGGCGTCGTGATCCGCCGCCTACCCAACGGCTGGCTCCGTGCCTCCTGCGGCTGGTGGAACACCCCCGAAGACATAGACCGCCTGGTCGCAGCCCTCAGCTAGCCGAATCAGCCTGCTTCTTTTCCCAGTCTTCGCGGAGGAGCTCGGTCAGGATCTCGTCCAGCCAGCGGCCCTCGCGGAAGAACTGGGCGTGGAAGCGGCCCACCTCCCGATAGCCGGCTGCCGCCTGGGCCCGGCGGCTGGCTTCGTTACCCTCCAGATAGCCAGACTGAAGCTTGCGCAGCGGCAGCTCCCGGAAGGCGAAGTCCGCGCGCAGCCGCATCACCTCGCTGGCTATGCCCTTTCCCCAGAAGCTCTTGTCCCCGATCAAGGTGCCCGTCTTGCCGCGCCCGTTGACCCAATCGATGCCCTCAATGGCAGTAACGCCTATGGGCCGGCCCTCGTGCTCGATCACCCAGAAGACGGAGTTGGGGTCGGCAGCCGTCTTCTTCAGCCACTCCTGCTCCTCATCGAGCGAAGGCGGCCAGCGCCGCAGGAGCCGAGCCGTGACCTCCAGGTCCTCGAACCAGGCGATCATCACCGCCGCCTCCTCCGGCCGCGGCGGCCGCAGCCTGAAGCAGCTGCCCTGGATCACCGGCCCGTACATGGGCTAACTATCGTAGGGCGGGTTCTGGACGGTGACGCGCGCGAAGTACTGCCGGTTCTGGCTGTTGTTGTAGAAGGCCGCCCAGGCGTTGCCGCTGACCGTGCAGGAGACGTCCTGGGCCTGCTGATAGGCGATCGCCGGGAGGTTGACCGTGCAGCTCCCGAGCTCGCTGTTGTCCCCGCCGCGGAGCTTCAGGGTGGCCGTTGACTGGCCCGCCGGCGGACCGGCCAGGTTCCTCACGCTGGCGGTGAGCGCACAGCCGGAGGCGTCGCACCTGCCGATCTTCACGCCCTCGGCGAGATAGTGGGCGGGGAACGACTGCGGGTCGGAAGGCTTGATGAAGGTGCCCGGAGCCGCCACCTGGAACCGCGTCGGGTAATCGAAGTCGAGCCGCAGGTCGGAACTGCCGTCCGGCGTCCGGTAGCCGCGGCCGCTCACCATGCGCAGCAGCCGGGGCTGCCCGTCGTTGCTCACGTAGAGTCTCCCGCCCGAGTCGCTGAGTTCCACGGCCGGCTTCCCGGCGATCCGGGCTTCGCCTTCCCTCTTCATCTGCAGGGGGCGGTCGGGCAGCGCTCGAGCCACCGCGCAGGGGCCGGCCGGCCCGCCCAGCGTGCTGACTGCGTTGGCCTGCAACGCCACCCAGCTGTCCCCGTAAAGCCTGGCCACGCCGGGGTCGCCGTAGCCGGACCAGAACTGCTGGCCGCGAACGTAGGTCTGGCCCCCGCTCACGAGCAGCTCGTAGGCTCGATCGTCCACCTGGACGGCGCCGTGGGCGTCGCCGCCGCGGCTGACCGTGCAGTCGAGTGAGAAATGGCGGCCGGCGTTGACGAAGCTGCCGGAGAGGTGGGTGACGCGCGAGCTCGCCAGGCCGGCGAAGGCCCGACTGGCCAGCTCGTCGGCCGAGGGTCCGGTCAGCGCGTCCAGCGGCGAGGTACAGGCGGCCGCCGCCAGGGAACCCAGCAGGATACAGAGACGCGCCGCGGCCTGGAGCCGGTGAAGCATCGCCGCGGAACCATACTCCGAACCGGTCGAAGCTCGAAAGGTCGGAACGGCGAGGAGGGCCCCGGCCCCCTCGCCGCCCGATAGGGGGTTCTACTCGAGCAGGGGGGTTTGCCCGAGCAGGGTGATTGGTTTTACTCCAGTACGTCCCGGCGCGCCGTCAAGATCACCGAAGCTGCAAGGAAGATCGCTCCGTATGCGGCTATCACGACCAGGGCGTGCGTCGCGTCGACCTTGACGAGCGGCACCGCGAATGCGGCGCGGGCCTGGCGCTGCGGCTCCAGGAGGACGGGCAGCTGGTTGAGGGCCGGCCCCAGCAGATAGGCGCTGACCTGGTTCCAGGCGTCCTTGCCGGTGACCCTGGTGAGCAGCGAGAGGACGATGGTGCCGAAGTTGTCGGTGGGGAAGAAGGCGAGGGCGGCGGCCAGACCGAAGGCGAGCGAGCGTCCCACCACCGCGGCGGTGGTCCCGAGCAGGATGCAGACGCCCATGCTGATGAGCGCTACGACGATCTGCAGCTCCGTGTAGTGCCAGGCCTCGGCGGGCAGCGCCGCGAGCGGGTGCAAGCTGCCCTCCCAGGAGCGGACCAGGATCGACAGGAAAGCGCCGGCCAGGATCAGGAAGCCGGCCAGGAGGACGAGCGCCCCGATCGCGAGCGCGGTCAGCTTGGCGGCCAGGAGCTCGACCCGGCCGGTGCCCCGCGCGAGCAGGATCCGAATCGTGCCTGAGCTGTACTCCATCCCCATCAGCCGGGCGGACACGACCAGCAGGAAGATCCCGGAGCCGGTGTCGAAGAGAGACAGCAGGATGTCGAGGACCGTGTAGTACCAGGCCAGCGGGCTGGCGTGGAGCTGCGTTCTGACCTGGTCGGCCGAGAGCAGGGCCAGCGCGAAGATGGAGAAGAGCAGCAGCGCCACGCCGAGCATCACCCAGGTCGTGAGCTGGCGGCTGGCCTTCAGCAGCTCGCCCCGCACCGTCCCGGGGAAACTTGGCCGCGGGGGCCTGAACCGCACGGTATCGGGCTGGACCAGGACGCTCTCGCTGGCGCTCAATTGACTCCTCCGTTGGACGCGGTGAGGTCCAGGAAGATCTCCTCCAGGTCGTGCTGGCGTTCGCTGACGGCGTCGGGCCAGCAGTCTGCCTGAGCGAGGAACTGGACCAGGTCACGGCCCCGTCCGCTCGGCGATGTGGTGACGAGGGTCCCTTCCTGGAGGCGCGCCCCGCTCCCCCAGGGCTGCTCTCGTACGAGCTGCAGCGCCCGTTCCGGGTTCTCGAGCTTCACCTCGAACTCCCCGTGAGCGCCGATGAGGTCGGCCACGGGCGCGACCCGGACCAGCTGGCCGAGATTGATGATGGCCACGCGGTCGCAGATCTGCTGGACCTCCCCCAGCACGTGGCTGGAGACGAAGATCGTCTTGCCGCTCGCCGCCAGGCGCCGCATCAAATCGCGCATCTCGACGATCCCTGCCGGGTCCAGGCCGTTGGCCGGCTCGTCGAGGACCAGGAGCTCGGGCTCGTGGAGCAGCGCGACGGCGAGGCCGAGCCGTTGCTTCATGCCCATCGAGTAAGAGCCGACGCGGTCTTTCTGCCGGCCGCGCAGGTCGACCACGTCCAGCACCTCGTCGAGCCGCCGGGCCGGTACGCCGCCGAGCACGGCGGCGAAGGCTCGCAGGTTGTCGCGGCCTGACATGTAGGTGTAGAGGGCGGGTGATTCGACCAGGGCGCCCACTCTGGGCAGCACCTCGGCCTTCTGCCGCGCGATGTCGCAACCGAGGACCTCCACGCGCCCGGAGCTGGGGCGGATCAGGCCGAGCGCCATGCGTATCGTCGTCGTCTTACCGGCGCCGTTTGGCCCGAGGAAGCCGAAGATCTCGCCACGCCGCACGTCCAGGTCCAGGTGCTTCACGGCGGGCCGTGAACCGTAGCTCTTCGAGAGCTGGTGGGTGGTCAGGACCGTCGCGTCGTTCACGCCTCAAGAAGCGCCGCCCGCCGTCGCTTTGTGACACGCATCCGAAATATTTCGGCCGCTTAACCACTTCTATCCAGTCGGTTGGCTACCGGCTAACCGTCAGTCCGAAGACTGATAGGCGGAAGCTTGGCATTGCGATTTCCATTCTCAGAGACGGCCGTAGTCGCTCACCGCGGAGCCCACTGCTGCGGCCGCGAGGAAAACTCCCTGTCGGCCGTCGCGCACGCGGCCGAGCTCGGCGTACCCGGAATTGAGGTTGACGTCTGCAACCTGGGCGACGGCGAGCTCGTGCTGTCGCACGACCCCTACGTCTGCGTCGGGGGGGCGGCGGTGCCGCTGCCCGAGCTGGCCGTCGAAGACCTCGCGCCGCTGCTGCGCATCGGAGAGCTGGTCCTTGCCCAGTCCGCGCTCGACCTGGTGCGCTCCACCGACGCCTTTCTCTGCTTCGACTGGAAGGGGTACGGCGACGAGTCGCGCGTGGTCCGCCTGATCGACGAGTTCGGGCTTCGGGAGCGGACGATCATCAGCTCGTCGCGCGCTTCCGCCCTGGCTGCGATAAAGGACGACCGCCCCGGCCTGCTGACCGGGCTCTCCGTCTCCGGACCTCCCGCCCCGGACGACGGGGCGCGGAGCGAGCAGGCCCGCCAGGTGGCGGGGCGGATGCGGGCCGCGCGGGCGGACGCCGCGATGCTGGAGCTCAACCTGGCCACCCCGCCGATGCTGAGCTGTCTGCGGGGGCACCGGGCCGGGGTCTTCGTCTGGACGGCGAAGGACACGGACACCTGCGCCTCGCTGTGCGAATTGGCACCCGACGGCATCATGTCCGACGCCCTCGACGATCATCTGAGCCTGCTCTCCTAGACCTTCGCCCGGTCCCGTCAGCGAGGAGTAGCCGGGTCCAGGTGTCGGCCAGCCACCACTCGAAGAATTCCGGATCCCATCCGCGGTTTCGCACCAGCAGAAGGAAGAATTCCGGGGAGTTGGTCGCCCAGACCACGTCGGCCGCCTTCTCCGCCGAGAGTCCCGGGCGCAGCGTGCCGGTCGCCTCCAGCGCCTGGTCCACGAAGACCCGCATGTGGCCAGCCCTGCGCCGGTCGAATTCCTCCGCCAGCGCCCTCAGCTCCGCGTCGCCGGCGGCCGCCTCCTTGACCACCTCCCAAAGCGGCGCCACTCGCTCGTTCAACTGCCGTACGACCCGCGCGAACATCACGAGCTTCTGTCGAGGATCGGGCTCGGCCCGGATCGCGTGCGTGGAGTCACGCTCCAGGGCGGGGATCGGCTCACCCGTCCCCGAGAGGGCGATTTCCACCAGGTGCCGCATGAGGGCAGGCTTGGTCCCCACCGACGCGTAGACGGTCTCCAGCGACACCCCCGCCTCCTGAGCGACTTCTGCCATCCGGGTCGCCGCGTAGCCGCGGTCCAGGAAGAGACGGCGGCCGGCGGCGACGATGCGGGCCCGGGTCTCCCTGGCTGCCGCCCTCCGGCCGCTCGCGTCATAGCGCCGCGGCTTCCGCTTGACGGTGGGATCCACGGCAGCTAGTCTCTCCATATTCACCTGAAGTTAATTCAGATCAATATGGAGATGCAAGTGATGGAGAATCACGTCAAGCTCGGCCACGTCGCTCTACCGGCCAGGGATCCGGCAGGGCTTGCGCGGTTCTATGGGGACCTCCTGGGCCTGACCTCAACCATGCAGGGCGCTCTACCCGGCCTCGGTGATTTCATCTTCCTTAGCGGCCAGCCGGCCGATGTGCTCCAGGAGCTCACCTTCATGACGCGGCCCGAGGCGCGGCACGTCGCCTTCGAGGTGGACAGCCTTGCAAATCTGAGGGCTGTGTACGCGAGCGCGAAGGAGCGTGGCGTCCGCGTCCTTATGGCGCTCGATCACCGGTCCAGCGTCAGCCTGATGCTGGTCGATCCGGAAGGCAACAACCTCGAGGTCTACTGGCTCACCGGCAGGCGCGCGGACGCCCCCTACGCGGCGCCCATCGACCTGGACAGGCCCGAGGCCGAGCTGATGAAGCAGCTCGAGGCGTAGATCGTCGTTTCGGCTAGAAAGTCAGCACGCGGTCGGCGTCGAGCGAGAGCCTGGCCACGTCGGGCGGGCTGACAAACTGGGCGTCCCAGTCTTCGAGGTGCTTGTCGCTGACCCCACGGGCCTCAGCGCAGCCCCTTCAAACATGAATGCGAACCCCACGATCGCGGCAGGCCTCGAAGAGCTCGGCCAGCGGGGGGATGCCGACCCCGCGAACCGGGTCACGAACCTCCGCCTTCAGGAGCTCGGTGGCGTCGCCTGCGAGAACCACCGCCGCCTCGTAACCGGCGGCCGCGGCACCGTTGGCCGCCAGGTGAAAAGGGAGACTGCAGCGGGTCTGATCCTGGGAGCCCGTGGCGGCGACATAAAGCAGCTTGGGCATGGCCTTAGCCTACTCGTGGCGCTTTCGCCGAAGGCGCCGCGCACGCTGCTGATGCGGCGCACCAAGGCGGTTCGGCCTCAGGCTGGGGCGCCGCGAGCCCGCTCCCGCCGCCTCTCCAGCATCGTCTCCAGGCCGAAGACGATCAGGTCGACGGTGTCACGCCACCAGCGGTCAGGGTTGCTGAGCCAAACGTCGGCCATGTCCCGGGCGCTCTCCACGATGTTCGGGAACTCGTCGGGGGGCAGGCTCAGCTGGGCGAGCTCGACCGTGGTGCTGCTGCCGGCCGGGGGCCGGGACTCCGGCGTTTCTGCGACCAACCCCCTGGCCGACGTGCGCGACGGCGTCCTCCACGTCTGGGGCGATGTCCCGCTGCGGGCCACCCTGCTGGTGATCGCAGCCCTCAACCTGTTCGCGCTCGGCGCCGTCGAGGTGGGGCTGCCCGCCCTGGCGTACCAGCGCT
>CATPBP010000077.1 GCA_955652675.1 Candidatus Dormiibacterota bacterium
CAGGGCCGCGCTGCTCACTTCACCCAGCCAGCTCCCGGGCGCCGCCCGGGCGCTGCGCCTGGGCTCCCGGGTGGGGGCCTGGAGGGCCACGGAGGTGGTGCTGGTGGTCGCCCTGGTGGCGGGCGCCTGCTTCCTGCGCCTCTGGCAGCTCGGCCACGTCGGCTTTCGCGGAGACGAGGCGGTTTACGGTGGCCAGGCCGCCCTGCTGGCCGGGGTCCATCCCATGAGCCGGCACTTCATCCTGCTCTCACGCGGTAACTCGAACTTCCTTCTCTATCAGCACCTCGTCGCCGCCGTGTACCACGCGGTGGGCGTCAACGACCTGGCCGCGCGAGCGGTCGCCGCCACCTTCAGCGTGCTCACCGTGGTGGTCACGCTGCTCATCGCGCGCACGCTCTACGATCGGCCCACCGCGTACCTCTCCGCCATCCTGATGGCGGCCAGCAGCTACGCCGTGTCCCTGGGCCGGCTGGCCTTCCTCGACTCCACGCTCACCTTCTTCTTCGCCCTCTCCATGCTCTGCCTGGTTCGCTGGCTGCGGACGGGGAGGGTGCTCTGGATGGCCGCCTTCGGGGCGGCGGCCTCCTTCGCGATCCAGGCCAAGCTCGTGGGCATCCTGGTCTTTCCGATCTGCGTCGCCTACGTGCTCCTGTCGAAGTCGCTGAATAAGCTGGACTGGCGAAGGCTGGCCCTGGGCGGGGTGATCTTCCTGATCTGCATGCTTCCCGCGCTCCTCCAGCTTTCGCAGAGCCTGCAGCAGTTCCTCGACCTGCTGCCGCAGAGCAGCCGTCGCGTCAGCTACGTCCCCTGGTATTACTACGCGAAGCTGCTGGTGGGCTACGAGGGGCCGGTGATGCCGGCCCTCTGGGCAGCCGGGATGGTGCTGGGCCTCGTCCGAAGGGCGAGAGAGGACCTGCTTCCGCTGCTCTGGATCGTCGTCGTCCTGGGCTTCTTCCAGCTCTATCCCCTGAAGGCCTTCAACTACATGATGCCGCTGGTCCCGGCGGTCTCTTTGATGGCGGCGCGGGCCCTGGTCTGGCTCGCCCGGCGCCACGTCTGGAGGACGGCCCTGGCCGGCGCCGCGGTGGTCACCATGGCGGCTTTCGCCGCCCCCTCCCTGCAGGCCGTGCTTGCCAACGACAGCTTCGGGGGACTGAAGGAGGCGGCTGAGTGGCTCGGCCAGAACAGCCCGGACCACGCCGGCGTGATGACCATGTCCGGCGGCTCGGCGCAGTACGTCTTCGCCTACTACGCCAATCGCGACTCCTACCCGTACGGCAGGTTTCAGCTGGCCACAGTGCTCCCCGGGGGCGCCGTGGTGCCGCCCACCCCGACCCAGAACGCCACGCCGCGCGACTGGGTCACCTACTGGCCGCCGAAGCTGATAGAAAGCGGCACAGTCTCCTACCTCGTCTACTACACCAACGACCCGCGCGCCGTCGACGGCATCGACGAACCGTCCAGTGACGCGCCCATCGACATGACCGCGAGGCAGCGGATGTTCAAGCGGCTGATCGAGCGCTACGACGGCCAGCTGGTGCACACCGTCTACCGCGACCACGCGGCCCGGGTCTGGATCTACCGCGTGACCAAGCCGCTGCCCAGGCCGGAGGTCACCTACACGGTGACCGGCGGCGTGGTCACTCTGCAGGGCTGGGGGTTCTCGCCAAACTCGCAGGTCACCGTCACCTACGCCGGTAAGCCCGTCGCCCAGACCGTCTCCGACGCCCACAACGCGGCCACGGCCAGCTTCCCGCTGCCGCCCTGGACGCGCCCCAGCTATCGCGTGACGGTTTCCGACGCCGACGGAAGCTTCACCTCCTTCACCGGACTTCCCAGGCCCAAGGTCGACATGAAGGTGGAGCGCGGGCTCGTGGTGGTGACTGGGAGCGGGATGCCGGCCAATACCCCGGTGACAGTGACCTATCACAAGAAACCGGTCGGGCACACGACGGTGGACTCCAACGGGTCGATGTCGGTCAGCTTCCCGCTGCCGCCCTGGTCGCGCCCCCGGTTCCACCTGGTGGTGGCCGGGCAGGGAGGCACCTATGCGTCCTTCAACGAGATTCCCAGACCCGAGGTGACGTATTCGCTGCGGGGCGGGATCATCACGGTGCACGGCTCCAACGTCGCTCCGGGCACGGTGCTCTCGATCAGCTACGGCGGTGTCGTGCTGGGAGGGGGCCAGGCCAATCCGGACGGGACGTTCACGGCCGCGGTCATTCCCCGGCAGGTGAGGCCGCGCCTCCGGCTGGTAGTAACCGGCGATCAAGGTGTCTACGGCAATTTTTCCCACGTGCAGTGAGGGGGTAGGGGACAGAGTGAGGAGCCTGGCTGAACGGGCGTTCGTCAAGAAGGTGACCGGCCGGGTCGGAAGGCCATTTCCGCCAAGCTCGCGGCCACTGGTGATCGTGGCGGGGGTAGCCATCGCGCTGGCGCTGGGGCTGGGAGTGATACTCACAGCCTTCGGCGCCGGCAACGACCGGCAATCGGTGGCCAAGCTCTCCTCTCCGCCCTGGTATGGAGGCCCGGTCAGCTGCCGTGAGGATCCGATGGCGCACGTCCACGACGCCTCCCGGTTCATCGTCGTGGCCAAGTGCGCCACCGTGAGCGGCACCGTCAAGTCCGCCCACCTGGACCCCGCCGACGGGACCTTCAAGATGCAGGTCAACGTCGATTCCGCCTACCAGCGGTTCCTTACCGCGGCCAACCGGGGAGTCCTCTTGGCTGCCGTCATCCCCACCGATCAGCCGTCGGTTGTGGTGCCCAGCCCGGGTCAGCATCTCACCCTCTACGGCGCCTGGGTGGAGGAACGCGTGGTCAACGGGGTCGGCCGGGTCAGGCTCCATCCCACCTGGGGGGTCCAGGTCTCGGATCCCGGCCAGTCGGTGGCTCCCCTCACAGCCAGCCAGGGCCGCCTGCAGCAGCCCGCCGCCTCCCCGAGCAGCTCGCCGCACGTCGACCTCGCCCAGAGCCTATCCGTGAAGGTCACGGCCCCGGCCGCGGTCAAGGTCGGTGCCCCGATGGCTGTGTCGATCGCCGTCGAATCCGTGCTCGACGGGCAGCCCAAGCCGGCGCCGACAGCGGGGCTCTACTGCGAGGTGGTCGCCGACCAGGGCCGGCTGGTGCAGTGGAAGGCGGCCACGGCCAACGGCAACGGGATGGCCAAGATCGACATGGTGACCACCGCTCCGCCCGGTGACTACACGCTCTGGGTCTACGCGCACAAGGGAATCCAGGGCGGCATAGGCAGGGTCAGATTTTCGGTCAGCAAGGGCTGATCGGGAGGCTGTGGCGACCATGAGACCAGGCGTGTCCAGGTTCATCGGAAGGCGCGGCCTCGTCCTCCTGGCTGGAGCGGCGACCATCGTCGTGGCCGCATCGGCGGTGCTCTTCTTCCTCGCCCAGCGCTCGCCGTCCGCCTACACCGTCATCTTGAAGCCGGTCGCCGACGCCTACGTCAGCAGCGCGCAGCCGCAGTCCAACTACGGCTCGCAGAAAGACCTTCGCGCGAGCGCCATCCCCGCCGTCCACGCCTACGTCCGGTTTTCGATCAAGAGCGGCACGGTCCCTGTCGCCAAGGCGACTCTCAGGCTCTGGAGCGAGGGCTCGAGCCCGATCGGCTACCTGGTGCGACCCGTCGACGGCAGCGGCTGGGACGAGCACACGATCACGGCCCTCACGGCTCCTCCCTACGGAGAGGTGGTGGCGGCCTCAGGCCCCGTCACCGAGAAGAGCTGGACCAGCGTCGATCTGACGAATTTCATATCCCGGCCGGGGGAGGTCACCTTCGCGATCACCTCCAACAGCCGCCAGAGCGTCAGGCTGGAGAGCCGGAAGAACGCGCATCCACCCGAGCTGGTCATCCTGACCCGCGGCTCGGCGAGCGGCCAGAGCCGGCCCACCGCCTCGCCCAGCCTGCCGCCGGTGCAGGCGCTGCGCGGGATCATCGAAGACGTGACCTCGGCCACCGGCTACCGCTACGGCACCCGTGACGACGCCGACCACTCGATGGACTCCCTGAAGGTCATCCAGAGCCCCGCCGGGGGCTACCTCGGCGTCTATCACAGCGCGGACGCCGGCGGCGTCTTCCACGCGGAGCTGGCGACCTCCACCGACGTGCTCCAGTGGGCCTACAAGACGGACCTCGACACGCACGCCTCGCAGCCCACCATCAAGCCGCTGCCGGACGGCGGGTTCCTCGTCATCGAGGAGTCGGACAACAAGGGCCTGGTCCAGCTGCCCGTAGCCTGGCTCCGCTTTCTGCACTACCCGAACCTGGAAGCGCTGCTGGCGGCTCGTCCGGACCGGAAGTTCGACGCTCCGCACACCCTGGTGGGATCGAGCACCGGGGCCGAGGGCACTCCCGACGTCTACTCGGTGGCGCTGTCGCCGAACATCGACAAGTCGACCATCGAGGTCGACTTCCACTACTTCAAGGACGGCATCGTCGATCAGCCTGCCCGGGGGACCCTGAAGAACTTCGCCTCCTGGGCCACCAGGCGCGACGAAAAGCTCGCCGCCACCTTCGTAGGGGTGGGCGGCGCCGGGGGCACCGGGGATCGGGACGAGCTTGTCTACCAGGGTCTGCCGTTCACGCTCGCCGAGGTGGCCGCCAGCTCCGGCGCGCCCTGGGAGCCGTACCTCTACGACGGCACACTTGACAGCGCGATCGCGCTCAAGGTGAGGACGCATGGCGGGAGCACCGCCTTCGGCAATCCCACGGCAAGCACGGTCAAGGCGCCCTCGGGCGCGCCTGCGCTGGTCGTCACGATGTTCATTCCCAAGACCGGCGCGGCTCCGGGAGAGCCGGGGGAGCTCGTCTACTTCCGCGAGTACGGAGGCCGCCCCGCCCCGCTGCCGACCTCCGGCGGCGGTCCGCGGAGCAACGATGACCCCGTGATCGCTACCGCCGGCGACATCGCCTGCCTTCGGAGCACGGCCTCGCCCACGACCTGTCACCAGGAGACGACGGCAGGACTGGTCCGGCAGCTGGCGCCCACCGCGGTCCTGCCGCTGGGGGACGAGCAATACGAGACGGGCACGCTGGACGGTTTCAGCGGGGCGTACGACCCGACCTGGGGCCAGTTCAAAGCCATAACCAAGCCGGTGCCCGGAAACCACGAGTACCAGACCCCGGGCGCCACCGGCTACTACTCCTACTACGGGGCAGCCGCCGGGGATCCCACCAAGGGCTACTACAGCTACGACCTAGGCTCCTGGCACATGATCGCCCTCAACGGCAACTGCGGCGCCATCGGCGGCTGCGGCCCCGGCTCGCCCCAGGACCAGTGGCTGCAGGCCGACCTGGCCTCCAAGCACAACGTCTGCACGCTGGCCTACTGGCACCAGCCACGATTCAGCTCCGGTGAGCACGGCAACGAACCCGTCTACGACACCCTCTGGCAGGACCTCTACAAGGCAGGGGCGGACGTCGTGCTGAACGGCCACGACCACGACTACGAGCGCTTCGCGCCCCAGGACCCGTCGGCTCACGCGGACGCCTCCCGCGGCATCCGCGAGTTCGTGGTCGGCACCGGCGGCAAGAGCCACTACAACTTCCCCAAGGTGGCCCCCAACAGCGAGATGCGCAACGCCGACACCTTCGGCATCATGCGCATGACGCTGCACGCCAGGTCCTACGACTGGCAGTTCCTGCCCGAGCCTGGCGGCACCTTCACCGATTCAGGCACGGGGGCCTGCCACTAGAGAAGGCAGAGGGCACTTCCCCGGCACCCGGCAGCCTCGAGGGATGAATGGGTACCCCGATGCGCCGGCGCGTTCCTGATTACGTAAGTCTTAAGGGCTCGTAATGGCTCGTTAATCAGACCTCCGGCCGAATACCGGGTGTCGGCGAGCGAGAGCCTCGATTGTGCGGGGAAGAAAGTGGCCGGCCGGCGTGCCGGCTCAGACGTTCCCGCCGATCGAGCGAGGCGATGAGCGGGGCGAGCTTTGAAAGGCGTGCGGGGAAGCCTGAACGGGAGAAAGGGACAAGGTCGTGCGCAGTCTGACGCTGCACGCTCCGCCGTGCCGGCGGTGCCTGGCATCAAGACTGCTCCTAAGGGAGAAGAAGAGCAGAAGAAGATGGAGGCGCCCATCCACGTCCTCATCCTTGAAAGGCAGCGGCTGGTCGCAGAATCTCTCTGGCAGGCGCTGGAATCGCTGGACCCGACGGTGAAGATCGTCGGCGTGGCGGCCACTCGCGAAGAGGCCTCCACCCTCGCCGAGCGTCACCGCCCCCAGGTCGTCCTGGTCGATTCGCAGCTGGCCCAGGATACCCCGGACTTTCCGCAACGGACGGACGGCGGCGCCGCCGTCGTGATGCTCGGAAACGACGACGCGGAAGAGGAGCTGTTGAACGCGGTCGAGGCCGAGTGGCGAGGCTACGTGAACAAGAAGCTGCCGCTGATGGCGCTTCTGGCCGTGATCAGGCGAACGGCGGCGGGTGAGGTCGTGATGCCGGCCGACCTTCTATACCGTGCGATCCAGCGCCAGTCGCTCAAGAAGCGCAACGGCCACAGCGACGAGATCAACCAGCTCACAGCTCGCGAACGAGAGGTTCTCGAGCTGATCGGGTGCGGCCTGGACAACAAGAGCATCGCGGCTACGCTCGGCATACGGCTCACCACCACGCGAAGCCACGTGCAGCGCGTCCTCGAGAAGCTGGGCGTGCACTCGAAGCTGCAGGCCATGCGCTACGCCAACGGCAAGGCCCGCGACCGCGCCCGCCGGCAGCC
Source organism: Candidatus Dormiibacterota bacterium (assembly GCA_955652675.1). Classification (GTDB taxonomy): domain Bacteria; phylum Chloroflexota; class Dormibacteria; order Dormibacterales; family Dormibacteraceae; genus Nephthysia. Next base: position 6,738 of record CATPBP010000077.1, read on the forward strand.
CTCGCTCAAGAACTGAGGCCCCTCACTTCTCCGGCTCTACGACGACCGCCGTTCCGTAGGCCACGATCTCGCTCATCGTCTGTCCGATCTCGGAGGAGTCGAACATCATCCGTACGATCGCGTTGGCGCCCATGGCGGTGGCGTTGCCGACCATGCGGTCGATGGCGTGACGGCGGGCCTCCTCCAGCAGCTCGGTGTACTCCGTGATCTCGCCACCGCCCAGAGAGCGCAGGCTGGCCATGACGTTGCCCCCCAGCCCACGGCTCCTGACGACCAGTCCGAAGACCTGGCCTTTGGTCTCGACGATCCGGTGTCCGACGACGTCTTCTGTAGTCACCACGATCATTGGCTGATCTCCTTTCAAGGATCCTTTGGGGGCTAGCATCCTGTACCTGGAAGAAGGAGGAAACGAGTGGCGGGTCTGATTGCAACCGGCGGTATCCACCACCTTCGGCTGACGGTCACCGATGTGGAACGCAGCCGCGAGTTCTATACCAGCCTGCTGGGCTTCGAGGTGGCCGTGGAATCGCCGCCTCCGGGGGACCCGGCGGCGGAGGCACTGTATCCGGTTCTCTTCGGCGGCGTCGTCATGATTCGCGGCAACCTGCTGTTGGGCCTGAGGCCGGTTGCCCCGGCGGGCGATCGCTTCGACGAAGACCGGGTGGGCCTCGACCACCTGAGCTTCAACGTGAGCAGCCGCGATGAGCTGGACGAGGCGGTCAGGCTCTTCGACGAGCGTGGCATACCGCACGGAGAGATAAAGACCCTGGAGGGCTTCGGCATCTACGTGCTGCCCTTCCGCGACCCGGACAACATCCAGGTCGAGCTCACGGCGCCTATGGCGTAGAGGTCCGGCCGGCGGGAGGGTCGGCGGCGGGCGGTGGACGGAGCAGGGCCGGCGCCGCGGTCGATGCACGCCGCCGGCTGAGCAGGAAAAAGGCGTACGCCATGGCCACGGCCATGAGCCCGGCCCCGAAGGCGGTGAAGGATCCGCGCGGGCCCAGCCAGCCCGTCAGCAGCCCTCCCGCCCCGAGGCCCAGGGCCTTCGCGCCCTGGGTGAGCGTGAAGCGAGCGGACATTATCGTCCCGCGGTTCACACTGCTCCCGGCATCCATCAATGCGCTCATGTTGGTCACCGCGTAGACGGCGTTGCCGGCGCCGCTGATGGCCACGGCGAGGGTGGCCGGCCAGAGGTTGGGGCTCAGGCCGACGCCCGCGACGCCCGCCGCAAAGACCCATAGGGCGGCGGCCAGTGCCGGTAGCCGGATCCGCGTGGTGATGCGACCGGCGACGAGGCTGCCCAGCACAGCGCCCGCTATCAGGCAGAGCTCGAGCAGCGTGTAGGCGCTCGGACCGCTGTTCGAGAGCTGATAGGCGGCCGGCAGCAGTGCGGTGTTCAGCATGCCGATGACGAAAACGGTGGCGGCCGCGACCAGCAGGAGGGGAGCCACCCCGGGCACGGCCCAGGCGCGGCGCACGCCTCCCCGCAGCCTCGTGGCCGTCACTCCCCCACCCAGCGAGCCCAGCGAGGCCACGATCCCAGCCGAGGCGGCGAAGGTGAGGGCATCCGCGACATAGATGAGGCGGGGATCGCCGAGACGGGCCAGCGCCAGGCCGGCCACCGCGAACCCTATCGCCTGCCCCAGCGTCGTGGCGGTGAGAAGGAGGGCGTTGGCGGCGCCCACCTCGCCACGCGCGACCAGATGGGGTACTGCCGCCTGGCGCGAGGGCAGCACCAGCGCCTCGACGGCTCCCAGCAGGAATAGCGCGGGGTAGAGCAGGAAGACGGAGAGCCCCACCAGGAGGGGCAGGCTCAGCACCAGGAGGAAGCGGATGATCTCCAGCCGGACGATCAGCCGGCGGCGATCCAGCCGATCGGCGGTGGCGCCCAGCAAGGCTCCGACGGACAGTGCGGCCAGCATCTGGGTGCCGAAGGCGAAGGCCACCGCGAGCGGAGTGCGGGTCGCCTGGTAGAGCAGGACCAGAGACACAGTCAAAGTGAGCGGATCACCAGTCGAGGAGATCAGCACCGCGGCTGTGAGCCTTCCCACCCGGTTGTTGTGACGAATCAGCCCGAAGGGCCCTAGAGACAAAGGATCCCCACCTCCCAAGCCAAGCCAGCATACCTGAGCCCGCGCCCTGAGGCCCACAGAGGGTGCCACCGCCACAAATGCGTGTGGCATGGGCTGATTGTTAGGTCTCTGAAAGAGTGGAATACTGGACACAGTCTGTAGGGACGTCTGGGGTAGCCCTTAGGGACCAACGCTGCGGACGAGGTCATATTCCTGGGTGGTGGGCGGCTGCAAATGGGGACGGAGGGACTGGCCCACTCTAGCTGCTCCGGCGTGCCTCGAAAACCGACGAGCAGGAATCATGTACGGAGGCTGGTTCGATTGAAGTCGACGACGTGCGATCGGACAGGCGATCACTCAAAGAGGGGGGAAGACATGAGCCGCGGCTGGTTTGACTGATCACAGCGACGTACGCGACGAGATCGCCAATCACTGACAAGGGAGGAAGAGATGAATCGCGGTTGGTTCGACTGATCAAGAGGGCGGACGGCGCCGGTGCAGGCAATTACTCAGCAAAAAGGGGAAGGACGTGAATCGCGGTTGGTTTGACTGAGATCTCGAACTAAATGGGGGCGCCCCGTGCGGGGATCCGTGCGAGGCGGCGGCAGTTCCGAGCGGCGGCTTCCTGGCCGCCGGCCCAGGCCGCCAAGCCGCCGGCCCGGGGGGGGGCCGGGCGCCCGTCCTGTGTGCAGATGGGAACTGGACCAGAGGCGGATTTCCTCCGGCGGCGTTAGCATGAATACGGCCATGGAGCTCGGCGGGCCGGGGGTCGAGGCAAAGCTTCGTTCGCGGTTACCGCGAGCGCTCACCAGTTGTGCGACGGAAGCAGACGTCGTACAGCTCCTCTATGCCGAGCTGCATCCCATCTTCGGCTACAACCCGATAAATCTGCAGGTGCTTGAACACGAGGGCTGGTACCACAGCCGCGCCGTCGACCACGGCCTGCTCCAGGACGTCCGCCGGCGTCAGCTCTCGGTCTCGAATTTCGCCGCCAACTTTGCCGACCCGCGCTCAGAGGTCCGCTACGAGTCACCGGAAATGGTGATGGAGCAGGGGCGAGGTCCTGGAAGCACCACGCGGCCACAAGTGATGATTTGGGTGCCCGTCTGGAACCGGGGCGGTCTGGTGGGCGCGGTCATCTATCAGCTCGCGGATCGCCGAGAGATAACATCCGACGAGCTCGGCTTCCTGGAAGACCTTCACGCCCATCTGGGCGTGGTGATGAGCAATGCCTCTCTGAACGAGTTGACGCGCAACCAGGCGGTGAGTCTGTGGGCGCTGAACGCCGTCGCCAGGGCGCTTTCCAGCACGCGAGACGAAAGAGCCGTCGTCACCGCGCTTCGAGAGACCCTTGGAGGCCTCTTGCCCATAGAGACCCTGGAGGTGGTCATACCGGACGAAACACGGCCCGAACGCCTGCGCATCCTGCAGGGACGGCTCGGCCGGGAGGTGCGAGTCTCTGTCAGGCCCCGGTTGCGCGTCGTGCCCGAGATCAGGCAGGTGCTGGACGGCGAGAGCGGGCTTCTGGGTCTGGCCAGTGACGCGGAATCGAGGGCCTGGGTCCCGGTCAAGGAAGGAGGCCGTGCGATCGCGGTCCTCTCCATGCAGACGGTGCAGTCGCAGGCCTACGAGCAGTCGACCTTGCTCTTCCTTGAACAGGTCGCGGATCAGGCGGGCCTTGCGCTCCGGAACGCCTGGTCCTACGCCGCACTCCAGATGGAGAGAGAGCACCTCCAGCTGGCCAACGTCGCTCTCGAGGACCAGCGTCGCCGGCTCCAGGTGGTGGAGGCGGTGGGCCGCCGTCTCGGCTCCTCGCTCGACCGCCGCTCGATCATGCGGGCACTCCGGCAGGAGCTTGCTCGGCATCTGGAGTTCGACCTCTTCTCCCTGGCCACTGTCGAGCCGGGCCCGGAGGGGGCCCTCGCCGAGGCTTACGTGTACGACTCCGGGGAGGAGCGGCAGCTGGAGCCTGTGCCGTTGGCTGCAGCGGGGCCGGCTCGCAAGGCCTACGAGACGGGCCGGCCAGTGCTGATCGGCAGCTCGCCCTGGGCTGATGCCTTCGAAGCCGGCCAGCAGGAGGAGGGCGGCCGCCGGACGACCCGCGGGGCGGTCATGTTCGTGACCCGGTCGGGGAAGCGCAGCCAGGTCGCCACGCGCTCGATCGTCTGGGTACCCGTTCGGCAGGGGGACCAGGTCAAGGCGCTCCTGTCACTTCAGTCCTACCAGGCGGACGCCTTCACGGAATGGGAGGTCCAGGTGCTGCAGGACGTGGCTGCCCACGTCAGCCTGGCCCTCGCCACGGCCCAGCACTTCCAGGTGGCGAAGGCCGAGCGGCGCCGGCTGGAGGCGCTGCACGTGCTCGAGACCGGCGTGGCGGTGGCCTCGGACGAGCGAGAGGTCGCGGAGGCCCTCTTCCGGGCCATCCGAGGTTCGGTGGAGAGCTCCGGTCTGCTGCTCCTGTACCTCGACCCCAGGCACCAGTTGAGGGGCTTCGCAACCGCGGGCGGCGGTCCGATCCAGACGCTCCATCCAAAGCCTGTCGAGCGGACGAGTTACTTCAAGCGGCTGATGGAGGAAGGTGCGACGATTTCGGAGAAGCCACCGGCAGACTTTGGCCGCGGCCATCCGGGGGTGGGCTGGAAGACAGGCGATGACCGGTGGCCGGCCCAGGTCGTCTGGGTCCCGCTCTTCGAGGGGGACCGCGTGGTCGGAGCCGTCTCCGCCCAGCGCTTCCAGAACCAGCCCTTCGCGGCCGAAGAGGTGGAGCTTCTGGAGGGCGCCGCACCGGCCGTCGCGATCGCGCTCCGGACGGTCCGCCTGCACCGGGCCAACGAGCTCGCCCTCAGGCACTCGCTCCGCATCCAGGAGCTGGGTGCGCTGGCCGGACATGACCTCTCCTCGGTGGTGACCAGCATCGCCGGGCAGGCCGGATCGATGCTGGAGACCGCGGGAGCGGCTTGCTGGGCGTTCAGCGAGGACGGCCAGGTCGCCGCCAGCGGCGCGGCCGGCGCGGACGCCGCTTCCAGGGTTTTGAGGTGGTCCGGCAACGAGTTGTGGGAGCGGTGGAAGGGGACGCCTGCCGGTGTGCTGAGGGGGACCAGGCGGCGGCTGGCCTGGACGCTCGTTCCCCTCCACTACGGTGAGCGGCTGGTCGGCGCCCTCGGCTTCGTCCACGGAACCCCAGACCAGCTGGAGGCGCCGGCCGACTTCGTCCGGCATGCGGGTGTCGCCATCGAGAACGCCCGGCTGGTGGCCGAGACCTGGGGCCGAATCCGCACCCTCGAGGCGGTGGCGGCCTTCGCCGACCTCGATCTCAGGCGGTCCGAGCCGGCGCGGCTGGAGATGGGACGGCTGGTGGAGAGGGCGCTGGCGGACTCTCGGGGCAGCCTCTGGCTGCTGGAGGGCTCCGAGATGGTGCGGGCCTCGCGCGCGGGGCCGGAGAAGCTCGCTCTACCCTCGCGCGTTCGTATCGGCACCCTCTACTCGGCCGGTCGCCGCCAGGTGGCGGCGATGCTCAGCCTCAGGGCCGAACAGGTCCTGGCCATACCGATCATCGCGGACGGCATGCCGGCGGGGCTGCTGACGGCGGACGCTGCCGGGCCGGCCCCTGCCGAGACGCGGCGCTTGATGGCCGTCCTGGCCAGCCAGGCCGGGGTGGTCCTGGCCCGGATCCAGACCGTGGCCTCCCTGGACCGGCAGGCGCAGGAGATGACCGCCATCTTGAGGCACTCCCCGGTGGGCGTCGTGCTGGAAGACGGCGAGGGCCGGATCGTGTACGCGAACCCGGTGGTTGAGCGCATCTACGGCGTCCCTTCGGCTGAGCTGGTCGGGCGTTCGGCTGAAGAGCTCCTGGCCCGGGCCGGCGGCACGCTGGTCGTCGACGCGGAGAGCCGCCCCGGAGGCCCCACCGAGGTTCGGCTGCAAGGGCGCGGCGACCGGGTGGTCCAGCTGCGGCAGGTCCCGATACCCGGCTCTGCGGACAGGCCGGCGGGCCTCCTCACGCTGCACGAGGACGTGACAGAAGAGCGAGCGATGCTCGACGCGAAGGACCTCATGCTCCGCGCCATCGGTCACGAGGTGCGCAGCCCGGCGGCCGCGATGCGCAACACCGTCGCTGCCCTCCTGCAATGGGACCAGGCAATGGAACCGGCCGAGCGGCGGGCCCGGCTGGAGGACGCTTACGATCAGTCGGAGCGCCTGCTCAACCTTGTGGAGGCGCAGCTCATCATCTCGAAGCTGGAGGCGGGAGGGTTCCAGGCTCACCCCGTCACGGTCGCCTTGGGCGACGTGGCCGACCAGGTCCGCAAGGTCTTGAGCAACCGGTACGGGGGGCGCGTGGAGGCCGTCGACTTCCAGTTCCCGTCCCGGCTGCCGCAGGCGTGGTGCGATTCCACCCACCTGGAGCAGGCTCTGACCAACCTGATCGGCAACGCTCTCGAGCACTCCTGGGCCACGACCATCGTGGTCAGCGCGCGTCGGGACGGACCCTGGCTCGAGGTGACGGTCGAGGACAACGGCCGAGGCCTGGCCCAGGAGCGAGTGGAGGCCCTCTTCAGCCGCTCGCTGGCCGGCCAGCACCGCAACCGAGGAGGCCTGGGCCTGGGGCTGTACCTCTGCCGGCTGATCGTCGAGCGGTCATTCGGCGGCAGGGTCTGGCTGGAACGGACGGGCTCGGAGGGCAGCTCCTTCCGTTTCACGGTCCCCGCCGCCGACGTGCCGCGGCACCGTCGCCAGGCCGGCTCGATGCCAAAGCAGTTGCACTAGTGTCCTGCTCCAGAAATTCGCCGGCATATTGCGGCTCCGGACGTCGATGCGGGCGTCAGGGGGCCCGGCCCGTCGTCGTCACGCATCTCAGATGCGCTCCTCCTAGTGCCACCCCTTCCTTCGCCTCGGCGCCCGG
>CATPBP010000078.1 GCA_955652675.1 Candidatus Dormiibacterota bacterium
ACTGGAGCCCGAGCTGCGCGAGATCCTGCGCGAGGTGCAGCGGGAGTTCACCTGCCACTTCCCGGTCCGGCTCGACAACGGCGGTGTCGAGGTCTACACGGGCTACCGGGTCCAGCACAACATCCACCGAGGGCCGGCCAAGGGCGGTATCCGGTACCACCCAGCGGTCTCGCTGGACGAGGTCAAGGCGCTCGCCATGTGGATGACCTGGAAGTGCGCCATCGTCAACATCCCCTACGGCGGCGCCAAAGGCGGCGTCATCGTGGACCCGCGCAAGCTCTCCATGCGGGAGCTGGAGCGGCTGACGCGCCGCTTCGCGACCGAGATCTCCATCCTGATCGGCCCCGATCGGGACATCCCCGCCCCAGACATGAACACGGACGGGCAGGTCATGGCCTGGATCATGGACACCATCTCGATGCACCGGGGCTACTCGGTCACCGCCACCGTGACCGGCAAGCCGATCGAGGTGGGCGGATCGCTGGGCCGGGTGGACGCTACCGGCCGGGGCGTCACCATCTGCACGCTGGCCGCTCTGGAGCACCTCGGCATGGCCCCTCACGAGTCGCGGATCGCGGTTCAGGGCTTCGGCAACGTGGGAAGCGTCTCCGCCCGGCTCCTCGACGAGGCGGGCTGCAAGGTGGTGGCCGTCTCGGACGAGTACGGCGGTCTCTACAACCCGCTCGGCCTGCCCGTCCGGAAGCTTCTCGAATACCGCGCGCGGGAGGGCTCGCTGAAGGGCTACCCCGGCTGCACCGAGATCGGCAGCGCCGGTCCCCTCACTGCCGAGTGCGACGTCCTGGTCCCGGCCGCCCTGGGCAACCAGCTCACCTCGCGCAACGCCAAGGCCGTGAAGGCCCGTCTCATCGTGGAGGGGGCGAACGGGCCGACGACGCCCGAAGCCGACGAGATCCTCCAAGAGAGGGGCGTCTTTCTGGTGCCGGACATCCTCGCCAACGCAGGCGGAGTCACGGTCAGCTACTTCGAGTGGGTCCAGGACCTGCAGTCCTTCTTCTGGTCGGAGCACGAGGTCAACCAGAAGCTGCAGGCGATCATGCAGCGGGCCTTCAACGAGGTGCTTGCTACGGCGAAGGAGCGCAGCCTTCCCATGCGAATGGCCGCGTACGTCCGGGCCGTGCAGCGCGTCGCCTCCGCCACCAGAGACCGCGGCCTCTACCCGTAGCGGGGCCCGGCGGCGCCAGACTAGGCGCCGTGCCCGGGCTCGCCGGCCGGCTCATCCGGCTGGCCACCCTCGACCTCCGGCCGCTTCGGCGCCGTGACTTCCGGCTGCTCTTTGCGGGGCAGCTGCTCTCCTTCATGGGCTCCCGGTTCACCGAGGTCGCGGTTCCCTTCCAGGTCTTCCAGCTGACTCACTCGACGTTTGCCCTCGGCCTGGTCGGACTCGTGCAGCTCGTGCCGGTGCTGGCCTTCGCCTTTCTGGGCGGGGCTCTGGCAGACGCCCGCGACAGGCGCACGATGATGCTGCTCACCGACCTGGCCTTCACAGTGCTCTCGCTGCTGCTGCTGGTGAACGCGGTCTTCCCACACCCACAGCTGCTCGCCATATACGTCATCGCGGCCCTGCAGGCGGGTCTCTTCGCGCTGCAGCGACCGTCATTGAACGCGATGCTCCCCAGGCTGGTCCCGAGCGAGGAGCTGACTGCCGCGGGAGCGCTCTCGCAGGTCCAGGGCGGCGTCGGGTTCGTGGTCGGGCCTGCGCTGGCCGGCGGCGTCATCGCGCTGGCCGGGCTGCCCGCCGCCTACGCCGTGGACGTCGTCAGCTTCGGATTCTCGCTGCTCGCCCTGGCCCTGATGCGGGCCATGCCTCCCGCGCTGGACGCGGCGCGGCCCAGCCTGCGGCGGGTGAAGGAAGGCCTGGACTACGCCTGGAGCCGGCCCGAGCTGCTGGGCACCTATGTGGTGGACATGGTCGCGATGTTCTTCGCCTTTCCCACCGCGCTCTTCCCGGCTGTGGCCGCCGTCTTCGGCGGCCCCGCAGTGCTCGGGCTGCTCTTCTCGGCGCCGGCTCTGGGCGGCCTGCTGGCCAGCGCGACAAGCGGCTGGACCTCTCGGGTGAGCCGCCACGGGCTGGGCGTGATCGTGGCCGCGATCTGCTGGGGGCTGGCCATCACCGCCTTCGGCCTCGCGCCCTCGCTTCAGGTCGCGCTGGCCTGCCTGGCGCTGGCTGGGGCCGCGGACTCAGTGAGCGGCATCTTCCGCCAGGTGATCTGGAACCAGACCATCCCCGATCACCTGCGTGGCCGGCTGGCTTCGATCGAACTGGTCAGCTACTCCAGCGGCCCGCTGCTCGGGGACTTCGAGGCCGGAGTGGTGGCCAGCCTGTTCAACCTTCGCGTGTCGATCGTGTCGGGCGGCATCCTCTGTGTCGCCGGCTGCGCCCTCTGCGCCCTGTTGCTGCCTGGCTTTCGCGCCTACGACGCCCGAGTGTGGGCGGCGCGCTCCCGTGGGTCCGACGCGGGGCTGGACAAGGAAGGCTGAGGGTGGTAAGAGCTAGGGATGAGGGTTTCCGAGGCGATGAGCGGGGAGCTCACGCGGGCGGTGCCCGAGACCACGATCGCCGAGGCGGCCAGCCTCATGGCCCAGCGCCGCGTCGGCTCGACCCTCGTCTGCGCAGGGGACAAGGTCCTGGGGATCTTCACCGAGCGTGACATCCTGCGTGCCGTCTCCCACGACGCCTCAGCCATGCATGAGCCGCTGGAGCACTGGATGACCAGGCGGCCGCGCACCGTCACACCCGACTCAGACCTGGACGAGGCCCTCAGGATCATGGTCGAAGGCAACTTCCGCCACCTCCCGGTGATGGAGGAAGGACGGCTGGTCGGGATGCTCTCCATGCGCGACATCTCCCGCGTCTCGCTCGAGCAGGACCAGCCCGCCGAGCTCAGCTGACCGAGGCTCCGCTCGTGGAGTTCATCTGGTCAGCCGGGATCAAGCACGCCTAGACCTCTCTCTTGCGGAAGCTCCAGATGGTCAGGGCCAGAAGGCCGAGGATCCAGACCGCGGCCCAGGCCAGGAAGGCGAAGGCGGGAGGGTTGCTCACCAGGAATGGGTTGCCGGAGTTGAGGCGGCCGGCGGCGCGAGCCGCGGCCAGGATCGAGGCGGGCTCCATGGAGTAGACGGCGCCCCGCCAGAGCTGGTCGGTGGGAATCAGCAGGCCGATCACCGTGCCGGTGTGGCGAAGCGCGTCGTTGCCGATCGCCACCCCTACGCCGCCCAGGATGCCGCCCACCCACGCCACGAAGTAGGCGACCAGGCCGATGATGCCGCCGGTCATTCCGGGAAGACGGGTCGAGAGCAGAAGCGCGAGCGTCAGCAGGATGAGGCCCTCGCCCGCGATGTAGGCGAGCAACTGTACCGGGTGGGGCGGCACGTATCCGGTGGTCAGGGAGATTCCCAGCAGCTCCAGGAAGCCGGAGCCGCCGGCGTAGGCGACGACCAGGACGGCCAGCCCGAGCCACTTGCCGATCACCAGGTCCGCCCGGCGAACCGGGCGGGAGAGCATGGAGAGGACCAGGCCAGACTCGACGTCGGCCGAGATGCTGGGGGCGGCGACCATCACCGAGCTGAGCGCCAGCACCGCCGCGAACATGAAGGCGATCAGTATCAGGAGCTGGGAGGCGATCAGCCTGACCTCCACCTCTGAGGGCGGTCGGCCATTCTGGACGCTGACAGTCCAGAGCCGTGACATCAGGAAGCTGGTGCCCACGATGATGGCCAGCGTCAGCAACACCAGGGCGATCAGGAGCTTGCGCCGCGACGCCTCCCAGATGGTCAGCTTGGCGAAGGTCAGGATGGGGGCCACGTCCATCTCAGCTGTTCTTCTCGCCCTCACCGAGCAGCTGGAGGAAGCGGTCCTCCAGGCTCAGGTGGCGCGGCTCCACTGCGTAGACCCTGCCCCCCTGCCGGACGATCTCGTCGACGACTTCCGGCACGCGCTCAGGCTCCAGCCCGCGCACGGTGATCCATTCCCCGTCGTCGTCCAGGTCGCCGAAGGCGCGGAGGCTGCCCCGCTGCCTCGGGTCGAGGCCGGTCACGCGGATCCGGCAGGACTTACCGCCGAGCAGGTCGTCGAGGGTGCCGCTGGCGATCACCCGGCCGTGGTCGACCATGGCCACCCGGTCACAGACCATCTCCACCTCGGTCAGCAGGTGCGAGTTCAGGAAAACGGCGCAACCACGCTCCCGGAGGTGGTGGAGGATCTGACGGACGTCGTGCCGTCCGACCGGGTCGAGGGCGCTGGTCGGCTCGTCGAGGAAGACCAGGTCGGGCGAGCCCAGCAGAGCGACGCCCAGCCCGAGGCGCTGCTGCATGCCCTTGGAGTAGGTTCCGACCCGGTCGCGCTCCCGTCCGGCCAGGCCGACCAGGGTCATAGCGCCCTCGATCTCCGTCTTCCAGCTCGATCGGGGAAGCCGCGCCAGCTCACAGTGGACGCGCAGCACCTCCGGCGCCGTCAGCCAGGGCTGGTAGCGGAACAGCTCGGGGAGGTAGCCGATCCGGCGCCTGACCTGCCGGTCCCCGAGAGGCTTGCCAAGCATCCAGCCTTCGCCGGAGGTGGCTGGTATCAAGCCGACCAGCAGCTTGACCGCCGTGGTCTTGCCGGCGCCGTTGGGACCCAGAAAACCGAAGACCTCGCCACGCGGCACGGTCATGGTGAGGTTTGCGAGCGCCACGGTCTTGCCGTAGTGCTTGGCCAGGTCGACGCTGTGGATCGCGGGGGAGGCGGCGGCCGCCGTGGCCGCCGCCTGCCGCTCTTGCAGATCTAGCACGTGAACTCGACGATTCTGACGCTAACCGGTCACCAGGCTGTCGGCTACGGCCTTCACCTGGGGCTGGTCGACGCCGACGCCGACCACCGCGTATACGACGTGGGTGTCCGAGTTAACCCAGATCACCCCGGCACCGAGGCCCGTGTTGTCGCCTACGAAGGTGGCGGGCTGCTTGCCACTAGCTCCAAGAGTCCCCGGCGTGGACGTGGCGTAGTCGGTGGGGATGATGATCGGCACGTTGCCCTTGGGATCGTCGATATTGTCTATGGCGGCCTTGAGGTTGGCGCTTATGTTCTGCTTCATGAGGACCGTCTTGATGTCGCTCACGCTGGCCCCGCTAGAGGTGACCTTGGCTCCGTGCATCTCGACCACCGCGAGCATCGGCCCGACGGCGCTGGCCGCTTCCTGCGGCGAGGTCGCCTGCTTGCCGGCCGTCATCGCCTTGTTGACGTCACCGTAGACGATCGCCTGTCCAGGCCCCGCCTGCACCGTCAGCGTGGTGCCCTGCAGTGTCGTTGGCGCGTTGCTGTTGAAGGTCGCGGTGCCACTGAGCTGACCGACGCTGCCGTAGCTGACCGGCTGTCCGGCGATCGTGGCCGGGATGTTGCCCGGCTTGAGCTCGGGCAGCCCCGCTTGCTGCGCGGCCTCCTGGGCGGAACCGGCCTCCTTGAGGCTGGTGTTGCCGCCCTGCTTCACGTCGGCCCAGTTCTTGAACACCTGGAGCCCCTGGAGGTCCTGCTGGGTGACCTGAGTGGTGGGCACGCTGACCGAGCTCGGCTCGAAGACGCTCTGGATGGTCTGGGCCAGGCTGGTGAAGGCCAGGCTGGCGGAGAGGGCGGCAGCGACGAGCACTGCCGCGGCCGGCTTGCGCCAGCCCCAGCTCCTGACCGACGGCAGGCGCAGCCGGGGACGAGGCGCGGTTCCCGTAGGCGCGGCGTTCTTCACGCGCCGGAGCGCCGCCTCGGCATCCACCGTGGCGCCCGGCACCGCCATCACGGCGTAGGCCTGGCGGGCGTCGTCCGCGATGGCGCGGAAGCGGCTCTGGCATTCGCTGCAGTTGTTGTAGTGAGCCCTCGTCTGCTCATCGAGCGCGAGGGGCTCGTCGTAGAGGCGACGGAGGGCTCCGTCATTCAGGTGTCGCACGGTTCATCTCCTTCCGAAGGGCTTGCTCCGCACGCCTCAAGAGCGTGCCTACCTGGCCGGTTCCAACGCCGAGCGCCGAGCCAACCTCCACGTAGCTGAGGCCGCTGTACCGGAGAGCCAGCACCGAGGCCGACTTCACGGGCAGCCTGGCGAGCGCGTCGCGGACCCGCCGCCGATCCTCCTCGACTTCGACGACCTGCTGAGGGTCGATCACCTGCGGCTCCTGGCCGCTGGCATCCGCGAACTCCCGGCGCTGGCGGCGCCGGCGGGTGCGGATCCGGTTCAGCGCCGTGTGAACGGCGGCCCTGTAGAGCCAGCCGGCCGCGTAGGCGGCGTCCGGGCGCTGCTTGCGATGAAAGTCGAGGAAGACTTCTTGGGCGACGTCTTCCGCCTCGGAGCGGTCTGCGAGGACGCGGTGGGCGACGGCGACCACCTTGCCGTACTCAGCCAGAAAGAGGCGATCGAACGGCTCTTCTGGAGCCGGGGGGCGGCGCCCTGTGGGGGTGGGCCCTAAATCCTGGGACATCGGTTTGGCGGACGTGGATTCCACACCTGCTAACGCACCGGCCGGGGGGCGATTGTGACGCTCCCTAGTAGAAGATCGTGCGTGTGCGATGGTAGGGCCGGACGGGGTAGAGGCTCTGGGAGATCTCCCAAAGCATCCAGTCCAGCTCCACGGCACTGAGCTGGCGGCCGCGCTCGGCCAGCAGGTCGCGCAACCGCTCGACCGCCACCACCGTGGCCGCCCGGATCTCGACCTCCGCCGGCTCTCCCAGGCTCAGCTCCTCCCAGCCGTCCACCCGGCGGCGAAGCCGCTCGGTGTACTCCAGGGCACCGAAGTGCCGGAGCACCTGGGGCAGCTTGTAGTCGGCGAAACAGGTCAGCTCGCCGAGGTCGGTGTAGTTGGCTACCCCGGCTGCGTGCAGGTCGGCGGGTAGGATCTGGGCCCGCTTCAGGATGGGCACGTCCCGGCCGTCGTACTCGACCACGTCCGCGAAGGAGGCGAGGCCCTCGGCCAGCGCCCGGGCGGTGGCCGCCGCGCTGCGCTTGACCAGGCCGTCGAAACCACGGCGGCCGAGCTCTCGGAGAGAGCGCGCACGCTGCTCGATCATGGGAAAGGGGCCGATCAGCTCGCTCAGCCGGGCCGGGGTCATCCTGGACAGGCGGCCGGGATCGGCCAGTGCGTCGCTGCTCTGGAAGACGTCGCGGACCCGCTCCGCGAGCTGCCAGTAGCCGCCGGTCTGACCGCCCCAGAACGAGAAATTGATGGTGTCCAGGACCAGCAGGTAGGTGATTGTGCGGTCCCGTGAGCCCGAGAAGTGACGGCGGGAATCCCAGGTGGGGACGGGCCGCTGCATCACCATCTCGGCCAGCCGGTCACACCGGCCCAGCCGGACGTGCCGGGCGCGGCCCAGCACCCAGGCGCAGCCCTCGCGCACCCCCAGGGGATCAGCCGGCTGCAGTGTGCGCCTTCTTCCCCACGCTCTGGGCGACGTCCTCGGATCTGGCGGCGGGGTCCTTCCCGGTGCTCTCGTCCAGCTGCTCGCCATCACGCCGCCGCCCCTGGGAGCGCCGGATCTCGTCCTCGATCAGCTTGAAGTCCTTTTGGGGCAGCTGATGGACGTGTCCCTGGAAGGCGAGCGTCCAGTGCTCGGGGGGCCACTTCCTGACGTACTCGAGCCGGTAGGCCAGCTCCTTGGCCAGCACCCACTCGGTCTCCTCCAGGACGTGCTCCGGGCGCATCTGCACGCGCCAGGGGTAGTCCTCTTCGCGCCGGGAGCTGCGCCAGATGTGCGAGTGGTCCTCGAACATCTGCGAGCTCAGGGTGGCGGTGGCCGCGAACGCCATGCGGCCGGTCACGTAGTAGAGCAGCCGGTCGCCGGCACGCATGGCCTCCGCCCGCTTCCGGTGTCGGGACTTGAGGCCCTGGATGCCGAAGCCGTGCTCCCGGCTCTTCCGGAAGTTGTCCGGCGAGGTGACGATCATCCAGTACTGGGGTGGTGTGCCGGTGCGGGAGCGCTTCCTTCGCGTGCTGGGGTTGGATGTCTTTTCTTCAGGCACTCAAGAGATCCTAAGACGCTGGGAGATTCCATACGAGACCCATACGGGTTCGGGGCTGAGGCCTACGGGATCCTCACAGCGATCCGAGCAGGCTGGATCGCATGGCACTGCACGCGTTCAAATTCGGGGAGAGGAAGCGGGATGCCGCGCAGGTCGAGGCCGAGAAGCTTCGGGTGGCGATCGCCCAGCTCGACTGCGCCGACCTCTACCTCGACGCCGCGGTCAACCTGGAGATCGAGGACCGGGACTCCAGGTGGATGCTCGACGATCTCCGGCGGCGGGCGCTCTGGGTCCGGGACCAGCTGGGCAGACCGCGCGTGGTCGGATGACGGGGGTCAGCCGGGCCAGCCGGCGGCGCGTCAAGATGCGCGGGGGACACCTCGGCCCGGTCCTCTGCTGGGCGGTGGTGTTCGCCGACATCGGGACCTCCGTCTACTACGTGCCGGGCATCCTGCGCGGCCAGTTCGGACCCGGGTCGGCGCTGTTCGTGGGGATGACGCTGATCGTCTTCGTGATGCTCACCTTCAAGTACGCCGAGGTGGCCTGGCGCTACCCGGAGGGCGGAGGCGTGGTGACCGTCGCCTCGCGTGCCCTGCACCCCTTCGCCGGCCTGCTGGGCGGCCTCTTCATCCTGGTCGACTACTTTCTGACGGCCGCTCTCAGCGCGCTCTCGGGCTTCCAGTACCTGGCGGTGCTGGTGCCGCCCATCGAGCCGCTGCCGATCGCGGTCGCGCTCACGGTGGGCGCCCTCCTTGTGCTCGGCGTCCTCAACGCCGTGGGGATCAAGGAGAGCGCGCGGGCCAGCCTGCTCTTCGCCAGCGCCGCGGCCCTCGGGCAGCTGCTCGTGGTGGCGGCCGTCGCCGTCCATCTCGGCCTGGCCGGCATCGTGCAGAGCTTCCAGGCCCTCGGCCACGGCCCAAAGCTGACTCCTCTCGTGGTGGTCACCGGCTACGCCGCCGCCTTCCTGGCCTTCTCCGGTCTCGAGAGCATCGCCCAGCTGGCGCCGGCGATGAGAGAGCCGCGCCGGCACATCGCCTACCGCGCCATGAGCCTCGTGATCCTGACCATGGTTGTCACCAGCCCGCTGCTCACGCTCTGGTCCACCACGCTGCTGTCGCCCAGCACCAACCCCAACCAGCTGATCTCGCTGCTCGGCACCCAGGTCTCCGGAGCCCTGCTGGGCGACTTCGTGGCGCTGAGCGGAGCCCTGCTCCTGGTCTTCGCCAGCAACACCGCCATCATCGGCGCCTATCACGTCTTCCTTGCCCTGACCCGGATGGGGTTCCTGCCCCGTGTGGTGGAGAAGCAGAACCACTGGCGGCACACGCCACACGTGGCGATCCTGCTCTCCATCTCGGTGCCGATCGTGGTCGTGGTGGCGAGCGCGGGCAGCGTCATCCTGCTCGGCGACCTGTACGCCTTCGGGCTCCTCGGCGCCTTCGTCCTCACCTGCCTCGCGCTCGACGTGGTGCGCTGGTACGACCGCCGCGAGCCCAGGACGCCGCGCTGGGCGCTGTGGTACTCGCTCGGAGTGCTCACCACCCTGCTGGTGCTCGTGGGCTGGGTCACCAACCTGGTCCAGAAGCCCCTCGCGACGATGTTCGGGGGCGGTCTCACGGTCCTCGGCCTGATCGTCGCCTTCCTCACCTACCGTTACACCCGGCGGCGCCGGCCGGCGGTCTTCCCGCTCTCCTACAGGCCGGGGCACTCGCTGGTCTCCCTGCATCGGGCCCGTCAGCTGGAGCCGGCCCAGGTGCTGGTGATCCTGCCACGGGACCCCGAGGCTGCGGAAGCGGTAGTCCGGGCCGCGGCGCACAAGGCGCAGGGCCGCCCGGTCGCCTTCCTCTACCGCGGGGAAGCGGAGCCCGAGCGCAGCAACGGCTTCATGGAGATCGCCGATCCCTACCTCAAGGACTACGCCGCCCAGGACGCCTTCGCCCGGGCCGAGAGCCTGGCCCGCAAGGCCATCCCGGATCGCCGCTACATCTACGTTCCGGGTAACCTGCCGCGCGAGGCGATAGGGGCGGTATGGCGTGAGGTGTTCCCGGCCGAGACGATCCTGGTCGACGGTGACCAGGACGTCCTTCCCTCGCTCGCGCTGGAGCGCGTGCGGCGTGCATACATCGACGGAACGCAGATCCTGCACCTGGTGACCGGCCGACTGGCGCGCGCGCCTGCCTCCGAGCCCAGGGTCCCGGTTCAGGCCTCGAGCCGGTAGCCGACCCCGGGCTCGCTCACGATGTAGCGAGGGTGCGAGGGATCGTCCCCCAGCTTGCGTCGCAGCTGGGCGACCACGTAGCGGGTGTTGTAGCGATCGCCGACTGCGTACTCGCCCCAGACCTGGCGGAGCAGGGTCGTGTGGGTGACCGGCTTGCCGGCGTGCAGGGCCAGGTAGCGAAGCACCTCGTACTCGGTCGGGCTGAGAGAGACCGGGCGCCCCTCCACGCTGACCTGCCGCCGGGCCAGGTCCAGCTCCAGGCCCCCCGCCCGGATCACCGGCTCGCCCCCGACGATCGCCGCCTGCCGGCGCAGCACCGCACGGATTCGAGCCAGCAGCTCCTCCATCCCGAAGGGCTTGACCAGGTAGTCGTCGGCCCCTGCGTCGAGGGCGCGGACCTTATCGCGCTCCCCCGGCATGACGCTGACAACGATCACGGCCGCCCGGCCTCGCTCCTGCATGCGGCCGAGGACCTCGAAGCCGTCCATGCCCGGCAGCCCTAGGTCCAGCAGAACGACGTCGGGGCGCCAGGCGGCCACCTGCGCCAGTCCCTCCTCCCCGGTGGCCACCGCCCGCACCTCGAAGTCGTGATAGCCGAGGCCGGTGCGCAGCGCTCTCCGGATCTCGGGCTCGTCGTCCACCACCAGCACGCGCCCGCTCACCGCGCGGCCACCTGCTCCGGCGCGAGCGGGAGGGTGAATGTGAAGCGCGGCCCTCGCTCGAGGTTCTCCGCGCGTATCTCGCCGCCGTGCGCCTCGATCACCCGGCGGCATATGGCCAGGCCCAGCCCGGAGCCGCCCTCCCGGTGGGTGAAGAACTTGTCGAAGATCTCGCCCAGCTCGGAGGCGGGAATCGGCGGCCCCTGGTTCTCGACCCAGGCCGTCAGCATGTCCGCAGCCGCCGAGGCGCCGATCAGGATGCCGCCTCCAAGCTGCGTCCATTCGGCAGCGTTCTCCAGCAGGTTGGTCAGCACTCGCTCGACCTCCAGCTCGCCCGCTAGCACGGGGGGCAGGTCGGGAGCCAGCCGGACCTCGACCTGGAAGCCGGCCAGTGTGGGCCGGAGGGCTCCGAGCACCGCGCCCACCATCTCGGGAAACTCCTGCGGCGAACGTTCGATGGGCAGCCCGGCCTCCAGCTTCGACATCGTCAGCAGATCGCCGAGCAGCCGGTCCAGGCGCTCGGCCTGGCGGTCCATGCCTGATGCCAGCTCTCGCTGCTCCGGCGCCAGCCGGGCCTCGGGCATGAGCAGCGTGGTGAGTCCCGCTCGCAAGGAGGTGAGCGGGCTCTTCAGCTCATGGGAGATCGAGGACAGGATGGCCGCCTTGAGCCGGTCCGAGGCCTCGAGCGAGCGAAGGCGCTCCGCCTCCCGGGCCGACCGGCGGCGATCGAGGAGCAGCCCTGCCAATCCCAGGAGGGCGGCCAGCAGTCGCTCGGTGTCCGGATCCAGCGGCTGGTCTCTGAACTCTATGACAGCCACCCCCCCGGCCACCAGCAGGGCGGCGACGCGGGATCCGGCGGGGAAGGTCCGGATCACCTTCAGGCGTCCCCTGTGGAGTGAGGCGCCGCTGTCCTCGCCGCTCTCGTAGGATCGCCTGGCTCGCTCCAGCTCCGGCGCGCGGAGCGCCGAGCCCGCCACAACCTGCGGCTCGCCCCCTTCGAACGCAACCAGGCTGATGGCGGCCAGGCCGCCGGTCGCCACCGCTCGCTCGCAGAGCAGCCGGAGCGCGGCCGCGGCCTCGGGATCCCTGAGCGCGGCGACGGCGACCTCGTTGAGCACCCCCGACTCGCGCGCAGAGGCCTGGGCGCCGGCGCGCTCAGCCGCCAGGGAGGCGACCAGCCGGCCGCCGAGCACCGCCGCCAGGAGCAGGACGACGAGGTTCAGCAGCTCGCGCGGGGCGCTGATGTAGAGCGTCCCGTATGGCTGTACGAAGAACCAGTCGTAAGCCCCGAAGGCCAGCACGGCCGCCGCCACAGCGGGCGGCCAGCCCCAGCGGGCGCCCAGCCAGAGCACGAAGAGCAGGTAGCAGACGGTCAGGTTCGGGATGTCCAGCCAGGGCCGGACCAGCCCGATCGCAGCAGTCATCAGCGCCACTCCGGCCAGGGCCGTGAGATAGGGCACGGCCGCGGGCCACCACCTTCTCATTCGCTGAGGATAGGGTCCCGCAGGTGGTGGGCCAGCAGGTTCAGGAGGAGAGCGACGAAGGCCAGCAGCGTCGCCTCGAGGAGGACCCCGGCCAACACCCCCGGCCAGAAGCCGAGGCGGCCGGCCAGGTCGTGGAGGGCCCCGGAAATGGTGATGGCGGCCAGCTCGGGGACCAGCACGACGGCCAGCGCGGTGCCGAACCGAGGCCTCAGCAGCTCAAAGGACCGGCGCATCGCGGCCAGCGGGCCCAAGTCCTCTGCGACGAGCATGGGAGGAGCCAGCCCGAAGAGGGTCGCTGCGATCAGTCCCGGTATCACCAGGAGGAGCAAGCCCGCCAGCGTCAGGGCCACCACCATGAGGTCGGTGGCCGCCAGGCGCAGGTACGGCACCCTGCGCAGGACGTCGGTGATCGGGGGAGCCGGCCTGCCGTCCATCTCGGTTTCGACCGTGTAGTCCAGGAGTCCCGCGAAAATGAGCATCGCGAAGGTGGCCGTCCCGCCGCCCAGCAGCAGCGTCACCCCGATGGCGGCCAGCAACCTGGCCGGCGAGGTGGGGCCGAGGTGGTTGACCCACTCGTTGAGGACCTCCTGTACGAGCGTGGAGACGCCGAACACAACGAGCCCCAACGGGATGATGCGCCCGAGGTTTCTAACGAAGACTCGAGCCGCATCCTGAAACACCCTCAGAACCAGCCGCATGCGGCGCCAGTATGCCGGGCGGCCCGGCCGCGACAATTGCCAGGTGTTCGAGTTCCGCGTCCTGGCCCAAGACGGCGCGGCTCGTCGCGGCCTGATCCGGACCGACCATGGCGATCTGGAGACTCCCGCCTTCTTCGCGGTCGCGACCCGGGCCGCCCTCAAAGGCGTCGACCCCGCGACCGCCCGCTCGGCGGGCAGCGGCTCGCTGATCTGTAACGCTTACCACCTCGCCATCCAGCCGGGGCCGGAGTTGATCGAGGCGGCCGGCGGGCTGCACCGCTTCATGGGCTGGGAGGGGGTCCTGGCCACCGACTCCGGCGGCTTCCAGGTCTTCAGCCTCCGCCACGGCCAGGTGGCCGACGAGCTGAAGGGCCGCCGCCGGCTGCCCCCGGCCGAGGGCGACCCCATCGACGCGGTCCGGGTCGACGAGGAGGGCGCCGACTTTCGCTCCTACCTGGACGGCCGCCGCCACCGCTTCACCCCCGAGAACAACATGGCCCTGCAGCGGTCGCTGGGCGCTGACCTGCTCTTCTGCCTGGACGAGTGCACGCCTTTCCACGTGCCGCCCGAGTACACACGGGCCGCGACGGAGCGGAACGCCCGCTGGGCACGCCGCTGCCTGGAGGCCTTCGATTCGCTCGCCATGGGAGAGCGCCAGGCGCTCTACGGGATCGTGCACGGCGGCGTCTACCCGGAGCTCCGCCGCTTCAGCGCGGGAGCCATGTCCGAGCTCGGCTTCGCCGGTTTCGGGATCGGCGACTGCCTGGGCGAGACCAAGACCGACTGGTACGGGCTGGTCGAGCTGGTCTGCGGGCTGGTGCCTGCGGGGAAGCCGCGACACCTGCTCGGGGTGGGCGAGCCAGACGATCTGGTGGAGGGAGCCCTGCGCGGCATCGACACCTTCGACTGCGCGATGCCGACCCGGATCGCCCGCCACGGCCACGCTCTCCACTTCGGCCTGCCCCGCTGCCGGCTGGACCTGAAGAAGGCGGAGCGGCGCGGCGAGGACCGCCCCATCGAGGAGGGCTGCCCCTGCTCCGCCTGCTCTCGCTTCGGCCGCGCCTACCTGCACCACCTCTTCCGTGCCGGAGAGATGCTAGGGATCTCGCTTGCGGCTGAGCACAATCTCGCCTTCACCAACCGGCTGATGCGGCGGATCCGAGAGGCGATAAGCGACGGCCGGCTCGAGGAACTCCGCCGGGAGATCGGAAATTGACTAGGGCGAGGAGCTTGGCTGGGGCCCCGGGGTGAAGCTGGGCTGCGTCGCAGGCGCGGGCGTGGCGGTGGAGGCGGGCTGCGTCGGCCTGGTCGTGTCCGAGGGGACGGCGAAGGCCGGATTCGAAGCGAGCGGCGTCGCGACGGGGGATGGCTCCGGCGTCGCCTGCGTGCCCAGGCCCGCGACGGTAGTGCCCGAGCCGGCTCCCTGGCTGCACCCGCCGACGATGGCGCACAGCTTCTTTCCCGCCGCCGCCTCAACGCCCGTCACCGCCGCCATGGAGATGATGAAGACTGCCACCACCGACCCCGCCACGATGAGCCAATTGCCGCGCAGGTGTGGGCGCCGCCGCACCTGCTCGGCGGAAGGGCCCCGCTGTTGAGGCCGGAGGTGCTGTAGCCGGGTGTGCGTCTTGCGGATGGACAGGGTGTACAGAGCGGCCCCGACCGGGGCCACGATGCTGGCCACAGCGGTACCGATGAGCGTGCCCGCAACGCCCAGACGCGAGGCGACAACCGCTGCCGTGAGCGCCGCCAGGCAGCCGGCGATCAGCTGGACGATGCTGAGCTCGAACTTCGGCGGATCGTTCGTGGTGGTATTCATGGCTGGCAGCGTGAATTCGCCATTGGGCGTCAGCCGGCCGCTGGGGACCAGACGGACGACTTCCTCCTGGGCAACCGCGCACCTCGACATTACCCGGTCTGACCGGCCGTGCGACGGCCTACCGGGACGGTCGATTCGTCAGAGGTGGCCCATCGGGAGAGCGGCGCCCGGCTTCAGCGTAGGCGCTGATCCGGCGCCGCTCGTCAGGGTCGATGGACATCCAGCGCACCCCGCGCACCGCGCCTTCCAGGGCCAGCAGCGAGTTCGCACAGTCGCGGTCCGGGTTGATCTCGCGGAGCCGCTCCCAGGCGGCGGTGGCGCCCAGCGCGCGGAGTTCAGTGTCGGTGGTGATGCCGGCGGCCTCGAGTTCGCGCGCGAGCTTGGGCCCTAAGTTCGGCAGCTGCGTCAGCTCTCTCATGGGGCGGGGAGTACGGCGATCAGGTTGCGCAGCTGCGAGAGGTGGCCCAGCTCGTGCTCGGCGAGCTGGGTGCAGAGCTCGAGCAGGCTCAGCTCGCCCTGTTGGGCATCGACCAGCGGCTGATTCCAGTCCTCCTCGTCGAGACCGCGGAGCAGGTCGACGGTGCGCCGCCGAACGCGGGCGAAGCTTTCCAGCTGGTCGGCCAGCGGAGCGCTGAAGTCCGGGTCGGCGATCGGGTCGATGGCGGCCCGCACGCGGAGCTCCCGTTGTCCGTCGAGATAGGCGCGGCGCAACAGCGCGTCCACCTCGGCCCCGGCCTGGCAGAGGTGACCCACCAGCTCCTGGAGGGTGGGGAAGGCGGGCGCGTGCCGGTACCCCAGCTCGGGTAGTTCGAGGGCGGCCACCAGGTCCGTGACCCGCTCCGGGACCGTGGCGAGCAGGGTCAAGACGTCCTCACTGCGGACGGATGCCTCGGCAGCCATGTTCTGAAGAGTAGAGGGCTCGGCGATTGGGCATACTCGGGGTATGGCAACCGCTATCGAGCAGACCAACTGCGATCGCTGCGAGACGCCTCTGGAGAAGGGTGCCGCCTACTGCGAGAATTGCGGCGAGCGCACGCACAGAGCCCGCCGGCTGGTGCGGCTCGCCGTGAGGGTGGAGATCCTCCTCATCCTGATCGTGATCCTGCTCATCTTCGGCTTCACCTGGGTCTTCCTGCAGCAGAAGCCCTAGTGTCCTGCTCCAGAAATTCGCCGGCATATTGCGGCTCCGGACGCCGATGCGGGCGTCAGGGGGCCCGGCCCGTCGTCGTCACGCATCTCAGATGCGCTCCTCCTAGTGCCACCCCTTCCTTCGCCTCGGCGCCCGGA
>CATPBP010000079.1 GCA_955652675.1 Candidatus Dormiibacterota bacterium
GCCGAATGGCCGCGCCGAATCATACCGTACGGGAGTTCTGCCAGGTCAGATGGGCTCGGCAGCTGGCGCGACGCCCGTGTCTCCCGCACAGGGGCCGACACCGACGAAATCATGAAAGGAAATCACGCCAGGACCTACGGCCTCTCAGCCGGGCTCGCGGCGAAGGCCTGGGACAGCTTCTCCCAGGTGCTGTCCAGGTGCTCGTTGATGACCTTGACCTCGGCCAGCACCGGGAGGAAGTTGGTGTCGCCGTTCCAGCGCGGCACGATGTGTATGTGGACGTGGTCGGGTACCCCCGCCCCGGCCTCCCGGCCGATGTTTGCCCCCACGTTGAATCCCTCGGGATGCATGACCTCCTCCAGGACCTTCAGCGACCGCCGGACCAGTCGCATCACCGCCAGCGTCTGGTCGTCGTCGAGCTTGGCGAGGGTCCCCTCGTGGGCTCGGGGCGCGACCATCAGATGGCCGTTGTTGTAGGGAAACTTGTTCATCATCACGAGGGCGCCCAGGCCGCGATGGACGACCAGGTTGGCACGGTCATCCGCCTCTGGCGCCTCGCGGACCCGGCAGAAGAGACAGCCCGGCTCGGGAGGCGCTCCGATGTACTCCATTCTCCAGGGCGCGTAGAGGTTGCGCATGACATCCGACGCTAGCATGTGAGGCTCCTCGCGATGGCGATTACGAAGCACCGTTGCCCGCATCGGGGACCGTCCTCCACAAGGACTTATTCGGCTTCCACGGACCTCCGAGCGGGCGCCGGCGTTGGCTGAGAAGCTCGGCGTTGGGGTGACCCTTCCCGGCGCGTCGTCGCCGGCCCAAGCGGCCGCACTGGGCGCGCGAGCAGAGGCCGCAGGCTGCGATGCGGTCTGGGTCCTCGACGTCCGGCGCGATCCGTACCTGCTGAGTGCGGCCGTGGCCGGCAGCACCAGCCGTGTGGCCATCGGTACCAACGTGGCGGTGGCCTTCGCGCGCTCCCCGACGGTCACGGCGGCCGCTGCCTGGGACCTTGCGCTGTGGACGGGCGGACGCTTCGTGCTTGGCCTGGGGAGCCAGGTGGGGCCGACTCTGAAGGCCCGCTTTGGCGTCACCGCCGACCGTCCCGCGGCTCGCATGCGGGACTACGTGACCGCGGTGCGGGCCTGCTTCCAGTCGTTTCGCAAGGGTTATGGCGGCTACGACGGCGAGTTCTATTCGATTCGACGGCCGGCTTTTCAGCCGGGGGCGGAAGCCCTGGACCACGACCCTCCGATCTACGTCGCGGCGGTGAATCCGTTGATGGCCCAGGTCGTGGGAGAGGTCGGCGACGGCCTGGCCGCGCATACCTTCATCACCGAGGATTACATACGCGAGGTCTTGCTGCCGGCACTGCAATCGGGCGCGGCGCGCGAAGGCAAGCCCCGCCCGCCCGTCCTCCTACAGATGCTGGTAGCCCCCAGCCGGGAGGCGGCCAGCGCTCAGATGCTCGCCTACGTCGTCCCCGGCTACCGCCGGGTGCTGGACCACGCCGGTCTCGGTGAGGTCGCCGACCGGGTGATGGAGGCCATCCGCGAGGGCCGTCGCGCCGAGGCCCGGCAGCTGATCGACCAGCACCTGCTGGACCGGCTGGCGATCGTCTTCGGAGCAGACCCGGAGAGCCTGGGTGCCGCGCTCGAACGCTGGAGGCCCCACGCCGAGCGCCTGTCGCTGAGCGTCCCCTGGTTCGGCACAGATCAGGCTGAGCAGGCGGCGCACTTCGAGCGGGTGCTCCAGGGGCTAGCAAAACTTCATTGAACCGCCATGAATCCGACAAATGGGGATGAGGGAATAGCCGGGTGCCGCCTGCCCCTTCGAAAAGGATGAGTCCCGAGCCTTGTACAAGATTGTCCGCTGGTCTCTGAGTAACCGCCCGGTAATCGTCCTCTTCGCCCTCATCCTCATGGGTGGCGGGGTCGTCAGCGCCTTCCGGATCAACCAGGAGCTGCTGCCCTCGGTCGAGTTCCCGGCGGTCTTCATCCTGGTTCCAGAGCCGGGAGCGAGCCCCGAGCAAGTCGATCGCGACGTCACTCAGCCCCTGATCACCGGCCTGTCCGGTCTGCCCCGAGCGCGGCACATCACGACAAGCTCTTCACAGGGCTTCTCCCAGGTCTCCATCGACTTCGACCTGGACTCCGCTCTCAAGGACGATCTGGACGCCGTCAACCGGCGGATGCCTCAGATCCAGCTTCCGGGCAGCGCGGGGAAGCCCGTCGTCCAGACCTTCAACTTCAGCGCCGTGCCGACCATGACCTACTCCCTGGCGGCCAAAGACGGCGACCTGGTCCGGGCTACCAACGAAGCCAACGATGTGATTCTGCCCGCCCTCAACGGAGCCAAGGGAGCCGCCCAGATAAAGGTGTCCGGCGGTGATCGCCGGCAGGTGTTTGTCACCCTGGACGGCCAGAAGCTGGCCGCACGCGGCATCTCGGTCCAGCAGGTGCAGGAGGCGCTCACGGGCGCCCAGATCGATCTCCCGGCAGGAGAGACGCTGCAGGCCGACAAGACGCTTCCCGTGGACGTGTTGAGCACGGTGCGGACGCTCGACGACCTCAATCGGTTGGCTGTGGGCAGCTCACCTGGCGCGGGAAGCACCGGACCGGCCTCCGGCGCGGCGGGTGCGGCGGCCGCCGGCAGTGGGACGGCCGGCCCGGGGACGGCCGGTACCGGAACGACGGCCCCCGGAACCGCCGGCACCGCGACCGCCGGCACCGC
>CATPBP010000080.1 GCA_955652675.1 Candidatus Dormiibacterota bacterium
CTTTTCCTCATCGCGGCCACGGCCGGGGTCGGAATGGGCTGGACGGCGGCCACGGCGCTCGGATTGTCCAGCCGGGCGGCAACCCAGCCGGTGTCATCGAGCGGCTCAACGGCGACCGGCGGCTCGTCGGGCAGCTCCGCGGCTGGCGGGTCGTTGCTACCCTCCGCGGGAGGGACTACGGGCGCGACCGGAAGCGTTGATCTTCAGGCGATCGCCAGCAAGGTCGACCCGGCCATCGTCGACGTCAACACGGTGGTCAAGACAGCCCAGGGAACCGGCCAGGCGGCGGGCACCGGCATGATCCTCACCTCGTCCGGCGAGGTCCTGACCAACAACCACGTGGTCGAGGGGGCCACGATCATCAACGTCACCATCGCCGGCCGCTCGGGCAGCTATACCGCCACCGTGGTCGGCGTGGACCCGACCGCGGACGTAGCGCTGATCCAGGTGCAGAGCGTCTCGGGACTGCCCACGGTCACTCTGGCCGACTCGTCCACCCTGAAGGTGGGCGACCCCGTGGTTGCACTGGGCAACGCCCTCGGCCAGGGCGGCACACCGAGCGAGACGGCCGGCAACGTCACCGCGCTGGACCAGTCCATCACGGCCAGCGCCAGCCAGGGCAGCTCGGAGCAGCTCAGCGGCATGATCCAGATGAATGCGCAGATCAGCGCGGGTGACTCTGGAGGCGCTGTCGTCAACTCCTCCGGCCAGGTGGTGGGGATGATCACGGCCGGCGCCAGCCAGGGCTACAGCTCGACGGCGCCGACGACAGTCGGGTTCGCGGTCCCCGCAAGCGCCGCCAAGTCGGTGGTGGATCAGATCGTCTCCGGTACCGCCAGCAGCCAGATCATTCTGGGCCAGGTCGGATACCTCGGCGTCAGCGTTAGCGGCCAGACCTCCGGTGCCGCCTCTTCCACTTCAGGCGCGGTCGTGGTGGGCGCGGAGTCGGGCTCCCCGGCCGAGCAGGCGGGGATCGCGCCGGGCTCGGTCATCACCTCGGTCGCCGGTACCCCTGTCAGCTCGGTCGCCGACCTCGGGACGGTCCTGCACGGGACCAAGCCTGGGCAGCAGGTGCAGGTCGCCTGGAGTGACCAGGGCGTCGATCATTCGGCTAGCGTGACACTGGTCACCGGACCCGCCGTCTGACCTGAAAGCGTGAGTAGGGTTGTCGCGAGGCGGGTTGGTGCCGCGAGGAGGGCGGCATGATGCCGACGCCTTCAGCGCGGCTCGAGGCCCAGCTCCCCGGCCACCCAGCTGACCAGGCGACCAGGCGGCTCGCCTGCCGCGAGACGCTCGATAAGTTGGGCTTCGACCGAGCCGAGCCCGGCTGCGTCGACTATCCGCTTCTCGCTTGTCACCCAGCGACCAGCCTCGCACAGCCGGGCATGGGAGGCCTCGATGATCGCCTTGCTCACGCCACCTGCGATGATCGCGAGGGACCTGTTCTTGAGGCTCGCCACATATCCGAGTTGTTGCTCAGCTTCTCGGCGCCACCACTCGGACGCCGACCGACGAAGGGCATCCGGGAAGTCCACGATCGGCAGTTCGCCGCTGAGGAGGCTGCCAGTCCCGATTTCAGCCAGCGGAACGTAGCTCGGAATTCCTGCGATGAAGTACTGGCTCCGATACACGGCGAACCTGCCCACCGCACGGCTTCGCGCCGGTCCGATGGCGTGGCGCCGGGACGGCCGCCATCAGCAACCAAAAGTCCCATATCCACCTCACCCGTCCACATCAGGATTTCGGAGCCAGCTGTTAGGGTTGTCCGGCACGTCACGCCCCGCTGCCAGAGCATCCAGATCGGATTCCAATCTTTGGTTGGTATCTTCCATCCCCCGTGAGCGATTGCCCAAAGTCAGCCCTCGACCGCGCCCGGTGAGCCAGACAGCACTCGGCACCGGACTGCAGCCGGTGGAGCCGACGCTCAAGACCAGCCCTCGCTTCTACTACGCCCTTTTCGCCTTCAACGCCGTGCTGGTCCTCGGCTTCTGGTGGATCAGCACTGGAACCCAGCC
This sequence comes from Candidatus Dormiibacterota bacterium, assembly GCA_955652675.1. Lineage (GTDB taxonomy): Bacteria > Chloroflexota > Dormibacteria > Dormibacterales > Dormibacteraceae > Nephthysia. The sequence goes on from CATPBP010000080.1 coordinate 2,016, forward strand.
GGTTCGGAGCTCGGGCGATCTCTTGAACGTCCTCGGGCGTGTCACCGGGCTGCTTGGCACCTATGGAGTCCTCTGGCAGCTGGTACTCATGGCACGGGTGCCCTGGCTGGAGGCGGCCTTCGGCCTGGAGAGGCTCGCTGTACTGCACCGGTGGAACGGCTACGCCTCGTTCGGACTGCTGGTCGCCCACGCCATATTCCAGACCCTCGGATACCAGGTGCTCGACGGCCTCGGCACGGTCGCCCAGATCCGCGACTTCATCACCGCCTACGATGGGCTGCTGGGCGCCATCATCGGCCTCCTCCTACTCCTCGCGGTAGTCGGCGTCTCGATTGCCATCAGCCGGCGGCGGCTCGCCTACGAGACGTGGTACTTCATACATCTCTACACCTATCTGGGCATCGCGCTCGCCTTCAGCCACGAGCTGGCTGTAGGTGCCGACTTCATCGCCAACCGCGCTTTCGTCTTCTATTGGTGGGCGCTTTATATCGTCGTGGCCGCTTGCCTTCTGGCTTTCAGGGTGCTGAAGCCGCTGCTCCGGTTCGAACGTCATCGCTTCCAGGTCCAGCGGGTGCAGAGGGAGGCGCCGGGAGTCGTCTCGATCTACATCAGGGGACGGGACGTCTCAGAATTCCCGACCAAGGCAGGGCAATTCCTTCTCTGGCGCTTCCTGGACCGCCGTCGCTGGTGGCAGTCGCATCCCTTCTCGCTTTCGATGGCTCCCAACCGTCGCCACCTGCGGCTTACTGTCAAAGCGATCGGAGACTTCACATCGGGAGTAGCCACCCTGAAGCCAGGCACGCGGGTGCTGCTCGAAGGACCCTTTGGCCAATTCACTGAGCGCGGACGCGCTCGCTCCAGAGTTCTCCTTATCGCTGGCGGCATCGGCATCACGCCACTGCGGGCGCTGGCCGAGGAGATGGTCGCTGAAGGCGTGGACGTGTGCCTTCTCTATCGATGTCGCCGTGAGCAGGACATTGTCTTCCGAAACGAGCTCGACCGGCTGGCCGAAGACTCGCAAATGCGGGTCGAGTACTTGCTGAGCAACGGTCACGCCCATCGTCGGCCTGACCAGCTCGGGCCCGAGCTCCTGAGGCAGCTGGTCCCCGATCTTCTGCAACGCGAGATCTATGTCTGCGGCCCACCGGGCATGAGGGCAACCGTTCGGGAGAGCCTGCACCGGCTGGGGGCCCGGGATGAGCAGATTCACTCGGAGGTCTTTCGTCTGGCGCCATGAAGAGGGCCGTCACCGCATTCGTCGCGACCGTCGTTGGCCTGTTCTGGGTGCTGACCTTCAAGGTGACTCCGCATCAGGCCGCGGGGGTGGCCGCGGCCAGCCCTCCGCCCTCGGCCTCGGGCGGCCAGCCGGTCTCCGCCTCACCGACTCCGACGTCCTCGACGGCGCCCGCGTCCACGCCATCACCGACCCCGGTGAAGAAGGGCGCCGACGGCACTTTCACCGGGACGGACGTCCCCACGATCTATGGCGACGTTCAGGTCAGGATCGTGGTGTCTGGCGGCCGGCTGAGCGACGTCAAAGCGCTTCAGCTGCCAAGTGACCGGGCTCGCTCCGCGGAAATCAGTCAATACGCCGGCCCCGCTCTGCGCTCGGAGGCGATCCAAGCTCAAAGCGCCAACGTGGACATCGTCTCCGGTGCTACGTACACAAGTGAGGCGTACGCCGAGTCCCTGAATGGCGCACTTCAGCAGGCTCACCTCGGGTAGGCGTGGCGGCCGTGCGCAGCGTTAGGGATGTGATGGGCATGCCCATCACTGTCGACGTGCGCGACAAGGACGCCGAAGAGCGGGTGCTCGAGGAGGTGTTCGCCGATCTCATGCTGGTCGACCAGATCTTCAGCCCCTTCATTCCGGCCAGCGAGACCAGTCGCATCGATCGGGGTGAACTCCAACCCGACGACGCGGGCCCCCTGATGCAGCAGGTGCTCAAGCTATGCCGTCTCTACGAGATCGCAACCGATGGCTACTTTTCCGCCTGGATTGCAGGCCGCCTCGACCCTTCGGGCCTGGTCAAGGGGTGGGCCATCGAGCGTGCCTCCAGCATTCTTGACGGGTACGGCTACCGGCACTATTTCGTGGAGGCGGCAGGCGACATCAGGACCCGCCATCCCGTTGGGACCGGAGGGCCCTGGCGGATCGGCATCCGACACCCGGTGGAGCGCAACAAGGTCGCCCGAGTCGTCCTGGCCAACGACCTCGCCGTCGCCACCTCCGGCACCTACGAGAAGGGAGCCCATGTTCGCGACCCGCATACCGGGAGGCAGGTCAGGGAGTGGCTCAGCTTTACAGTGATTGGGTCGGAGATCGTGAAGGCGGACGTGTACGCGACCGCGGCCCTGGCCATGGGGCAGCGCGGTGTCGAATTCATCGAAGCTCTTCCATGCTTCGAGGCCTACGCGATCGACCCCCAGCTGCGAGCGACGTGGACATCGGGGTTCTCGGCTCTGTCCGACTCGGGGGAAGGCGCCAGTGGCTGAGACGCGCGATACCGGAGTGGAAGCCAACGGCCGTCTCACCGCAGATGACGGGGATCGCACTCTTCGTGTTGCTGGCCGCCGAGGGTATCACCATCCTCCGGATCCACCGCCTCCTGCCCGCGCATTTCTTTATCGGGCTGCTCCTGATCCCACCTGTAGCGCTCAAGATGACGAGTACCGGGTATCGGTTCGTCCGCTATTACATGGGGGATCCCGATTACCGCCGAGCTGGCCCGCCTCCGCCGCTGCTTCGATTGGTGGCGCCAGTCGTAGTGGCATCGACGCTCGTCGTCTTTGGCACAGGGCTGGAGCTTTGGCTATTCGGGCTCCGCTTCGGGTCCGTGTGGCTGACCGCGCATAAGGTCAGCTTCGTGATCTGGTTCGTGGCCACCGCATTCCATGTGCTGGGCCACCTGGCGCGGGCGCCACGGCTGGCGCTGGCGGATCTTCAGAGTCACGGTGCTTTTCCCGGAACGATCACCCGAAGCTCTCTCGTGGGTGCCAGCCTGCTGCTCGGCATCGTGCTCGCCCTCTCGACGCTCGCCTGGCAATCGCCGTTCGTCGAATCTGCCGGACAACTGAATCGCACGCGATAGCTCTCGATCAACAGACCGTCGCCGGCGAAGATCGACCCGCAGCAGCCTCAGACGGCACCTCTCTGAGGAGCTTTGATGCAAGGACAGCCTGAAGCCATTTCCGGTTCCCGGCGGTCCGCACCCCTCAACCTTGCGCCTGAATTTGAAGCGTGTCGCTGCGGCTGCCGGAGGATGCTTTGAGCTGGCAGGCGCTGACCTGACAGCCCGTGACGAGGACGGCTCCCTGCGCGCCAGCGCCCGGCTGCTGGACCACCTCGAGACCGGCACTGCCCTGGAGCATGACATCGCCTGCAAATCCCGACGCACGAGCGAGGTTGATGCACACGGGCTGGGTCGCCGAAGCCGGCACCGAGAGGACCGGGACCAGCTTGAACGACCTGATCAGAAGGTCCACCCGCCCGGCGCCCTCCTCGCTGAAGTAGAGGTTGTCCGCGCCGTCAACGGCAAGCCCTTGCGGCGCGCTCAGGCGGCTCACCAGGTCTGTGGCGTTCCCTCCGATGAGCTGGACCAGCCTGCCGCCAGTATTGACCGGCGTCACCACGAACACGTTCCCCTGGGAGTCCTGGGCGATGTCGTCGACTATCGGCAGACCTCGGATAAGGTAGCTTCGGGTCCCGTCGGGCGCGATCTTGATGGCAGCGTTGCCAAATTCATCCGCCACCAAGAGGGTGCCATCGAGGGCCGGCCAAGCACCGGTTGGCCGCACGAAGCCGCCCACCTGCTTGGTGATCCCGCCCGTGGCCGGGTCGACCCAGTCGACCACTCCTCGGGGGCTGTCCGGCACGATGAGCTGACCTCCCTGGGCGGCGATGCCGTCCACCCCGTCCTGGCCGGCAATCGGCCGGAGCTGTAGAACCGTCCGGACCTGGCTGCCGGTCACCTCGTCCACGACGTCCTGAGCCTGCCCCGCGGCGTACATCTTCTGGCCGATGTAGACCATCCCTTCGACGGCCGGGATCTGGATGGGGAGCTCGGTGAGCGGCTTTCCCGGCGCAAGGACCGCGACCCTTCCTGCTCCGAGCACTCCTATCAGCAGTGATCCATTGCTGAAGAGGAGATCATCAGGCTGGTTGAGACCCGAGGCGACCGTCCACAGCTGCCCGGAGGTAGCGGGCCCACTCGGGGTCTGAGGTTTGCTGGAGACGTCACGGCAGGGTGGCAGTGGCGCCGGCGTGGCGGTGCTGACGGCGTGAGGTGTCGGCGAGGGCCTCGACGACGTAGGCTTCGAAATGGAGCCCGACGAGCATGCGTACGAAAGGGCTAGTGCTGCCGAGACCAGCCAGGCCATCCACGTCCGTGAGCGACTCACTTTCTCAGTTCATTCATACGCGTCGACAACGTCTGGGGACCTAGCGCTCGTCGTCCTCTACTTCTACTTCGTGGTGGTCCACGAGCTGGCGCTGCCGCCGGCGCCCTCGCCTGGCTCACCCACGTTGCGGTCGACCGAACGTTGGGCTTTGGCCTTCGCTGGCTTCCAACGTCAAAGGCCATACAGGTTGTCTAGGCTCGTTTAAGCCGGACTCGTCCAGGTAGTTAGCATTCCGAGCAGCACCCCTGCGATGACGTAGCCAACGAGGAGTCCAGCTCAGAGCCTCGCCCACGTCTCGCCGTTTCCGGAGGTCGGAGAAGAGCAGGTTGATGCCGAAGAAGAACCCGAACGTGCAGCCGGATAAGGCGCTGGTCGATGCCCTCGAGAACTGGTTTCTCACAGGCAGCGAGCGAGGCAATCACTTCACCGCACTGGACCGGCGTCATCGGGACGGGTTGGCGTGGAGTGTCGGGAATAGGGTTGAAACCTTGGTGCACGGCGCGACCTACTTCCGCAGGTTGTTGGAGGCCATCCGTGAGCTAAACGCCGGGGACCACTTGTTTTTCACGGACTGGCGCGGCGACCCTGACCAACGTCTCGACGGCACCCAGGACTCTGAGATCGGAGCCGTCCTCTCCGCGGCAGCGCGGCGCGGTGTCAGCGTCAAGGGACTCCTCTGGCGGTCTCACCTGGACAGGCTTGGGTTCAGCGCCAAGGAGAATCGCCACCTTGGCGAGCAGGTGAACACGGCCGGTGGCGACGTCCTTCTGGACCAGCGGGTGCGCCTGGGTGGGTCCCATCACCAGAAAGTCGTGGTCATTCGCCATGCTGGAGGTTCTGAAAGGGACGTAGCCTTTGTCGGCGGCATCGACCTCTGCCACAGCCGGCGTGACGATGCCAACCATCAGGGCGACCCACAGCGCCAGTCAATGGCACCTGTGTTTGGAAATAGACCTCCCTGGCATGACGTTCAGCTCGCAATCGCTGGTCCCGCGGTCGCGGACCTGGACTTCTCCTTCCGCGAAAGGTGGGA
>CATPBP010000081.1 GCA_955652675.1 Candidatus Dormiibacterota bacterium
GCGCCGCCCCGGGTGGCACACACCAGATGCAGCTCGCACCCGGCCGCCACGTGGCGGGTGATCAGGGTGCCGTTGCCCATCGACTCGTCGTCCGGATGGGTCAGGACGAGGAGTAGCCGACGGCTCACCGGGTGAAGGTCACCTCTGGCGACTCAGGCAGAGCTCAACCGGCCGGCGGCGACTTCGTCGAGTGCTCGCCGAAAGCCCTTGATGCCGCGCTCCACCATCTCGTCGTTGGCGGTCAGCGAGATCCGGAACCAGCCGGGAGTCTCCACCACCGTTCCGGGCAGGACGAGAACTCCATGCCGTCGGAGCCGGCTGGCAAAGTCCAGGTCATCCGGGATCGGCGAGCGGACCATCGAGTAGAAGGTGCCCTCGGGCAGGCTGGTCTCGTAGCCCATCTCCCGCAGCGCCGGAATCAGGCGGTCGCGGCGTCGCTGCAGGGCGTCCAGATCGATCGAGAGCTGCTCCAGGCGCGGGAGGGCGTACTGGAGATCGGCGTTGGCGAACGCGAACCCGGTGATCACCTGGGCGAGCGTCAACGTCTGCCTCAGGCGCCCTGCGTCCGGCATCTCAGGCACATCGCGATGTAGCCGACCCGCATGCCTGGAGCCAGCAGTGTCTTCGCGTACGAGTAGAGCACCAGGGTGGCCGGGTAGAACGCGGCCGGCGAGACGAAGCGCCGGCCGTCGAAGACGATCCGGTAGTAGGCCTCGTCGGAGAGTAGGTGGACGGTCCTTCCATGACGGCGGGACGCCTCGCTCAGCACGGCGGCCAGCTCGCGAAGCTGCTCGGGCGGATACACGCGACCGGTCGGGTTTTGCGGTGTATTCATGAGCACGGCCGCGGTGCGCGGCGTCACGGCGGCGGCGATGGCGCCTGCGTCAAGATCGAAGGCCGGCGCGCTCGCAACCACGCGGACCGGGGTCGCTCCCGCCGCAAGGATCAAGGCCTCGTAGAAGAACCATGGCGGAGAGATGAAGATCACTTCGTCGCCTGGCCCGGCGAGAGCGCGCAGGCTGCTGGCGATGGCCGCAAAGCCGCCGTTGGTCACAAAGATGTCCTCGGCTGCGAAGCGGACGCCAAGGCGTGGACTGATCGCGTTCGCGATCGTTCGCTGCGAAGGCGGCTCGTTCATCTTGTATGCGAACCAGTTCTTGTCCTGAGGCTCCAGCACCCCGCGAAGAGCCGAGACCAGCTCCGGCAGCGCCATCTCCTGCGGGTTTCCGAGTGCGAAGTTCGCGACCGCCGGGTCGTCGAGCATCGCATTCAGCTCGGGATCGGTCAAAAAGGAGAGCGTCGGACCGAGGACCTCGGCGATCTTGGGAACTACGCTCGGCATCGGTCAGCCCTGTTTAGCACGGCTGCAATAGCATCCTCGATTGCCGCCGACTGTCGATACAGCAGATCTGGAATCCCTCGGTCAACCGCCCGACGGCATCTCCGAGGGCTCGGCCGCCGCGAGCCCTGGTGCCGCCACAATTGTGGCGATGGCCGGTCACGACCACACCCACGGGATGCAGGCCTACTCGAGCCGCGACGCCGTGCGCGCGGTCATCGTCAGCGCCGTGGTCCTCGGCGCGGCGGCCGCCTTCGAGTTCGCCGCCGCCCTCGCCGGCAATTCGGCCAGCGTGCTCGCCGACGCGCTGCATAACACCGGGGACGTAGCCACGACCTTCGTGCTCCTAGCGGCGTTCGCGCTGGCCAGAAGGCCCGCCACGCGCCAGTTCCCATCCGGCTTCGGCCGCATCGAGGACGTGGCGACGCTGCTGATCATCCTGATCATCGTCGTGACCGCCGCGGCGGCCGCCGCCGAATCCATCGTCAAGTTCTTCCAGCCCGAGCGGTACGGGAACGTCCTTCTGGGCATGGCCGCCGCCGCCGCCGGCGTGGTGGCCAACCTCGCCGTGTCCGAGTACAAGATCCGGGTGGGCCGGGGCATCGGATCGACCGCCCTGGAGGCGGACGGCGTGCACTCCCGGATCGACGCCCTGGTCTCGCTCGGAGCCTTCGTGGGCATCGGGCTGGCCGGCCTGGGGCTGCGGCTGGCCGACCCCATCGCCGGCCTCCTGATCACCGTGATGATCCTGTACATCCTGGCCGGGACGGTCCGCCAGCTCTTCCTGCGCATGATGGACGCGGTCGATCCGCACCTGATCCAGGAGCTGACGGAGGCGGCGCGCCGAGTGGACGGCGTGCTGGGGGTGCACGACGTCAGCGCCCGCTGGGTGGGACGCGAGCTGGTCGGGGTCATGCACGTCGACTGCGACCCGAACTCATCCCTGAAGGACGCGCACGACGTGGCCATGCGGGTGGAGCACGAGGCCGGCCATGACCTCCCCCTGGCGCGGCTCGATGTTCACATGGACCCTGGAGGGGACGACCACCAGCACGCTGGGGGCGGCGCCGCGCACCAGCATTGAACTCGGCCTCGGCGCCCGCCGGCTCAGTTACAGCCTGGCAAGGTAGTCCGTAAACTAAGTTCAGGATGCCCGCTCCGTTCAGTCCCGGTCTCGAGGGGGTCGTTGCGGCCCAGACCGAGATCAGCGAGGTCGACGGGCAGAACGGACGCCTGATCTATCGCGGCGGCTACCTGATTCACGAGCTGGCCGAACGATCGTTCGAGGAGGTCGCCTACCTCCTCTGGCACGGCGAGCTTCCGCAGTCGAGCCAGCTCGAGGAGCTGAAGCGCCAGCTCGCCGCGAACCGCTCCCTCAACGAGCAGGCGCGTGCGGCGCTCTCGGGCCTCCGCCCGGACGTGGATCCGATGGACGCGCTCCGCACGGTCCTCTCGGCGCAAGGGGCCGCCCCCGACTGCCCCAAGCCGACCCTGGAGGGCGCCATCGCGGTGACCGCGGTCACCCCCAGCGCGGTGGCCGGGTACTACCGGCATCAGAAGGGAGAGCAGCCGGTGGAGCCAAACCCCGAGCTCGGCCACGCCGCCAACTTCCTCTACATGATGTCGGGGAAGGAGCCGGACGCCGATTGCACCCGCTACCTCGAGGCGTATCTGGTCATGCTCGCCGACCACGGGCTCAACGCCTCGACCTTCACGGCTCGGGTGGCGGCGTCGACCGGGACCGATCTCTACTCGGCGATGATCGCGGCCATCGGAGCGCTCAAGGGGCCGGCGCACGGCGGCGCCGCGACGGCCGCCATGAAGATGCTGGACAAGATCGGCAGCGCCGAGAACGCGGAGCGCTGGCTGACCGAGGCCATGGCGCGCAAGGAGCGCATCATGGGCTTTGGCCACCGGGTGTACCGAACCTACGATCCGCGGGCCAAGATCCTGAAGGAGCTTGCCAGGCAGGGGAACCCCGAGTTCTTCAGCGTCGCCTCCCGTACCGAAGAGCTCGCGCTTCCGATGCTCAAGGAGCGGCACCCGGAACGGCCCAACGCCACCAATGTGGACTACTACTCTGCGGGCGTGCTCCAGGCGGCGGGCTTCCCAAAGGACTTCTTCACGTGCGTCTTCGCCGCCTCCCGGATGGCCGGCTGGACCGCTCACGTGCTGGAGTACATGTCTCAGGACGGCCGCATCATCCGTCCGGCCTCGGAGTGGGTCGGCCCGGACCCGGACAAGCGCGCCGCCGCCAGCGCCTGAGCCGAGAACGGCGGCGGCAGCGGCCGTAGCCTCCAATCGGCCCGGCTACACTTGATCGAAATGCCCCCCAGCGAGTTCGACGTCGCCGTCCTGGGAGGCGGCTTCGGAGGCTACTCGGCCGCCATCCGGGCGTCCCAGCTGGGCAAGAAGGCGGCGGTCGTGGAGGCGGACAAATTGGGCGGGACCTGCCTTCACACCGGCTGCATCCCGACCAAGGCCCTGCTCGAGACCTCCGGTCTCTACCACAAGGTCCACGACCGCGGGCAGGAGTTCGGCATCGTCGCGCCGGAGTCGAGCTTCGACTACGAGCGCATTGCGGCGCGCCGCGACGGGGTGGTGAATCAGCTCTGGAAGGGCGTCCAGGGCCTGATGCGCAAGAATCACATCGAGGTCTTCGAGGGAAAGGGCGCGCTGGAAGGCGATGGCCGGCTGCGGGTGGGCGAGACCGAGATCCAGGCCCGCGCCATCATCGTCGCCACGGGCGCTCAGCCCAGATCCCTGCCCGGCATCGAGTTCGACGGCGAGCGGATCATCAACTCCGACCACGCCACCCTGTCCCGCAGCCTGCCCGGGTCCATCGTGATCATCGGGGCGGGCGCGGTGGGAGTCGAGTTCGCCACCTTCTACCGCCAGATGGGGTCCACGGTGACCCTTCTGGAGGCCCTAGAACGGCTGGTTCCCCTGGAAGACGAGGAGGTGTCCGGCGTCCTCCTCCAGACCTTCAAGAAAGCGGGCATCGATTGCCGCGTCGGCGTGCGGGTCACCGGCGCCCGGGTCGGCGAGGACGGCGTGACCGTGGAGATGGAGGACGGCTCGGTGCAGGCTGAGAAGCTGCTGGTCGCGGTGGGTCGGGGACCCCGCAGTCAGGACCTGGGCCTGGACAAGGCTGGCGTCGAGCTGGACCAGCGCGGATTCGTGAAGGTGGACGAGTGGATGCGGACCAGCGCTCCGGGAGTCTGGGCGATCGGCGACGTCGTCGGCGGATACCAGCTGGCGCACGCGGCGGTCCACGAGGGTCTGATCGCGGCCGAGGACATCGCCGACCGACGCGTCCAGCCCCGAAACGAGGACCTGGTAACCCGCTGCACCTACTCGACGCCCGAGGTGGCCTCGGTCGGGCTGACCGAGGCGCAGGCCAGGGACCGGGGACACGACGTCAAGGTCGGAAAGTTTCCGCTGGTGGCCAACGGGCGGGCGATCATCCACGGGGAGACCCAGGGCTTCTTCAAGATGGTGGCGGACGCCGGCACGGGGCAGCTGCTCGGCGCGCACCTGGTCGGGGTGCAGGCCACCGAGCTGATCGGTGAGCCGGCGCTGGCCCGGCTCTTCGAGGGCGACGCCTGGGAGCTGGGCCGCAACGTCCACCCCCACCCCACCCTCAGCGAAGCCCTCGGCGAGGCCGCCATGGCTGTGGACGGAACCGCGATAAACATCTAGCTTGAAACCTTGAGATAGCTAAGAACGACATGGCAGACACGAAGCAGCGGGTTGAGATCCCGTTCAAGCCGGAGTGGCACTTCCAGGAACCGATCGACTGGCGGGACACAGACCTCGACGAGGACACGCTGAAGCATTGGTTCCACCTCATGCTGCTGGGGCGGCAGATCGACTACCGCTGCCAGGTGCTGAACCGCCAGGGACGGGCGCCCTTCATCATCTCCTGTGCCGGCCACGAGGCCGCCCAGGTCGGAGTGGCGTGGCCTCTGAAGCCCAAGTACGACTGGATCGCGCCCTACTACCGCGACGTAGTCCTCTGCTTCCGGATGGGCCTGACGGCGCTCGACCTGATGCTCGCGGTGCTGGCCAAACCGGCCGATCCAGCCTCGGGCGGCAAGCAGACGCCGGGCCACTTCTCGGACTCCCGCCTAAACATCATCTCCGGCGGCTCCCCGGTCGCCACTCAGATGGTGCACGGGGCCGGCGCCGCCTACGCCTTGAAGGTGGACGGCACGGACAAGGTGCTCATGACCTGCTACGGCGAGGGCGCCGGCGCCGAAGGAGACGCCCACGAGGCCTTCAACTTCGCGGCCATCTACAAGCTGCCCGAGATCTTCGTCTGCCAGAACAACGGCTTCGCCATCTCGGTGCCCTTCCGCAAGGAGTACGCGATCGAATACGCGGCCCAGCGCGCCGCCGGCTACGGCTTTCCCGGCGTCACCGTCGACGGCCGGGACCCGGTCACCTGCTACCACGTCTCCAAGCAGGCGGTCGCCCGCGCCAGGGCCGGTGAAGGGCCCACCCTGATCGAGTGCCTGGTCGACCGCCTGGGCGCACACTCCTCAGAGGACGACCAGCGCCGCTACCGCTCCCAGGAGGAGCTGGAACAGCTGGCCCGCAACGACTGCCTGGAGCGCTTCAAGAAGCGGCTGCTCGAGGAGTCGATCCTGGACGAGGCCGAGGTCGCCGAGTACGAGGCGCGCGTGAAGGACGAGGTCACCAGAGCCACCCGCGAAGGCATTAGCTCGCCGGACGCGCCGCCCGAGAACGCACTGACCAACGTCTACTCCAGCGACGTGCCGGGGCCGATCGACCCGGCCCCCGACGCCGGTACCGAGGACATGAACATGGTCCAGGCGATCCGGGACGCCCTGGCCTGGGAGATGGAGCAGGACGAGCGCGTCATGGTGCTGGGCGAGGACGTGGGCCCCAAGGGCGGCGTCTTCCTGGTCACCGACGGCCTCTGGGCCCGCTTCGGCGAGGAGCGCGTCATCGACACGCCCATCGCCGAGTCGTCGATCGCCGGGGTGGCTCTCGGCCTGGCACTGGCCAGGAAGCGGCCGGTTGCCGAGATCCAGTTCACCGACTTCGCCCACATGGCTTTCAACCAGATCACGAACGAGATCGCCAAGTTCCGCTACCGCACGGACGGGGACTGGGGAGTGCCGCTGGTGATAAGGGCCCCCATGGGCGGTCACGTGCACGGAGCGCTGTACCATTCCCAGTCCATCGAGGCGCGCTTCGCCACGCCGGGGCTCAAGATCGTGATCCCGTCGACGCCCTACGAGGCGAAGGGGCTGATGCTCGCGGCCATGCGGGATCCCGACCCGGTGCTCTTCTTCGAGCACAAGCGCCTCTACCGGATGTTCAAGGAGGCGGTGCCGAAGGGCGAGTATCTGATCCCTCTGCAGAAGGCGCGCGTGGCCCGCAGCGGCGAGGACATCTCGGTCTTCTGCTACGGGCTCATGGTCCACTACGCCATGGAGGCCGCCCGGAACCTGGAGAAGGACGGCTGGAGCGTCGAGGTCGTGGACCTGCGCACGGTCTATCCTCTCGACCGTGAGGCGATCCTCGCCTCGGCCCGCAAGACCGGCAAGTGCCTGGTGCTCTACGAGGACAACTTCAGCGTTTCGGTCGGCTCCGAGGTGGCCGCCATCATCGCCGACGACGGCTGGCGCTGGCTGGACGCCCCTGTGAAGCGCCTGGGCGGCCTGGACGTCCCTGCGATGCCCTACGCGCAGCCGATGGAGGACTACTTCATGCCCAACCCGGAGAAGGTCACCGCCGCGCTTCGTGAGCTGGCCGCCTTCTGATGGCGACCACCCGAGTCACGATGCCCCAACTGGGCGAGTCGGTCCACGAAGGGACCATCTCAAAGTGGCTGGTCAAGCCGGGGGACAAGCTGGTCGAGTTCGAGCCGATGCTCGAGGTCGACACGGACAAGGTGAACGCGGAGGTTCCGGCACCCGTGAACGGCGTGCTCAAGGAGATCCTGGCCCAGGAGGGCGAGACGATCCAGGCGGGGTCGGAGATCGCCATCGTGGAGGTGGAGGGCGACGCCGAGGGTGAGGCGCCCGAGCGCGTCGAGGTCAGGACGGAAGAGGCGCAACCGGTCGGGGAACCCGCGGAAAGCGCCGGCTCCGGGGACGCCATGCCCTCGGCTGGCCAGGCGGCCAAGGCTGACTCAGAACCAAAGCCGGCGCCCCCGGAGCGCGAGACGGCCGCCGCGAGCGGCGCGCGCGAGGCCGCGACCCCCACCCGCGAGGGCGAGGCGGACGACGAAGCGCCCGCAGCCGCCCCATCGGGGAGGGGGCCGGACGGGCAAGCCGCGCGCGACGACCAGCCTCCGGCGGGCGAGCATCGGTACTCTCCGGCCGTCCTGAGTCTGGCCGAGGAAGAGGACGTGGACCTCTCCGAGGTCCGCGGCACGGGGCTCGGCGGCCGCGTCACCAAGCGTGACGTGCGCCAGTACCTGGAGTCCCAGCAGCGGCCCGAGCAGCCAGAGGCGGCACGGCCGGCGAGCGGCCAGGGGCAGGCGCCGGCCGCCCCGGCCCCACAGTCGCCGGCGGCCGCCGGCGACGAGGTGGTGCCCCTCAGCCGGATCCGCCGGCTGATCGCCGAGAACATGACGCGGTCGAAGACGACAATCCCCCACGCCTGGCAGACCCAGGAGGCGGACATGAGCGGGGTGGTCGCCAATCGGAACGCGAACAAGGCCGAGTTCCAGCGGCGCGAGGGCTTCTCTCTGACCTACCTGCCTTACGTGATCGCCGCCGCGGTGAGCTCGCTGCGCGAGCACCCGGAGGTCAACTCCACCTTCAACGAGAACGAGCTGATCATCCACCGCGCCATCAACCTGGGGGTGTCGGTCGGATTCGAGGACAGCCTGCTGGTGCCGGTGCTCCGCAACGCCGACGGGCTCTCGCTGGCCGGTATCGCGCGGGCGGTCAACGACCTGGCCGGTCGGGCCCGGAACAAGCAGCTGAAGGCTGACGAGCTGCAGGGCGCCACCTTCACGGTGAACAACTCCGGCACCTTCGGGACGCTGTTCAGCTACTCGGTGATCAATCCGGGGCAGGCCGGCATCCTGACCATGGAAGCCATCGTGGACAGGCCCATGGCCGTCAACGGCATGATCGGGATCAAGCCGATGATGTACCTCTGCTTCAGCTTCGACCACCGGGTCCTCGACGGTCTCCAGGGAGCCCGCTTCCTGACCAGCTGCCGCAAATGGCTGGAATCGGTGAGCGCGGACACGCCGGTCTACTAAGCGGGGCTGGACTTCCCTTCCTCGAGCAGGTGTTTCAGCGTTCCGTAGTCGCGGCGGATGGTGCGCTCGACGAGGCGCTTGAGTAGCGGGGTGGCGAGGGTGTAGAACCCTCTGGCGTCGGCGTCGACCAGCTCGGTGACGCGGGCGCGTCCGTCGCCGTCCGGCTCTACGATCCTGGTCACGGTGATCGGGAATGAGGAGCCCTCGCGCGACTCGATGGTGATCAGGCGCCCCGGCTCGTGCCTGGTGACCTCGAAGCTGGTGTGTATCTGGCGGCCGAGGAACTGGGACACCTGCGCGTAGGTCGAGCCGACCCCGACCGGTGGCTGTGAGGTCCACCTCGACGACCTCATCCCGCTGAGCCAGCGGGGGTTGTTCTCGACCTCCTCGAGGTACTCGAAGACCTCGGTAGCGGGCCGGTCGATGTCGACCCGTACTTCGATGTGGATCATGGTTGGGAACCTCCGCCTCGCAGCTCGCGCTGCCGCTGCCGGGGATCGCCTTGCGGATAGGCACCCGGATCGCCGCCTCTCACCGCCGCCTCCAGCCGGGCCAGAAAGATCGACCAGCCCGCGTCGTGAAGGAGCTGGATCTCACCCGGCAGCTGATCGTGCACCAGCAGCAACCTGCAGCCTCCGGACAGCTCCTCCAGCTCGACCTCGACCCGGGAGAAGCCGGGCGGCAGCCCGAACCAGGGGTCAGTCCAGCCCCAGGTGAAGACCAGGCGCCTGGGTGGCTCGACCACCACGTACTCGCCTTCGCAGAACTGGCCCGGTTGAACCTCGAACCTGAAGCGGCCGCCGGGTGTTGGATCCAGGTCCGCGCTGAGGCCTATCCAGCGCACCAGGTGGGACGGGTCGAGGAACATCGAGAAGACCTCGGCGGCCGGCGCCGGCAGCTCGATCTCGTGGACCACCTTGCCGTCGCGAATCACTCCTTCTCCATCTCCTGGGCGGATCGGACGCTCTCGGCCAGGACTCCCAGGCGATGCGCCCAGAACTCGTCCAGGAACGACCGCAGCCGCGCCAGGCTCTCGGCGTGCGCTCGATAGAGACGGCGGTTGCCCTCCACCCGAACTTCGACCAGCCTTGCCTCGCGAAGGGCGCGAAGATGCTGGGAGGTGGCCGGCCTGCTCCACCCGCAGCTGGCGGCCAGCTCCCCCGAGCTGATCTCAGCCGCCGCCACTCGCTCCAGCGTCTGGCGCAGGGCCGGGCTGGCGAGGACCCGAAGCGCGGCGTCGGCGTCGAAGTCGACCATCTCGCCGCAGGATATTGCTATTTGCGTAAAACTGCAACTACGGCCGGGCTTCGCGTGGCTGGCGGCGGGACACTAGACTGGCTGCCCGTGCAGCACGTCGAGCCGGCCTCCCAGCTGGCACTCCTGATCACCAGCCGGGATGAGCCCGGCACCCTGTACCGCGTCTCGGAGGTGATCTACCGGCACCGCGCCAACATCTCGTACATCGCCACCTCGGCGGTCGGCGAGACGCAGATCGAGCTGGAGCACGTCGAGGATCCCCCGCGCCTGATGGCGGAGCTGGAGGCGCTGGAGGTGGTCACATCGGTGAAGCCCGTGCCCTCCTTCCAGCAGATCTTCGGCAAGCGAGTGATCGTGATCGGCGGGGGTGCGCAGGTCGGCGCGGTCGCTCAGGGCGCCATCTCCGAGGCGGATCGCCACAACATACGCGGAGAGCGCATCTCGGTCGACACCATCGCCCTGGTCGGCGAAGACCGCCTGGCGGCTGCCGTGAGGGCCGTGGCACGGCTCCACCGGGCGACGGTGCTGGTGCTGGCCGGCGCGCTCATGGGCGGGGACATCACCACGGCCGTTCAAGAGATCCAGGAGGCTGGAATCATCGTCATCTGCACGAGCATGGCCGGCTCCCTGGTCCAGTCGGCCGACCTGGTGGTCAGCGATCCGCTGGAGGCCGGCGTCATGGCCGTGATGGCCATCGCGGACACGGCCAGGTTTTCGATCGACAAGGTCCGCGGCCGCCGCTTCTAGCTGGCTGGAGCGAGAGGCCGCGGAGGAATCAATGCCTGTGCGTAAACCTGTGGAAATGGTGGATAACGCCACCACCACGGTTCGCGCCGCCCCGGCTGACCGGCCGCGGGCACTTCGCGCGCACTCCTCGCCGAACCCCGCAGAACCTTAGGCTCCCGCCGCTTCTCCCGCAATCCCGAAAACCCGTTCGCCGCCAGGCCACCAATGCAAAGCCGGAAACCAAAGGTCGGTGCGAGCTTGGGAGGCAGGGGAGCGGTGCGAAAACGTCGCACAGCCGGATAAATAGAAATGACCCCGACGGACCGATGCTTCGGCTCCGGTACCAGCCTTGCGACCGGTTCCGGCTCCGTTGCCCGTGTCCCTCGGGGCCGTGGCAAAGGATAGGTCCGCACGGGCCGCCGGCGCAACTACGAATACAAGTTCGCCGCCAGGCGGGAAACCGTAGCCAGACCGGCTCAGTAGTTGATGGAGGCGCCGCCGTCCACCACCAGGGTCTGGCCGGTGACGAAGTCGGCACCGAGCAGGCCCATGATCGCCTGCGCTACATGCTCTGGCTTCGCTACTCCACGAAGAGGCGTGGAGTCCGCCCTCTTTTGCTCGAGGTCGTCGGCGGCCTGCTCTCCGAAGGGGCGCCGGAACCACCGCGTGGCCACCTGCCCCGGCGCCACGGCGTTGACCCGAACCTCTGGGGCGAGCGCGAGCGCCAGGTTGCGCGTCAGCTGCTCCACGCCGGCCTTTGAGACCCCGTAGGCGATCGATGACCCGGTCGCCCGCATTCCTGCTATGGAGGTGACGTTGACGATTGCGCCGTGCGCCTGGCGGAGATGCGGCGCCGACGCCCGCGAGCAGTAGAAGGTGCCCTTCAGGTTGACGCGGAGGATGTCGTCCCAGACCTGGTCGGTGAGGGCCTCGAGGTCACGCTGCGGGATGAAATGGGTGGTGCCGGCGTTGTTGACCAGCACGTCCAGCCGCTCCAGGCGCTCCACCACGCCCGACACCATGTCGCGGACGTCGCGCTCGTCCGCCACATCCGCTCGCCAGGGAACCCCCTCCACGCCCATCTCACCGAGAGCCGTGGCGGTGGCCTCCGCCTCCTCCTGTGAGCGCGAGTAGTTGATCACCACCGCGCGCGCCCCCGCCCTGCCCAGGCTCTCCGCCACGGCGCGGCCGATGCCGGTGCCGCCCCCTGTCACCAGTGCCACGCGGCCTCGGAAATCCATCCCGGCAAGGGTAGTTGGTACGGCGCTCGCGCCGGACTGGCCCGGTTTAGATTTCCCCCGCGTCCAGCGGGTAGCGGCGAAGCTCTCTGTAGATCACCTCGCGACCCAGCAGGCTCTGGTAGAGGACGAAGCCGTCCACCAGCCAGGGCTCCAGAGCCGGCGGCTCCGGCAGCTCCGGCAGCCGGCCTGGCTCGGCACGAGCGCGGGCCAGAGTCACGTGCGGCCGGAACCGCCGCGGCTCTGCCTCCAGCCCGACGTCCGCGGAGGCAGCCTCGATGGCGGCGGCAAGCGTGGCGCAACCCTCAGCTCCGCGCTTCACACGGAGCCAGATCACCCGGGGCGACGTCCGCGGCCCGAAAGTGCCCCGGCCGTCCAGCTCCAGTTCAAAGGGCGGCTGGCGGACCTCCTCCAGGCGGCCGCTCAGTCGCTCCAGGATCTCGGGCTCCAGCGAGCCCAGGAACCGCAGCGTGAGGTGGAGGTTGGGTGGCGGCACCCAGCGGTAGCCCGGCGCGAGGCGGGAGCACTCCTCGACGTGAGCGGCGAGCCGCGCCCGCCGGTCCTCCGGCAGCGGAAGCCCCAGGAACGCTCTGACGCGATCGCCTCCCACTGAGCCGCCCATACTGGAATCGAAGCACATGAACGCTCAGCACCTCGGCGGAGTGGTCATGGGGGCGCTGGTCCTGCTGGTTGGTCTGGCCTGGGTTCTGGGTGCGGTCCGCCGAGTCCGGGATCGCGCGCTCACCGCGCCCACCTACGCGGCCACGGGCGGCGTCGTCTACACCGTCTTCCAGATCGGCTGCGCGGGAGTGCTGATCGTGGCCGGACTGGTCATCCTGATCCTGATGGTGATCAGCGCCTCGCGCTGAAGCGGGCCTTCAGCGGTCGCCGAGGCGAGCCCAGGTCTCGAAGATCACCTTCAGGGCGGCCAGGCTGGTGATGTCGGCGTGGTCCAGCGAGGGCGCCACCTCACACACGTCCAGGCCCACCAGCCGGCTCTTCCGGGCGACCTCGGCGAGCAGGTCGAGGGCCTCGCGCGTGGTCAGGCCCCCTGCCGACGCGATCTCCGTGCCCGGCGCGTGGGCCGGGTCGAGCGCGTCGATGTCGAAGGAGACGTGCACCGGCCTGCCGGCGAGCGCCTCGACGACCCGAGCCTGAGCCTGTGGGTCGTCGGCCAGCTCGGCGGCGGAAACCATGACCACGGTGTGGGCCTCCAGCCAGTCGACCTCCTCGCCGTCGAAGTCCCTCGCCCCCACCAGGACCAGCCGGGAGGGCTCGATCCCGGCCACCTCCAGCCCCCGGCGCAGGGCGCAGCCGCAGGTCCAGCGACCGCCCCGGGACCACTCGCAGAGATCGGGATGGGCGTCCACCCAGAGCACCGCCAGGCCGGGGTGGCGGCGGGCCTGGGTGGCCAGGACGGGGATGGCGGAGCAGTGGTCGCCTCCCATCACGGTGAGAAAGGCGTTCGCCGGGGCCTGGCCGAGCCGGTCAGCGACCGCCGGCCACCCGCTCTCGACCGACGGCCCCAGGTCGAGGTCGCCCATGTCGTGCAGGGCCACGCTGAAACGGCGACCACGCTCGTCGATCGGGGGCATCACCGCGCTCAACCGCCGGAGCTCCGCAGGCGCCTCGGCGGCGCCGCGCCGGTAGACCGCGGACCCCTCGTAGGGAATGCCGGCCACCACCACGCCCGCCTCCCCCAGCGGCACCTGGGGTAGCCCTCCCCACACGGTCAGGCCCCGCACGTCGATCACCGCGGCCGCCCCCTCACCTTCAGGATCAAGGCGGTGCCCAGCACCAGCCAGCAGAAGAAGAGTCCGAAGATGACCGGGTAGCCGCCCGGCAGACGCAGGATGGAAGGCCCGGCGTTGAAGTGGTCGAGCAGGAATCCGGCGATGAAGCGGGCGATGATGCCGGAGCCGGCGGTGGCTATGTTCGAGAAGCCGAAGAAGAGACCCGCCTGGTCGGTCGGTATGACGTCGGTGATGAAGGCCCAGTCGACGGAGAGGAAAGCGCCCAGGCCGGCCCCGATAAGCAGGCCCGCCGCCAGGGTCTGGGCGACCAGCTCGGGAAGCCCCAACACCGCCGCCAGCGGGGTCAGCACCGCCGCGGGGACCCACCTGTAGCCGCCGAAGACCAGGACCAGGATGCCCGTCGCGGCGATCGTGCCGCCGGCGAGGATCAGCGGCCGGCGGCCGATCCGGTCCGAGACCCGGGCGGCGGGCAGGGTCACGATGATCGCGAGCAGGATCACCAGACCCACGACGGCGGTGGTGGCGCTGGTGGTGGCGCGGCTGTCCCCGTGGAAGAAGATGTCGCTGAAGTAGAAGAGCGTGAAGCTCTGGATGCCGACGATTCCCATCAGGATGAGGAGCCGCGAGGCCATCAGCCAGAGAAAGTTGGGATAGGCGAGCGGCGTCGTGAAGGTCGCCCGGACTACCTCCCACGGCGAGCTGAAGCTGTCCAAGACGGGGCCGCTGCGGTCCGGCACGAAGAGCACGGTGACCAGCATTGTGACCAGGAGCAACGCCACGATGCTTCCGATGGCGGCGCTGCGCCCGGCATGGGCAAGGATCAGCCCGGCCACCACCGTGCCGAAAAGGGTGCCGAACAGGTTGGCGAGGCCATAGAAGCCGGAAGCCATCCCTCGCTGGTTCGCGGGGACCACGTCCGGGATCAGGCCCTGATAGGGGCCCTGCGCGGTGTTCGAGGCCGTCTGGAGCAGTAAGTAGAAGATCACCACCAGCCAGTAGCTTCCGGAGAGCGCGAGGCCGGTCAAGAAGAGGACATCTCCGATCGTGCCGCCCACGATGAAGGGACGGCGGCGCCCGAACCGGCCGCGGGTGCGGTCGGAGACGGCGCCCATCATGGGTTGCCAGACGACGGCCATCACCGTGCCGATCCCCTCAAGGACGCTCAGGGCCTTGCCCTTGTCACGGGGTCCCACCAGGCTCTGCACCAGGTCGGGCAGGATCAGCGTCCCCAGGCTCTGCCAGAGGTAGCCGATAGCCACCCAGTAGACCGCCAGGACGGCGAAGTCGAGATGATTGAGACGTCTGGGCGCGGCAACCGTGGCGACCACTGAGTTCAGGATCGCTTGGGAGGAGCAGAAGGGATCGGTGTGGCTCTGGGCGGCCGCGAAGGCAGGTCCTTGGGTCCGTACTTTCCCACTCCGGGAACTCGCTGGCCGATGCCGAGCACCATGGGGGCGAGACGGGAGCCGCTCAGCTGGGGTTGGAGGACGTCGTTGTACGCGTTCGCCAGCTGGTTGAGCTGGGGAGCCTCCGCGATGCGGGCGCCACCCGGCTGCTTGGCCAGGTCCTGGAGCCGCTTGAAGTCCTGCCAATCCACCAGGTTGGAGACCAGGCCGTTGGAGGCGAGCTGCTTGCGCATCGCCTGCACCTGGGCGGGCGTGAGGGCTGCCGCGTTGATCGAGGGCCGGAAGGCCTTGTCCATCACCAGCAGCGCCGAGATGATCACGTAGCAGAGCAGGATCGCCAGGAAGGCCTGCACGAAGATCCCGAAGAAGCCGTCGGCGCCGCGGATGACGGGCATCCGGTGTATCAGGCCGCCCACCCGGCCACCCACGAAGGCGGCGACGATGGCGATGATCAAGGCCAGGAAGATGGCCAGCACGGCGTTGGCGTGCAGGTTGTTCTGCATGAAAGCGAGGTAGCCGTTGCGGTCGTGGAAGAAGAGCAGCAGCGTGCCGAAGAAGAAGAGTTCGATCAGCAGCGGCTGGATCAGACCGCGCTGGAACCCCACGAAAACCGCGACTAGCACGATTACAGCGATCAGGACGTCGAGGATCACCAGCCGCGAAAGTGTAGCCGCTCCAGGCTCGGCCGCCGCGTACGGGCGGGCACAGGGAACCTCCGGTGCCTTCGCGGGGCGCTCCGGAGCAGCCCAACTTTCGTCCTGGAGGACGAATACGGCCCCACGAACTAGTAAGGGGGTGAGGGTTGGGGTAGACTCCGATCACGCCCTTGGCTCACACCATCTCGATCGCCAACCAGAAGGGCGGGGTGGGAAAGACGACCACCGCCGTAAACCTCGGGGCAGCGCTGGCTGAACTCGAGCAGCGCGTGCTACTCGTCGACCTCGATCCACAGGCCCACCTGACCATCAATATGGGGATCAAGGTCCCCGATGAGCTGGAGCGGACGGTCTACAACCTCCTCATCTCTCCAGACGTGACGGTCGGCGACGTGGTGCTCGAGAACTCGGTCGCCGGGCTCCACTACCTGCCCTCCAACATCGAGCTCTCGGGCGCGGAGACTCAGCTGCTCAACGAGATCGGCCGGGAGGGCATCCTCAAAGAGAAACTGGAGCCGGTTTACCGCCGCTACGACTACATCCTGATCGACTGCCCGCCGGCGCTCAGCCTGATCACCATCAACGCCTTCGTGGCCTCGGATGACGTGATCGTCCCGCTGCAGTGCGAATACTTCGGCATGAAGGGAATGCAGCAGCTGCAGCGCAGCGTCGATCGGGTGCGCGCCAAGCTCAACCCCCGGCTGAGGGTCGCTGGTGTGCTCCCGACCATCTACAAGTCACGGACTCTCCACTCGCAAGAGGTGCTCGAGTTGGTCAAGCAGCACTACGGCGAGCTCGTCTACAACTTCGTGGTGAAGGACTCCATCCGCTTCGCGGAGGCTCCTTTGGCCGCGGCCTCGATCCTTCAGTACTCCAGTGGATCCGAGGGCGCCAACTCCTATCGACAACTCGCAAAGGCGGTGCTGGAGACAAACCATCGCCGTGGTTAGACCAACAGAAGGTGATAAATCCATGAGCAAGTTCAAAAGGGTCTCGCTGGCAGGGTCGGAAGAGCTGTTCCGCCCGACCCGTCCGCACGTGGTCGAAGAGACCGACGAGACCATCTCGGGGCTCGTCGACCGGCCCCGCAAGGAGAAGCCTGCTCACCGCCTGGTCAGCCTGACCATGGAGGAGATCGAGCTGCTGCTCGACGCCATCCAGATGGCGAAGTACCCCGAGCGGGCCCGCGGCAAACTGCCGCTCGACAGGTTCGAACGCTACGACGCGATGCGCGACCGGCTCCAGGCCGAGCGGGATGGCGCCTGAGGACGGCTGCCCACTCTCGGTAGACGAGGCCCTCTCCACCACCCGGGCCGTTCGCAAGCGGCTCGACTTCAAGCGGCCGGTGGCCGCCGAGCTGCTGCTCGAGTGCCTCAACCTCGCGGTTCAGGCGCCCACCGGTTCCAACCGGCAGGGTTGGCAGTGGGTCTTCGTGTCCGACCCGGAGAAGAAGCGAGCGCTCGCGGAGCACTATGCGCGCTCCTGGTTCGCTTACAGCGAGCTGCGCGGGCCGGAGTACGCATCAGGGGACATGCGCCGCGACTCGATGCCACGGGTGAAGAGCTCGGCGCTGTATCTCGCCGAACACATGCACGAGGCGCCCTGGCTGCTCATTCCCTGCATCCGGGGCCGGCTGCCGGCTGACGCGCCGGTCGCCGCCCAGGCCGGTCTCTGGGGCTCGATCCTTCCCGCCTTCTGGAGCTTCATGCTGGCCGCCCGAGCCCGGGGCCTCGGTACCTCCTACACCACGCTGCACCTGGTCTACGAACGGGAGTGCGCCGAGATACTGGGTATCCCGTACGAGAAGTACACGCAGGCCGGGCTGACGCCTATCGCTTACACGCTGGGAACCGAGTTCCGCCCGGCTCCGCGCATCCCCCTCGAGTCGATCGTCCACCACAACACCTGGGGAGCCCCCTTCCCCACCTAGCCGAGAGACGAGAGGGCCTTCTTCACCGCTTCGACTCAAGGTCGCGGCGCCGGGGGCGCCGCCCGGCCAGGGCTCGCCGGCGGATGTAGGCGAAGGTCCAGTAGAGGCAGATGAGGGCCAGGACGATGCCGAACACCACAGCGGCCCCTCGCATCCGCTAAATAAACCATGTGTCCAGGTTGAATATCGTGAAAGTCAGAGGCGAACGCGACGTCAACAGCTACGTCCTTTCCTGCTCAACCACCAAGGAGGCGGTGGTGATCGACCCGGCGGAGCCCGCGGCCAAGATCCTGGCCCAGATGGAAGGCCTCAGTCCGAGGTGGATCGTCGCCACCCACGGCCACCCCGGGCACGTGGCGGGGAAGGACGAGATCAAGGAGGCGACGGGGGCGGAGACCGCCATGCACGTTGCCGACGGCAAGCTCTTCCTGCGCTCCGCCGATCGCTACCTGGTGGACGAGGAGGAGCTGGAGTTCGGGGAGTTCCGGCTCCGGGTGATGCACACGCCCGGCCACACACCCGGCAGCCTGTGCTTCCTGGTCGGCAACCACTGCTTCACCGGGGACACCCTGCTCGCCGGCGGCATCGGGCGCGAGAAGCCGGAGACCGACCTCCGGCAGCAGCTGATCTCGATCAGCACCAAGCTGGCCCGGCTGCCGCTCAAGACCGCCCTCTATCCCGGCCACGGCGCCGTCACCAACCTAGAGAACGAGCTCCGCACCAGCCCCGTCTTCCAACCGATGCGCCAGTAGCCAGAAGACCTAGGGAACCTCCCGGATTGCGTAGACGGTGCCGTCGCAGATGGTGGGTCGGGTGCCGGTGTTCTCGACGATCACAAACAGCTCCGGACCGCACACGGGCACCGAGGTGAGCAGGCTGTTGGCCTCTCCGAAGTTGTCGGTACGGAACGGCGCAAAGGCGTTGTTGGTGGTCCGGCCGAAGTAGATCGTGCGGCGGACGTTGGCGTCGTTGTTTCGGATGCCGACGTTGACGCTGACGCGCTGCGCGCCGCGGACGTGGATCACCCGCGACTCGACGGTGCCGCCCGGGGGCAGCGGCGTGCCGTTCTCGATCAGGTGCTCGTCGATCACCGATGGCACGGCTTCCCCTCCCTCACATGTTCGCCGGTCGCCTGGTCGAGCCCTCCTACTCGGATTTGTAGCGAGCTTCGCGTCCGGTCTCGGCGGACTTGTCGGCCACCTTGCGCGAAGCCTGGGTGGACTTGTCCATGACGGTGCTCAGCGGCTCGGGCGCACGCTTGGCATTCTGGTCCGCCTTGTCAAGGCCCTTGTCGACGGCCCCTTGCGGCTTGTGCGAGAAGCGGGGCGCGAGGAACCCCACGATGAGGAGCAGCACCGCTGCGATCACGACGAGGGTGATGGGGATCATGCGCTGATCCTACGAGCCGTATCGCCGGCGCACCAGCTTCCCGTGACCGGGACGGCCGACCGGCTCACCGTCGCTGGCGACGAGCACGCCGCGCGAGTAGACGGCGCGCACGGCGAAGCCGAACTGCCGGCCGTCCAGCACGCCGTGACGCTGCCGGCTGTGCATGCGCGCTGCCGTGACGGCGGTCGGCCGGTTGGGGTCGATAAGCACCAGGTCGGCGTCCGCGCCCCGCTCGATCACCCCCTTCCTGGGGTGGAGACCGAGCAGCCGCGCCGGGGCCTCGCTGACCCAGCGCACGGCGGCTCCCAGGTCCGCCCAGCGCCTGCCAAGCTCCAGGCTGCTCAGATAGAGGGTCTCGACACCGGGGCTTCCGGGAGCGGCGTCGTCCCAGGAGCGATCGAGCTTCTCCTGGTCGGTGTGGGGCGCGTGGTCGGTAGCCACGATGTCTATCTCACCTACCAGGAGCGCTTCCCGCAGAGCTTCGCGATCGAGCTCGCGCCGGATGGGCGGGAACAGCTTCATGAGCGGCCCCAGGCGCCGCTGGTCGGCGTCCGTCAGCCAGAGGTACTGCGGCCCTGTTTCCAGTGTGAGGCGGGCTCCGGCCCGCCGCGCCTCCGCGGCCGCCGACAGTCCCGCCGCGCTCGACAGGTGGACGACGTGAACGGCGATGCGCGTCTCACGCGAGATCACGCCCAGGGCCGCCACGGCGATCGCCTCAGCAACCGCGGGGCGGGCGGCGAGCAGGTCTCGATAGTCCCGGAGCGGGCGCGCGAATCGCCTGAGCACGCTCGGATCCTCGGCGTGGACGGCGAGCAGAGCCCGGCGTCCGGCCAGCGCGGGCGCCAGCTGAACCAGCGTGCCGTAGTCCGGAGGTGCCTCCAGGTCGGGATCGTCCAGGTCGGTGGTGTACACGATCTGCCGGTTGGCGCGGCGGAAGGCATAACCGAGGTAGGCCTTGAAACCGACGGACCCGGCCGCGGCGAGGCCCTCGAGGTCGGCCGGCGCTGTCGTGGAGCGGATGGCGCCCCAGAGGGCGAAGTCGACCATCGCCAGGGCGGAGACGGTCTCGGCCTTCTCCTCGAAGACGGTGCGGCTGTCCACGGCCGGGATCGTGTTGGGCATGTCTACCACGGTTGTGACACCGCCCGCCGCCGCCGCCGCGGTGAGAGACCCGAAGTCCTCCTTCTCCGGGAAGCCCGGGTCGCGGCTGTGAACGTGCGCGTCGACGGCGCCTGGGAGCACCAGCAGGCCGGTCGCATCGACCTCTTCGACCCCCGGTGCCGCCTTCGACTCCACTCCCACCACCCTGCCGTCCTCGACCAGTACGTCGGCCGTCCGGAAGCGACCACGGGAGTAGACCGACCCGCCGCGGACGACGAGTTCAGCCACGGGTCAGGGCGCGGCCTGCTTTGCCCGCGCCTCCAGATCGCTCCTCGTGAAGAGCGGGATGAAGGGGACCCCGAGGCGGCCGAGATTCTCGCCCGCCCCCTCCTCGCGGTCCAGGACCGCGACCAGGCAGAGGACCTCGGCGCCCGCCGCCCTGACCTTTTCGATGGCGTCGATCGCAGCGCCGCCGGTGGTGAGGACGTCCTCTACAACGGTCACCCGCTCGCCCGGCTCCAGGATCCCCTCCAGAGCGCGCGAGGTGCCGTATGCCTTGGCCTCTTTCCGCACCAGGACCAGCGGCAGATCGAGCTCCAGCGACACCGCTCCGCCGAGCAGGATGGCTCCCAGCTCGGGCGCCGCCAGCCGCTGCGTGCCTGACGGCACCAGGGAGGCCAGCTGCCTCCCGACCCGTCGCAAGATGGCCGGCTGGGTCTCGAAGAGGTACTTGTCGAAGTAGTAGCGGGAGCGACGACCCGAGCGAAGCACGAAGTCACCCTCCAGCCAGGCGGCCGCGACCATGTCGCGGGCCAGCTCGTCCAGCTCAGGACTCAGCGCGGGCAAGCTCATCCATCAGGTGGATCACCATCTCGGTGCCGCGATGGTACTGGTCCAGGCTCATCCGCTCGTTCGGCGAGTGGAGGCCATCATCCGGGAGTCCGAAGCCGGTGACCAGGAGGTGGGTGCCCAGCGCCTGCTGGAAGTCCACAGTGACCGGAACCGATCCGCCCTCTCTGACCAACACCGGCGAACGGCCGTAAGCGGCGGCGAAGGCGCGCCGGGCCGGCTCGATGCCAGGATGGCTGGTGTCGATCCGGACCGGCAGGGCGGAGTTCAGCTCGAACACCTGGGCCCTGGTGCCGGGGGTGGCGAGCCGAGCGACAGCTTCCCCGAGCTGGGCGAGCACCTTGGCCGGCTGCTGGTTCGGCACCAGCCGCATCGAGACCTTGGCCCTGGCCCGGGCGGGGATCACGGTCTTGGAGCCGGCGCCGGTGAATCCTCCCATCACCCCGTGGACGTCGAGCGTGGGTCGAGCCCACTTCCGCTCCAGCAGCGAGAAGCCCGGCTCTCCGGGAAGCTCGTCCACCCCCATGAGCCGCTTCTGCTGCTCCTCGTCGATCCCCAGCGAGGCCCAGCCTTCGAGCTCCTCGGAGCTGGGCGGCTCCACGTCGTCGTAGAAGCCAGGGATCAGGATCCGGCCTTCGCGGTCCTTCAGGCCGCACAGGATGTGGGCGAGGCTGTTGAAGGGGTTGGGGGCGATTCCGCCGAAGATGCCGGAGTGAAGGTCGACGCGGGGCCCGGTGACCTCGATCTCGGTGTAGAGCATGCCGCGCAGCGCCGTGACGAGCTCCGGCTGGCCGGGAGCCGCGAAACTGCCGTCGGCTATGAAGAGGTAATCGGTGCTGAGCCGGTCCGCGTTGGCGCGGACGTAGGCCGGCAGCGAGCGGCCGCCGACCTCCTCCTCGCCTTCGATCAGGAAGCGCAGGTTGAGAGGTGGACGGCCCGCGGCGAACCAGTGCTCTGCCGCTTTCAGGCCGGCCAGGTGCTGACCCTTGTTGTCGTCGGCGCCGCGGGCGTAGACGACGCCGTCGCGGATGGTGGGCTGGAAGGGCGGGCTGGTCCACTCCTCGAGCGGGTCCGGTGGCTGCACGTCGTAGTGGCCGTAGATCGTCAGCGTGGGGCCGCTGTCGTGGCCGAGCCACTCCGCCATCACCACCGGCTGCCCCTCTGGCTCGACCTCGATCAGCTCGGCGAACATGCCCATCCCCTTGAGCCGTTCGACCAGCCAGTCAGCCGCCAGGCGGCAGTCGTGCCGGTGTTCGGGCAGCGCTGAGACGCTGGGGATGGCCAGCAGCTCGAAGAGGTCCTCCTCCGCCTGCGCGCGCCCCTGGCGCGCACGGTCGAGGACAGCTTCGAGCACGTAGGTAAGGGTAACCCGGCACCCGCCCCAATCGCGGCAGGAAGCCCCCTCCCCACCCCTCCCCCAAAAGGGGAGGGAAATGTTCTATATCTGTGGGACGCTCAGTTCTTCCAGCCAGCGCTGGAAGGCGATGAGGGGGAGGTCGGCTGGGCGGATGTAGAGGGAGAGGCGGGCCGAGAGCGGTGGGAGCAGCCAGGGACGCTGGCTCTCGATCACCGGACGGTCCTGGGCCTGGATCACGTCCTCGAACTCGAGGTAGGCCTGGTCACGGGCCGGATCGCGGTCGAAGTCGCGCGCCATCTGGAGGAAGATCAGCGACCGCTGAGCGCTCACCGGGCACATCCCCTGGTAGATGGCGTAGGTGCCGGCCGGCCCGTCCTTGCGCAGCCGGATGGTGGTGGGCGTGCACCAGTTCGTGTAGGTGACCGTCTCCAGCTCGCCGCTCGTCTCCTGGCCGCTGATCGTCTCGTTCGCCGGCTGAAGTGTCGAGTAGCGGGAGACCAGGTAGTCGCCCTCCCGGAAGGCTTCGTGGTCGGGCGGCTCCGGGTGGGCTGGGTCGCCGAGAAGGCCGGGATGCACCCACGGGAAGTGGGTGTCGTCGAGCGCCCCCATGACGATCCGGGGCGCGCTGGCGCGCCACTCGCCGTAGGACCGGATGGGCGTCAGGTGGTAGCGCTCGTCGCCGTGCTCCGGGAACTCCGGGATGGGTGAGGAGGGCTCCTCGGCCAGGCTCGCCCAGACCAATCCGTATCTCTCAGTGACCGGGTAGGAGCGGACGCGGGCCTCCCGGGGAATGGCGACGCCGCGGCGTGCCGGGATGTCGACGCAGCGGCCGGCTCGGTCGTAGGTCCAGCCGTGATAGCGGCAGCGAAGCCCGGCGCCGACCACCTCCCCCAGTGAGAGCGAAGCGCCCAGGTGACGGCAGACGTCGTCGAGGCAGGCCAGCCCCTCGGCCAGCCGGACAACCGTGAGCGGCCGCCCCAGGAGCTCGCAACCCCGCGGCCCCTGCCCCAGCTCCTCCACGGTCATCAAAGGGTGCCAGAAGGGCACCAGCGCGGCGCAATAGTCTTCCGTTTCGGGAACGGCGCTCATTCCAGCGGAAAGAAGCAGGCGGCCTGGTGGTCGCCGAGCTGGACCTCGTCGAGCGGGGGGATCTCCTCGGCGCACCGCTCCTGGGCCTTGAAGCATCGCGTGCGGAAGCGGCAACCCGAAGGCGGGTTCACCGGGGAGGGCACCTCGCCCTTGAGGATGATGCGCCGGCGCTGCCGCTCGACCCTCGGGTCGGGTATCGGGATGGCCGAGAGCAGCGATCCCGTGTACGGGTGCTTCGGTCGCCGGTGAAGGTCGCCGGCCCCGGCCAGCTCCACGACCTTTCCGAGGTACATCACCGCGATCCGGTCGGAGATGTGCTTGACCAGGGAGAGGTCGTGGGCGATGAACAGGAAGGTCAGGTTGAACTGCTCCTGCAAGCTCTCCAGGAGATTGATGATCTGGGCCTGGATGGAGACGTCGAGCGCGCTTACCGGCTCGTCGCAGACGATGAAGCTGGGCTCCACCGCCAGGGCCCTGGCGATTCCCACACGCTGCCGCTGGCCGCCGGAGAACTCGTGCGGGTAGCGGTTGGCGAACTCGGGGTTCAGACCGACCACCCGCAGCAGCTCCTGGATTCGCTCGCCGCGCTCGCCACGGTGCTGGTACAGGCCGTGGATGTCCAGGGGCTCTCCCACGATCTCCCCCACTGTCTGCCGCGGGTCGAGCGAGGCGAAGGGGTCCTGGAAGATCATCGCCATCTCCCGCCGCATCCGCCGCATGGCGCCCCCCGACAGGCCGGTCACCTCCTGGCCCTTGAATCGAACGCTTCCCTCGGTCGGCTCGACCAGGCGGAGGATGCTGCGCCCCAGCGTCGACTTGCCGCAGCCGGACTCGCCGACCAGGCCCAGCGTCTCCCCCTGCCGGATCGCCATGTCGACACCGTCCACCGCCCGGACATGGGCGACAGTCCGCTGGAGTATTCCGGAGGTGATCGGGAACCACGTCTTCAGACCCGTCACCTCGACCAGTGGATCCTCCGCAGTCCAGGCCCGCGCCAGGTTGGGTCGGGTGGTGGCTTCAGGCATCCGGTCCTCCCCCGGCCCGGGCGGCGTCCAGGTCTGCGCCCGCCTGGGTCACCCAGCAGGCCGCCCTCTGGGTGCTCCCCACCGGCAGCAGCTCCGGCGTCTCCTTCACGCAGCGCTCGACCCGGAAGAGGCAGCGAGGATGGAAGGCGCAGCCGCTCGGAACGTTCGTCAGGTCAGGCGGCAGCCCCTCTATCGCCTGGAGCGGCCCGTGCTCCCCTGCGTCGAGCCGTGGCATGGAGCGCAGCAAGGACCAGGTGTAGGGATGCTTCGGGTGGTCGAAGACGTCCTCGGTGGCTCCGCTTTCGACCACCCGGCCCGCGTACATCACCATCACCCGCTCGCACATGCCGGCCACCACCCCCAGGTTGTGGGTGATCAGGATGGTGGCGGTCCCGGATTCCCGGTTGACGTTTTGCAGGAGCTCGAGGATCTGGGCCTGGATGGTCACGTCCAGCGCCGTCGTCGGCTCGTCGGCGATCAGCACCGAGGGCGCCGTGGTCAGGCCCATCGCGATCATCGCCCGCTGCCGCATGCCCCCTGAGAACTGGTGCGGATAGGCGCGCACCCGGCTCTCGGGCTCCGAGATGCCGACCCGCCTGAAGACCGAGACGGCCTCTTTGATCGAGTCCATCATGTTCAGCCCTTTGTGCAGGCGGAGCGGCTCCCCGACCTGCCAGCCGGTGCGGTAGACCGGGTTGAGCGAGGTCATCGGGTCCTGGAAGATCATGGCGATCTCCTCGCCTCGGACCTCCTGCATCTCGCGCTCGGAGCTCTTGAGCAGGTCACGCCCCCTGAAAAGGACCTCCCCGCCCACCACCCGCCCCGGCCGCTGCAGCAGACGCATGATGCTGAGGACGGTGACGGACTTCCCGGAACCCGACTCGCCGACGATCCCCAGCGTCTCGCCGGGATCGAGGTGAAAGTCCACCCCGTCGACCGCTTTGACCAGCCCGTCCTTGGTCGGGAAGACGGTCTTGAGTCCTCTCACCTCGAGCAGGCGTTCAGCCATGAAGGCGCGATTCCCCCCGCCAGTCCGTTCGAAGTCCACACCGCCCGGGCCTCAAACTCTCCGTTAGATAGACATTTACCGCCATACCCACCTGCTGATATACTGATACTGCGGATATCACATTAGACCCTGGAGGTTTCGAGAATGATTCACGCGCTTTTGGTTCTGGCGGTAGTGCTCTTCGTTCTGTGGCTACTGATCCACTCAACGGTGGCGATCGCCAACTTGCTGTGGCTCATCATCCTGATCGCGGTCGTGCTCTGGGTGCTCGGCTTCCTGCGTGGCGGCGGCAGCAGGACGGTCTAGCGGACCGGCTGCTCATCAGCGCAGCCGCGGGTCGAAAGCGTCCCGCACCGCATTACCAAAGATGTTGGCCGCCAGCACGGTGAGAAAGATCATCACCCCTGGGAAGATGACCAGGTAGGGCGAATGGTGGTAATAGGTCTCGGCGTGGCTGAGCATATTTCCCCAGCTCGGCGTCGGGGGATGAATGCCAAGGCCCAGGAAGTCGAGAGCCGCTTCCACCAGGATCACGGCCCCCACGCCGAGGCTGGCGGCAACGACCATCACCGGAAGAACGTTCGGTAGCAGGTGGCGCAGGATGAGCCTGGCGTCACCTGCTCCGATCGACCTGGTTGCGAGCACGAAGTCGCGGTTCTTCACGCTCAGCACTTCTCCGCGAACCAGCCGCGCCACGACTCCCCAGCCCACCGAGGCGATGATGACCGCCAGCGTCAGCGCGTTGGGGCGGAAGAGGATGGACATCAGGATGAAGAGGAAGATGGCGGGGATTGCGAGCACCATGTCGACGAAGCGCATAAGCAGCTCGTCAACCCAGCGCCCGTAGTAGCCGGCCAGCAGGCCCACCCCGCCCCCCACCACGAGCTGGAGGGCCACCGCCAGGAAGCCCACTCCCAGTGAGATCTGGGCTCCGTAGATGAGCCTGGTCAGGGTGTCACGGCCCGTCTCGTCCGCCCCCAGCAGGTGGCGTGCATCCGGCGGCTGGAACTGGCTGTCGAGATCCTGGCGGGTGGGTTGATAGTGGGTCACGAGCTGGGCCAGGAGCGGCGCGCTGATCGCTATCACGGCGAGCACCAGGATGAAGACGCCCGCCGCCATCCCGATCCGGTTCTCTCTGAGCTCCTCCCAGGACGCCGACCAGAAGCTCTGCGCCGGCCGCCGCGCCCTGCCCTCGCTGGCCTGGGGGAGTTCGAACTCGCCGGCGGCGCCCTGACCTATCACTGCAGCCTGATCCGGGGATCGACCGCCGCGTAGAGCAGGTCGGAGACCAGGTTGCCGAGCACCACCAGCACCGCCGCGAAGGTGACGATTCCCAGCACCATGGTGTAGTCGTAGGCCAGCGCCCGCTGAAAGGCCAGGAGCCCGATCCCTGGCCAGCTGAAGACCGCCTCGACGACGAGAGCGCCGCTGACCAGCCCCGGCAGCTCCAGCCCCACCAGCGTGACCAGCGGGATCACGGCATTGCGGAGGCCGTGAAGGTAGGTCACCCTGCGCTCGCTCATGCCCTTCGCCCGGGCGGTCCGCACGTAGTCCTGGGAAAGAACCTCGAGCATGCTGGAGCGGGTGTAGCGGGACCAGATCGCCAGGTAGAAGAAGCTGAGGACGACGGCCGGTAAGACGAGGTGCGCGAGGCGATCGAGAAGGTCGCCGCCGGTAAATGGAGTCGTGGTGCCGCTGGAGGGCAGAAAAGGCAGCCCCCAGTCGTGGAACTTCACCGAGAAGATCAGGATCAGCATCAGTCCGAGCCAGAACTGGGGGATGGCGACGCCGGCGATAGAGAGGAAGGAGAAGAAGTGGTCCAGCTTGCTGCCCCGGCTCAGCGCGCCCATGACTCCCAGAGGGATCGACAACAGCACGCCGAGGAGGATGGCGGTGAGGGTTAGAAGGATGGTGTTCGGCAGTCGCTCGAAGATCTGGCCCCCCACCGCCGTGCCGTCCACCATGGAGTGTCCGAAGCTGCCCTGGAGCAGTCCCGGAGTGATGCCGTGAGCTCCGACCAGCACGCCCGCCAGACCGACTTTCTGCATGATCCAGGCGACGCCGATCCAGTCCAGGTACTGCACGTAGATGGGCTGGTCCAGGCCCAGCTCCGAGCGGAGCTGCTCCACGTCCTTGGGCGTCAGGTTGGGGTTCAGGGAGAGGCCCGGCACGTAGCTGCCGGCCGCGCTGTGCATGAGCAGGAAGGTGATCAGCGTCACTCCGACCACGACCGGGATCGCGGCAAGCGCCCTTCTCAGAAGGAACCGGAGCAGCACCCTCTCAGGACACCTCGATGGGCCTTCGGCGCCTACTTACCGTCGCTGACGTAGACGTCCTTGTACCAGGGCCGTGCCCCGTACTGGTTCCAGGGCCCCACGCCGAAGTTCTGGACACGCTTGCTGATCCCCCAAAGGCCCTTCGGATAGGTCACCAGCGGCGTCGGCAGGTCCTGCATCAGGATGTCCTGGATCTTGGCGTAGACATCCTTGCGCTTGTTCCGATCCACCGTCTGCACGCCTTCGTCGAGCAGGCTGTCGATCTCCGGGTTCTTGTAGCCGGAACCATTCAGCGCGCCGTTGCCGATGGAGGTCGACTTGTAATACTGGGTCTGGTCCGGGTCGGCGTTCTCGGAGATCCCGAGCAGGATCATCTCGAAGTCCCGGGTCTGGCTCAGCTGTGTCACCAGCTGGGGGAACTGGACCGGCTTCGTGGCGACGTTGGCGCCGATCTGCTTCCACTGGTCGGCCAGCACCGTTATCAGGGTCTCGCGCACCGCGTTGCCGGCGTTGGTGCGCAGCTCCCACTCCATCTTCACTCCGCCCTTGCTACGAATCCCGTCCGGACCCTTCTTCCAGCCCGCGTCGTCCAGCATCTTGTTGGCCTTGGCCAGGTCGTAGGGATACTGGGTCTTGGGCGTGGTGTGGGCCCATTGAGCCGAGCTCATGATCGAGTCGGCCGGAGTTGCCTGCCCGAAATACACCTTGTCGGCGATCTTCTTCTTGTCAAGGGCCGTGTACAGGGCCTTGCGGACCTGGGAGTCCCCGAAGATGGCCGCCTTCGGCGTCTTGGAGGCGTCGAGGTTGTGCAGGTAGTAGTCGTAAGAGGGCCGGGTGAAACCGACCCGATTGACGCTCTGCGAGTTGCCGAGGTCGTCCCAGACGCTGTTGTCGACGACGCCGATGTCGATCTCGCCCGTCTTGAGCAGGTTTGCGTTGGCCACGAAGCTGGGCGTGACCTTGAACACGTGCTGGTCTATGTAAGTCTTGCCCCGAAACCAGTTGTCGTTGCGCTTGATGACGTACTGGCTGCCCTTGTCCCACTTCACGGGTGCCATCGCGCCGCTCACCACGGTGGGCAGGTTGTTCATCTCGCTGCTGGGCATCGCCTCCGGCCTCAGCTTCTCCCATACGTGCTTGGGCAGGATCCCCCCGGTTCCGCTGGTGCCTGTGCAGAAAGTGATGAGGAAGGGGGCGAAGACCTTGGTGGTCTTGATGACGACGGTCTGAGGGTCGGCCGCTGTGACGCTCTGTATGTACTGCTCGGCCTGGGGCCGATAGCGGGCCTTGGCGCCCTTCCACTCGGGGGCGTACATGAGCTGATAGGTGAAGGCCACGTCGTCGGCAGTGAGCGGCTGGCCGTCGGACCACTGGACTCCCTTGTGGAGCTTGAAAGTGTAGGAGAGGCCATCGGAAGACACCTTGGGGACGTCGGTAGCGAGGTTGGGGAGCAGGTTGGCCTGGTTGTCGATGCTGAGGAGGGCGTCATATAGGCGGTAGGCGATCGTCTGGCTGTACACGTCGTTGATGTAGAGGGGGTTCAGGTTGGCGATGTCGGTGGGGTTGCCCTCGACGACGTGGCCGCCGCGCTTGGCGTTCTGGGTGTTGGTCTGAGTGCCGCTGTTACCACCGCCGCAGGCCGCGAGCAGCTCCATGCCGCCGGCCAGGAAGGTTGTGAAGGCCAGGCTCCCGCCCATCCCGCGCAGGAAGTCGCGACGCGACCAGGCATCGAGAAAGTCCTCGAAATTGGAGAAGTCGTTCTCGGATACGTCCCTACGACCCACGTCCACCCTCCTTGCTGGTTCTCCGCTCCTGCCATGGGAAGCCCGTGAATGCCGCATTATGGGGCTGTTCCCAGAGCAGGTCAAAAGTTTGCCTGGATGGCCCCCCCTATGGTGATTGGAACTATACGCGTAACCCTTCATCTGCCCAATGCCGGTTCGCTCAAGGCCAAGCGGCACGTCGTCAGCGGTCTTTTGAAACGGATTCGGCACGAGTTCCAGGTCGCCGCCGCGGAGGTCGGAGACCGCGACCACTGGCAGCTGGCCGAGCTGGGCGTGGCCTGCGTGAGCGCCGACGGCAGGCACGCCGATGAGATCATGGCCCACGTATTGAGATTCGTCGAACGATCCGCCGGCGAAGCCCAGATCGCCGACGTCTCCACCGAACTCATACGGCTCTAACGACGCGGGGGAACCCAGGTTCCCCCCACGGACCCACCCTACCCGCAGGGGCGGGGGAATGTCTTTAGTCTCTTCTTAAAGCATGGCTACCACAGTGACGAGCTATCTGCGGGAGTTTCAGGAGAGTCGGCCTTGGCCGCTGGATGACTTTCAGATCGAAGCGATCGAAAAGCTGGACACGCACAGTGGCGTGCTGGTCAGTGCCCCGACATCCAGTGGCAAGACGGTGGTCGCGGACTACTGCAACTTCCGGGCTCTCCACGAGGGGTCGAGGGTCATCTACACCACGCCGCTCAAGGCACTGAGCAACCAGAAGTACCACGACTTCGTAGGCGAATACGGCGCCGAGAAGGTGGGGCTGGTGACCGGCGAGAACACCATCAACGACGAGGCGCCGATCGTCGTCATGACCACCGAGATCCTGCGCAACGTGATCTACGAGGACCTCCCCCGGCTGGACCCCGTTCGCTACGTGGTCCTGGACGAAGTGCACTACATCGACGACTTTCCCCGCGGCTCGGTCTGGGAGGAGGTGATCGTCCAGGCCCCGAGCCACGTGAAGTTCGTCGGTCTCTCGGCCACCATCGGCAACTATCGCGATCTGGCGCGCTGGATGTCGGAGAACCGCGGCCCCGTGGCCACGGTCTTCCACGAGGAGCGGCCGACCGAGCTCAAGCTCTGGCTGGCGATGCGCAACCGCTTCTATCAGCTGTTCGCCGAGGACGGCGGCATCGATCAGCGAACCTGGCAGCACGCGGTGCAGGA
The DNA here is from genome assembly GCA_955652675.1 of Candidatus Dormiibacterota bacterium. Taxonomy (GTDB): domain Bacteria; phylum Chloroflexota; class Dormibacteria; order Dormibacterales; family Dormibacteraceae; genus Nephthysia. Next base: position 30,602 of record CATPBP010000081.1, read on the forward strand.
AGACGAGGCCGCCTACCGCGTCCACAACTTCCGCGACCTGCCCTCCAACGACATGCTGAGAGTTATCGGCGAGCTGGAGCGGCTGGAGATGCTGCCCGCGATCTACTTCATCTTCTCGCGGCGGGGCTGCCGGGAAGCTCTACAGCGCTGCTCGTATCACGACTTCGACCTGACCAGCGACGAGGAGAAGCAGGTCATCGACAGGGTCAGCTCGGAGCGCCTTGCTTCGATGGTGGATCCTGACGAGGCGGCGCTCTTCCGGCGCATGGTGGACGCGAGCATGATGCGGCGGGGGCTGGCCGTCCACCACGCAGGGCTGCTCCCCTACCACAAGGAGCTGGTCGAGCACCTCTTCCAGGCCGGCCTGATCAAGGTCGTCTTCGCCACCGAGACGCTCTCGCTGGGCATCAACATGCCCGCCAAAGCGGTCGTCGTGTCCTCCTTCACCAAGTTCGACGGCGTGAGCTTCGCCACCCTCACCCCCGGCGAGCTGACGCAGCTGATGGGCCGCGCCGGGCGGCGTGGCATCGACGTGCGCGGCCACGGCGTGGTCCTGAAGGAGTCGGACGTCGCCATCGGCACCATCTACGAGGTGGCGATGGGCGAGGGGCTGATCGTCGAGTCGAAGTTCCTTCCCAACTACAACATGGCGTTGAACCTGCTCCGCCTCTACTCGCCGGAGCAGGCGGACGAGCTGATGGCCCGCTCCTTCGGCCAGTTCCAGAAGAGGCTGGCCGCCGACGAGACCGCCGACCGGCTCGAGAACGCCAGGACCCGCCTGGCCGACCTGAAAGCCACCTGGCCCGACTGCTGCCGCCTGGAGGACGTGGCGCTGTACTTTCGGAACGAGGAGCGCCTGCGTTCGATCAGGGCCGAGATCCGGAGGCTGCGCCGCGAGGCGGTGCCGGTGCCGCGCCGGGGCCGCGGCCAGGGCGGTTTTCGGGGCCGGCCGCACGGCATGGTCGGACGCCAGATGCACAAGCTCGAGCAGGAGCGCCAGGAGCTGCAACAGCGTCAGCGCAAGTTGAAGGTCGTGCGCTGCCCGCGCTTCGGGGAGCACCTTGCCGCCTACGGCGAGTACCGCCGGCTCGAGCGCGAACTGCGCGAGGGCGAGCGGGCGGTCAAGGACCAGTCCAACGAGTACCAGCGCAAGCTGCGGCGGCTCTGCTCGATCCTGCGGGAGACGGGCTTCCTGGCCGATGACAAGCCGACCGAGAAGGGTTTGCTGGCCGCACGTGTGTACGGCGAGAACACCCTTCTGGTCACCGAGGCGATGTGGCTGGGCTGGTTCGAGGGACTTCGGCCCGAGGAGATGGCGGCCGCCATCGTCATGCTGGCCACCGAGGATCGGGGCCGGGACCGCGGCCCCCGGCAGCCGCGGCGGTACCCGACCCCGGCGGTTGCACAGACGGCGCGCCTGCTGCGGTCTCTGTACTTTCGCTTCGCCGAGCTGGAGCAGGACCTGGACGAGCCGCAGCTTCGGCCGCCCTCGCACGACTACATCGACTTCGCCTTCCGCTGGGCATCGGGCGAGCCGATGGACACCATCCCGCTGCCGCCGAACGTGGACATCGGAGACGCGATCAAGGCCATGAAGGCGCTGTACTCGCTCCTTCGCCAGCTGGAGTTCGCCCTCCGCCAGCGCCACATGCCGCTGCGCGACACCGTCAAGGCCGCCGTCGATGCAATGGAGCGCGACGTAATCCGCCGAACTTAATTAATCGGCTCCTGCGAAGCGCCGACGCGGCCGGAGAGGTTAAAGTCGGGCACGGCGGATAGGATAGTCGCGCATGGAATTGGTCTCCGGCAGAGTGGCTGACGACATACTGGAGAGGATCTTCGCCCCTGCCAGCAAGCCGAGCGCTCTGGACCAGGCCGAGGAAACGCTTCGCCATCCCAAGCGTGTGATCTACACGGCGATGTCCAATCGCAACTTCTACTGGCGCAACCACATTCAGAAGTTCGTGCTGGACTCCGGAATGGTGCCGGTGAGCCCCTTCATGCTGTTCGACTACTACCTTCTGCACACCGTCCCCAAGACAGTCGTCAGGGAGGCGATGAACAACCTGCTCGCGCGCTGTGACGAGGCTTGGGTGTTCGGCCGGATCTCGCTGGGCGTCAAGGTGCAGATCGGCGTGGCCAGGCGGCTCAGCAAGCCCGTCCGCTACTTCGACATCTCAGAACTCCCGGTAGCCGTGAGCCCCATCTCCGAAGAGACGGCCGCCGAGGAAATTCGAGACTAGGATCCGGCCGGGCTTTCGGCCGCCGCTCTAGGCCGGCGCTCCGGGTTTTTTCATCGCCCAGGGGCCGTAGCGGACCAGGGCTACGACGAACCAGATGAATAGACCAAGGGCGACCAGGGAGAGGAGCAGGCTTCCCACCTCGACCCCGGCCGGTTCCACCTGGGTCCCGCTGTTGGCCAGGGCGTTCAGGTTGGAGAGGACGCCGACGGAGTTCAAGGCCAGCCATACCAGGGCCACCCAGAAAACCCAGCGCCAGCCGAGAAAGCTGCCGACGGCGAGAAGCAGCGAGACGACCGCCAGCACGATCACCACCGCCCAGGCCGCCAGGATCGAGAAATTGACCGCCTGGCTGACCTGGTCGCCGCCGAGGTTTGCGTTCGACGCCCTCAGCACCCGCTCCATGTTCGCCGCCGTGAGGAAGAGCGCGGTCGTGACCACTGAGTAGACGAGTCCTATGACCAGGTAAGCGGCGGTCACCAGCTGAAGCGGACGCGTCCAGGCGGTCGGCTCGCGATAGTTGGTCGCAAGCGGCACCCATTGCTGGCCGTCCCACCTGAACTGACCGTCCGGAGAGACCTGGCCTGCTTCTGGACTGGTGGCGCTCATGGCATTTGACCCTTAGTAGCCGGACTGACCGCCAGGCAATGCGCGATTGGACTCGCCGGCCACGCGGCGATACCAGCGCTCGGGATCACGCAGCTCCTCGGGCCGGGGCAGCGTCTCCGGCGACTCCCAGGCCCTGTTCAGCGCCGCCATTCCGTAGCGATCGTGAACCGCGGCGGCGAACGCCTCTCCAACGCGGTACTGCCTCATCTTCAATTCCAGTCCGGTCAGACGCCAGACCAGCAGGTCCAGGGCGCTGCGCTCCCCGCTCCGCCGGCGGTAAGCGTCCTCCAGGCGGAGATAGGAAGGCAGGATGCGGCGGCCGACCAGGTTCATGACCAGATTTCCGTAACCCTCGACCAGTGTCATCGTCGCCTGCATGCGGCGCAGCGAGGCCCACTGTCCCCGCCCTCCCACGGTGACGGCCATCAGGCGCTCGACACCGTTGCGCCTGGGAGCCGTCGCGGAGGCGATCAGCTGCCGGAGCCCCTCGTTGAGGTGCTCCCGGAGCCAGGGGTGGGCCGCGAACTGCCAGGCATGGGTCATCTCGTGGAGGATCAGCCAGCGGCGCAGATCGTCGCCAGGCAGGGATTCGCGCTGCTGCCAGTCGGCCACGTTCGGCTCAACCAGGTAGAGGGCGTGGTTCACCGGCTCCTTGCCCAGGAGCTGGGGATCGAACTGCCCGAGCACCCGACGGCTCAAGAACTCGAGGAGCAGAGCCACATAGCGATTGACGCCGGCCCGGCCCAGGTCCGCCAGCCAGGAGTTGGGCACCCGGCCAACCCCGTTGAGCGGCTCCATCGCGGTTCGCAGTATGCCCACGTTCAAATCCAGCCAGGCAGCTCGGTCCAGGGCCTCGAAATCGGGCAGCCGGACGCCTGGAGGCAGTCCTCCCACCCCCTCCAGCAACGGCTCTCGGACCTCCGAAGCCAGCTGGTTGTAGCCGACGGCGACCGCTCGCAGCCGGGCCGTCCCGTACGGCTCGCCGCGGATCCGGCGCTGGGCCAGGGCAGCGATCTGCTCCCAGTCGAGAAGGTCTGCTTCACCGCCCCGCGGCCGCACGGCCTCGGCGACCAGCGCCGCGACCACCCCGGAGGCTGCTCCGACGACGAAACTCCGCGTGAACCGGGTGTTCAGGTCAGCCCTACTTTAGAGGTCTAGAGACCGAGAGGCGAGCTGTGGGCCCGCTTGAAGACAATCCTGCAACGCTCGCACCGAAAGACGATCTGCATCGCCCGCCGCCCGATGGCCTGCGCGTCCTGCCCGCAGACGGGGCAGGCTGCCATCTCGCTGAGAAAAGCGTCCGGCAGGGGCAGCACTTTGATTTCGGCTTTACGCCGCTTCTTGGACACTTAATAGTGGATAGAAGCTAAGTTGAGACCCATGCTATCAAATTTTCGCCACCACGCGATCGCGCATCGCCCCTCCTCACAACCAGCGGGTCCCGGCGGCTAGACGTCGAGCAGGCTGACGTCCAGGTCTTTGAGGCCGTCCGGCGGCTCCATACCGCTAAGCTGCAGTGTCTTCAGCAGGGCAAGGATATACCTCACGCCAGCCAGGTTGACTCCGTGCTTGCGGGTCAGGGCCTGGATCGCCTGGAGCTTCATGAGGTCACGCTGCGAATAGCGGCGCCGGTTCGTGACCGTCCGCTTGGGCTTGATCATGTTGAGGTGCTCATACATCATCAGCGTCCGCGGATGGGTCTCGAGGATCTCCGAGGCCACGCTCAGCGTGTAGATGGGCTTGTCCAAGTGGATGCTCGAGGCATCTTGGGCCACCATAGGCTTAACTTCCGTACTTACCAGCTCTCGCTGCCTAACTTTCATCCGTCCCCCTACCTCTTACGGTTAGGCCAGCGCTCCAGCCTAACTTTGCATGACAAGCGCATGAGCAGCTTTTCCACGGTCGATCCTGGCATGGCCCCCCGACGGCCACAAGCACTTTTTGTAAAGGTTCGCCGACATGGCGTCGGCGGTTTCGGCGCTAGCCTCCAGGCTTTGGGCAGTTGCGGTTCTGGGCGTTGGGATCCGGGGTGGCTCCCGGCTTGTTCGAAGGTGTCGGGCAGCTCGGGGCGGCGGAGGTGTGCACGTTGCCCGGCAGCGGCGGCGCCGGCTGGCCGGCGCTGGTGCCCGGCATGAGGTAGACGATCTTGCCGCCGGCGAAGGCGTGGCCGAGGCCAGGCGGTTCCGAGAACCACTCCGAGGGCGGAGCCTGCATGACGTCAAGGGCCGTCTGCATGTACGCATGCCAGGCGGGCGCCGCCACGAAGATACCGTCGGAACCACCCGTGAGCTTTGAAGAGTTGGGGTTCCCGAACCAGAAAGCCGAGGCCAGGCTTGGCGTGTAGCCCACCGTCCAGGCGTCGCCGAAGTCGTCGGTGGTGCCCGTCTTGGCGCCGGCGCGACGGCCGTTGAGCACGAGCGGCGTCCCGGTCCCGAAGACCATGGACCGGTTGCTGTCGTCCGACATGATCTGCTCCATGATGAAGGCCGCCTTGGGATCGATCGCCTGCTTGGCCGTCTTGACGGGATCGATCTTGAAGATCTCGTTCCCGGCGCTGTCCTTCACCGACGCGATGCCAAAGGGCGGGTGGAGCACGCCCTGGGCCGCCAGCACCGAGGTGCCGGTGGCCATCTGCAGCGCGGTCTCCGCGTAGCCGCCCAGCGTGAGGGAGGGGCCATAGCTGGAGGCGGGATCGTCCTGGGTGTAGGTACCGTCGTCATGCGAGACGAAGGGAGGCGCCCCCATCCGGCGGGCGGTGTCCAGTACCCTGTCGACCCCCACCGACATCTCGACCTTGACCGCGGGCACGTTCAGCGAGTTGCCCATGCACTGCTGGAAGGTGCAGTTGCCGTGGTACTTGAGGTCGTAGTTCTTGGGCTGCCATCGCTGTCCGGGCAGGTCGATGGTGGTCGGCGAGTCGGCGATCGGCGTGTTCATGGTGAACTTTCCGCTCTCGATCCCGGCCGTGTAGTTGTAGATCTTCATCGACGACCCCGGGTTGCGGGGCTTGACGGCCATGTTGAACTGGCCGCCGTTCCGATCGGCGTTCGCGGAACCGATCATGGTCAGCACGGCCCCGGTCCGGGGGTCGATGGAGACCATCGCGCCCTGGCTCAGGTTGCGGCCGCGGTTGGCGTTGACGTTCGCGGTCACGGCGTCCTGCGCGAGCTTCTGCAGCCCCATGTTCAGGGTGGTGACGACGCGGAGCCCACCACCCTGGGCGGCGTTGGTGCCGTACTGCGCCTTGAGCTGAGAGACGATCCAGCTCGTGAAGGCCGGCGCCTGCAGGACCTCCTGGGCCGTGAACATGTGGTCGGGCGCGCTCAGGTCCTCGGCGGAGGCGGTGTCGGCCTCGTCCTGGGTGACCATCTTCTGCTTCACCATGGCCTGGAGCACGTCGTGCTGTCGGCGCTTGGCCACGTCCGGGTGCAGGAAGGGGCTGTTGTAGAGGGGGCTCTGCGGGATGCCGGCCAGCATCGCGGCCTCACCAAGGGTCAGATCCTTGGTGTCCTTGTGGAAGTAGATCCGGGCGGCCGCCAGGGTCCCCTGTGAGTTGTTGCTGTAGAAGATGGTGTTCAGGTACTGCTCCAGGATCTCCCGCTTGGTGTAGACGTGCTCGACCTGGAGGGCCAGGATCGCCTCCTTGATCTTCCTATCGATCGAAGGTTTGTTCCCGATCAGGCGCAGCTTGACCAGCTGCTGGGTGATCGTGGAGGCGCCCTGCACCGCGCTCTTCTGACGCCAGTCGACCCATGCGGCGCGGGCCATGGCGCCGGGATCGATGCCTGGCTCGTTGTAGAAGTTGGCGTCCTCGATGGCCGTGGTCGCCTGAGGCAGGTACGTGCCCATCTTCTCGAGCGGCTCGTAGTAGTGGTGCACGCCCTCTGGATGCACGTCGGCCAGCAGGCTGCCGTCTGCGGCGTAGATCAGCGAGTCCTCCGGCAGCGGGCGGGTGGTTATCGCGTGGGCGTCCGGCAGGTCGGCGGCGTAGTCGATGTAGGCCTGCGAGCTGGTCAGGAAGGCGCCGGCCGTGACGAGCAGGACCAGGCAGATCTTGACGGCCGCCGGCAGGGCTGCGCCAACCACTCCGGGAACCCGGCTCTGATGCCGTCCGCGTGCGTTCTTGGGCCCGTTCGGCCCGTAGATGTAGGCGCTGGCTCGGAGCCGCCGGCCCCGGGAGTCGCGCCGGGCCTTGGTATTGGTGCCCTGGGCGCTCTCCGCCTCCCGCGCCTGCTCGAGCTCCCGGCGGACGCCGGCCACCAGGCGATGGGCGACGCTCGGCGCTGCCGGGAAGATCGTCGGCCGCACCTCGACACCGCTGCCGTTCGCCGCCCGGCGAGCCCTCAGGTTTCGGTCCGCCGGCAGGCCGCTTCGAGTCCTCCGCCCGCTCTGGGGCAGCGGGCGGAGCGCCGTGGGCGCCGACACCTGAGGCGGTGGAAGAACCGCCGGAGGCGGCTCCCAACGCGGCACGTTGAAGAGACGCGACGATACGGAAGCCGCTGCCATGAGTCCCTCGCCCAGTGCGGCGACCAGGCTGACGACGTAGATCAGGCCGGCGCGCCGGAGCCGAGGAGCCAGGTCCCGGAGTCTCAGGCGCGCAGCGATAGTTCGATTCCTGACCACGGCAATATCAAATCTAGGCCCATTTCCCTAATCTTCTAACGCAGCAGCGGCGCCAACGGGCACTCCTATCTGGAGATCGAGGCGCTGCCCTCGCCTGATGCGGTGCTTCTGAGACTCACCTTACGATGGCACACTGGCCAGAAGAGTGGCCGGATCTGAGTCTGAGAGTCATGCGCGGCTGGCCGGTCGGCTGTCGCCGCCGGGACGGCGCTCTGTATCGATGCGCTCCCTCAGTCACATAGCCGCCCGGCCGGCACCTCACATCGCGCTCAGCAGGCGTCACCTCCGCCTGAGCCGGCGATTCCTGAGTCGGTCGTCGCAGTGGGTGTGGCCAGCAGGTCCCTCAGGTCTCGGATCTGCAGGCTGATCCAGCGGCCGATGTCGTTGGCTCTGACCACCTGGCGAACCGAGTCGCCCATCGCCTGCCGCTGCCGGAGCGGCATGGTGAGCGCCGTGTGGAGGGCGTCCGCGGTCTGGCCGACGTCGAAGGGATTGATGGTGACCGACCACTCGCCCAGCTCCTCGTGGGCGCCGACGTTCTCCGAGAGGACCAGCACGCCGTCCCGCTCGTTGACGATCATGCCCTCCTTGGCGACCAGGTTCATGCCGTCGTAGATGGAGTTGACGAGCATCACGTCGAACTCCCTGTAGGCGGCGACCGCCCTCCGCAGGTTCTCCGCGAACTCCACCCTCACTGGCGTCCAGCCGCGCTGTCCAAAGCGGGAATTGATCCGCGCCGCCGTCCGCTGGATCGACTCCACGTAGTCCCGGTAGGCGACGATGTCCTGGCGGGAGGGCTGCAGGAAAGCCCAGAAGCCGACCCTCCGGTGCAGCTCCGGGTGCTGGCGCAGCATCTGCTCATAGGCGAGGAAGCCGCGAACGATGTTCTTGGTAGGGTCCGTGCGGTCGACCCGGACGATGAGTTTTTCGGGCCGGCCCTGGCGCAGCTCCTCGACCTCCTTCTCCACGGCCAGCGAAGCGGACATCCGCTCCATCATCGGCACGTCGATGGAGACCGGGTAGGAGCGTGCCCAGACCACCCTCCCGGCGTAGAGCACGGCCCTCTCCCTGTGGTCCACTCTGAGGCCCAGCAGCTCCTCGGCGCTCATCAGGAAGTTGCGCACGTCGACGCTGGTCTGAAAGCCGACGATGTCATTGGCCAGCACGCCCTCGAGGATGGCGTCCCGGATGCCCCGCGGCAGCACCTTCCAGTAGTTGGGGGTGGGCCAGGGGATGTGTATGAAGTGCTGAAGGGTCGCCTCTGGCAGGAGCTGGCGCACGCGGCGGGGCGCCAGGTACAGCTGATAGTCCTGAGTCATGACCAGCGGCCGGCGTTCGGTCTGCCGCGCCACCTCCACGACCTTCTCGGCAAGGAGGCGGTTTACGACGACGTAGCCGGTCTCCCAGGCGGCCCAGATCGCCTCGTCGATCACTGGCTCGTGGGTCAGGTCCCAGAGGTAGTGCTGCAGGAACCAGATCAGCGGGTTGGCGATCACCGAGTAGTGGCGGCGGTAGGCCTCCGGCTCGACCGCCACGTAGTGCAGCTGGATCGGGCCCCGCACGCCCGGCACCTCCACCGACCGGCCCGCCGCCGCCCGCTCCCGCTCGGCGGGGCTGCGCGCGATCGCGACCCAGGGAGAGGCTGTCGCGTCCGCGACCGTGAGCATGGCGGTGACCAGGCCGCCGGCTCCCCGCCGCATCGTGCCCCTCGGGCCCGGCTCGAATGGCGCACGGTTGCTGGCGACGATCGGCGACCAGGGGGAGAGGACCCGGCCCGTGTATTCGCGGATTGAGGTGGTGTTCGCTATTGACAAGGGCTGGTGGACAATCTTACAGTCTGGCTATCACTAATTACGGACACTCCTAGTCAGTCTGGAGGGGAGGCACTGTTGACGTGTTGAGCGATGCCGTAGCTGACATGATGCGTGCGGAGGAGGTGGCTGCGGCTCGCCGGCGGCGGCGGCAGGAACGAAGGGACGCCATCGAGCGCCTCGACTGCTGGCTGCTGGAGGTCGAGTCGATGCTCGAGCGTGACCGGCACACGGTGCCGGAGGAGCTCCTCGGAGAGATCGGCGACTTCGTCGGACAGATCGACCCCAAGCTTCGACACAGTTTGATGCGAAACGACACCAGAGAGGCGGCCGCCGTCCTCGACGTGCTCTTCGAGGCCCAGGAAATCGTCCTCCCCCGAGCCGCCGCCAGCTGAGCCGGGCTAAGGATCCTACCCCGGTCTCAGCAGGACCAGGTAGGTCAGCACCACGGCGAGCGTGTTCTGGGAGGCGTGCATGACGAAGGAGTTCAGGGTCGATCCGGTGCGCTGGTAGATCCAGGCGGCGGCCAGGCCGAACACGAAGAGCTCCGGGAACAAGGGCAGAAGCAGGTGCGCTCCGGCGAAGAGCGCGGCGCTCAGCACCGCCGCCACCGGCACCGGCAGCCGTGAGCGGAGCCAGCCGAAGAGGGCGCCTCGGAAGAGGAGCTCCTCGCAGAGCGGGGCGAGCAGGCAGACGGTCGGGACGATTGGAACCACGAAGAGGGGGTCGAAGGACCGGCCTAGCAGATCCGTCGCATTGCTGCGCGGTTGCCCCAGAAGCGGGCTCAGGAGCACCGTCGCCAGCACCCCGGCGACCAGAGCCCCGATCCAGGTGACGATGGCCAGCGCGATGTCCGTGAACGAGGTGAAGCGAAACCCAAGCCTCCCGCGGACGCCTCTCCAGCCGCCGTAGGCGAGCAGCAGCGCCGCCAGCAGGGTGGCGTAGGCCTCCAGGACCAGAAGCGCGCCAACCGCGGCACGGTGCTCGGCCGCGGCCCGCGGCAGGCCGAAATGGACGACGACGAATGTGAGGCCGAGGACGGCCCCCCCCAGCACGAGCCAGAGCCCGAGCGCCGCAGCGAGGCGCAGCCCGTTGACCCGGTTCAAGCGCCGACGAAGAAGAAGGTGGTCGCGATGATCACGTAGGCGCCCAGGAGCTGGGCGCCCTCCAGCCAGTTGCTCCGGCCGTCCACGACTATGGCTGCCACGATGATCGTGGCCAGGGCGACCGCGACTACCTCCAGCCCGCTGAAGACGAAATCCATGGGACGGCCGATCGCGAGGCTGACGAAGACCAGCAGCGGTGCCACGAAGAGGGCGATCTGCGTCGAGGAGCCAAAGGAGATCTCCATGGCAACGTCCATCTTGTTGCGGATCGCGAAGAACACCGCGGAGGCGTGCTCGGCGGCGTTCCCGATGATCGCCACGATGACCAGGCCGACGAACACCTTGGAGAGGCCCAGCGCGTGCACGGTGGCCTCCAGCGAGCCGACCAGGAACTCTGACTCGACGCCGACCACGATCGCCGCCAGGAGCAGCACCAGGATCGCCCGGCGGAACGACCAGTCTGCTTGCTCGTCGCTCGCGGGGGCCCGAAAGAGGTGGACGTGGGTGACCAGGGTGAAAAGAAGCGCCGCCCCGTATAGGAGGATCAGGACCACGGCGACCACGGCGCTGATCACCAGCCGCTGGCTCGGGGTGGACGGCGTCGTGTTGACGAAGATGGCCGGCATTAGCAGCGCCGCGACCGCGAGCAGTAGGGAGCTCGAGTGCACTCCGGCGCTCCGCACCGAGAACTCCTGCTCCCGGAAGCGCAGCCCGCCGGCGAGGATCGATGCCCCCAGGACCAGGAAGAGGTTGCCGACGATGGATCCGATCAAGGAGGCCTTGACGACCGTGAACTCGCCGGCCGCGACCAGCAGGATGGAGATGATCAGCTCGGTGATGTTGCCGAAGGTGGCGTTGAGGAGGCCGCCGACCCTCGGGCCGGAATGGATCGCGAGCTCGTCGGTCGCCCGTCCCAGAAGCGCGGCCAGCGGCAGGATGGCCACGCAACTGGTCGCGAAGATTGCTACCGGCTGCTTCAGCACGAACTCGAAGACGAGCGAGACCGGCACGAACACCAGCAGCCAGTAAACCGACGGTCGCGGCATGCCTTGCATAGGATATTTGCGTGTCCGAAGTCCCAGATTTCGATGCCGTCCTGGTCGAGGTCGAGGATGGCGTCGCCAGGGTGGTGCTGAACCGCCCCGAACAGCGCAACTCGCTGTCCTCCGGCATGCTCCGGGACCTGCTCGCGGCGCTCACCTGGTGCCGAGAAGCCGAGGAGGTCCGTGTCGTGGTGCTGACCGGCGCGGGCGATCGCGCCTTCTGCGCCGGTGCCGACCTCTCCTCATTCGGCGGCGAGGTGTCGGAGCTCGAGCGCCACGAGGATCGCCGGCTGTTCGTCGACCTCTTCTCCCTCTTCGAGGACCTCGGCAAGCCGGTGGTGGGGCGGATCAATGGCCACGCCCTGGCCGGCGGCATGGGACTGGCCTGTGCCTGCGACCTCCTGCTGGCGGTCGAGGGAGCGACCTTCGCCACGCCGGAGATCAAGGTCGGGCTCTGGCCAGCCATGATCCAGGCGGTGCTCGCTCGCAACCTGCCCCGCAAGCTGCTCCTGGAGATGGTCCTGCTGGGTGAGCGCTGGAGCGCGGGTCAGATGAAGGAGGCCGGACTGGTCAACCGGGTGCTCGGTTCGCTGGAGGAGCTGGACGCAGCGACCGCAGAGGTGGCCGGCGCCCTGGCTCGGAAGTCGCCCCTCGTCCTCAAGCTCGGCCGTGACTCCTTCTACACCCAGCAGGACATGGAGTTCCGAGCCGCCCTCGAGTACCTGCGGTCCCAGCTCACCCTGGTCACGCTCAGCGAGGATGCCCGCGAGGGAGTGACTGCCTTCTTCGAAAAGCGCGAGCCGGAGTTCAAGGGAAGGTAGTGAGCGAGGGCCTCGCCGACCGCCACCGAGCACTTCGCGACAAGGCGCTGCGAGGCGGCCAGCGCTATCTGCCGAAGCTCCGCGAGCAGAACAAGCTGACGGTCCGCGAGCGGCTCGACCTGCTGCTCGACGCCGGCTCCTTCGTGGAGGACGGGCTCTTCGCCAACGTGCTGGCGGAGGAGCTGCCGGCCGACGGGGTGGTCACCGGGTTGGGCAGGATCGACGGCCGGCCGGTGGCCGTGATGGCCAACGACCCCACCGTCAAGGCCGGCTCCTGGGGTGCGCGGACGGTGGAGAAGATAGTGCGTATCCAGGAGACGGCGGCCCGAGTGCGGGTCCCGCTCTTCTACCTGGTCGACTCGGCCGGCGCCCGCATCACCGACCAGATCGACATGTTCCCCGGGCGCCGCCATGCGGGCCGCATCTTCTTCAACCAGGTCCGTCTCTCCGGCCGGGTGCCGCAGGTCTGCCTGCTCTTCGGCCCCAGCGCAGCCGGCGGCGCCTACATCCCGGCCTTCTGCGACATCGTAGTGATGGTGGAGGGCAATGCCTCGATGTACCTGGGCTCGCCCCGGATGGTGGAGGTGGTGGTCGGCGAGAAGGTCACCCTCGAGGAACTGGGCGGCGCCAGGATGCACTGCAGCGTGAGCGGCTGCGGGGATTTCCTGGTCTCCGACGACCGGGGCGCCATCGAGATCGGCCGGCGCTACCTCTCTTACATGCCGGTCAACCACGACGCCACCGCTCCCCCGGCGGAGCCCCGCCCACCTCCTGCGGGAGCCCGGCCCATCGCCCAGCTGGTCCCCCAGGAGCCGCAGCGCGGCTACGACATGCGCAAGGTCGTTGAGGCCCTGATCGACGAGGACTCCTGGCTGGAGGTGAAGGAGCTGTTCGCCAAGGAGCTGCTGGTCGGCCTGGCGCGCCTAGACGGGCGGGTCATCGGCATCCTGGCCAACCAGCCGATGCAGAAGGGCGGCGTCCTCTTCAGCGACAGCGCCGACAAGGCGGCCCGCTTCATCTGGCTCTGCGACGCCTTCAACATCCCGCTCCTCTTTCTTGCCGACGTGCCCGGCTTCATGATCGGCACGGATGTGGAGCGCCGCGGCATCATCCGCCACGGCGCCAAGATGATCACCGCCGTCGCGGAGGCGACCGTCCCCAAGATCTCGGTGATCGTCCGCAAGGCCTATGGCGCGGGTCTCTACGCGATGGCAGGGCCGGCCTACGACTCGGACTGCGTGATCGCCCTACCCTCGGCACAGATCGCGGTGATGGGCCCGGAGCCGGCGGTCAACGCCGTCTTCTACAACCGGCTGGCGGGGCTGCCCGAGGAGGAGCGCGCCAAGCTCCGCAAGGAGCTGGAGACCGAGTACCGGGCGGACGTCGACCTCTACAAGCTCGCCGGCAATCTCATCGTTGACGACGTGGTCGAGCCGGACCGCCTGCGAGAGCAGCTGATCGCCCGCTTCCAGGCCTACCAAACCCGCCGCGAGCCCCCCTTCGACCGCAAACACGGCGTACCGCCGGTATAAACGATGGCGGGGGAGGCAGGCCTCCCCCACGGGCCCCCTCCCCGCGGGAGTCAGGGATCGGCTTCGGGGTGCGGGACTTATTCGGCCGGAGTGAAACCGGCCTATCAAGTGGCGCAAGTTTCTTCGTCTGGGATCCTCCTTGTCATGTAATTTGATAGCGGGGATCATGGGTCGGCGGATCTTGGTGGGTCTGGTTCTGGGGGCTGTGCTCTCGATCGTGGTGGGTGCCGGGTTGGGAGCAGATCGGGCGTTCGACTTCGGGCGCCAGGCCACCCCCAGGCTCAGAAGCGTGCCGGCCTCCACCCTGGAGCAGCTCGGGGTGCGTCTCAACCCCGTCAATCCACCCCTCTACTGCGCGCCTGTGGCGCTGGCGGCGCAGTACGGCCTGCCGCTGGGCAGACTGGCCGGCTGTCCCCTTCAGCGGGCCGCCGCCGTGGCCGCCGCCTCCGACTGGGTTCCCGGAACGGCTCGCGAAGCGGTGCTCGCCTGGATCGACCTGCGAAGAAACCCGGCGGCCGCTGGAGAGAGACTGGTCTGGGCGATCGTCATGCAGGCCGGACAATCCGCCGCTGGCAACCGGTTGACCGCGGGCTGCGGGATCGTGTCGAGCCGCGTTGGCAGGTACCTCTGCGGGGCAGGGGCGAGGCCGGACCAGCTGGTCTTCGTCGACGCCCAGACGGGCGACTTCATCACCTCGCTGTCGCTGGCTAGATCAGGACCGGCCGCGCCCACGGTTCGGGCGGCGGGTTGAGCGGAGCACCGGCCGCCCAGATTTCCCCCCTGGCTTCGTAACGCCCCGGTGCGGGCGCCCGTTCAACTCCCGTGGTCGCAATCATGGCCCGGCAGCTACTCAAGATCGCTCTCGTCCCAATCGACGCAGCTGGACCTTCGCGTTCCAGACTGGCGCTGCGCCGGATCGGCCTGCGCTTCAAGCCCCAGGCGCACGGCGTCTAGCCGAGCGGTATCCGGTGCGACCTCCAGACGCGGGCTCAGCCCGCGAGTGGCTGGATCTCGATAGATCGAGAGGCGGAGGGGGAAGCGGTCGCGTCGCCGGCCAACACCTCCAGCAAGCGTGAGTGAAGTGGATCCAGAGCCCGGGCAACTGCCGGCTCGAGGGCCGCGAGGGCACGCCGGGAGCCCTGGGCGGTAGCCCGGCGGGTCGAGAGCTTGAGCTGAGTGGCGGTCAGGGCCTGGGCGGACGCTCGCTGAACCTGTTCTCGGAGGCTCAAGAACACCCCGGTGAGCGCCAGCAGGTCGGCCGTCGGATCTCCGGGCGGGGTCGCAGCCCGGACTTCCTGCTCCAGGCTGGACCAGCTGGTGACCAGGTGCCTGGCAAGCCCGATCTCGAACCCGCCGATCTCGAACTCGATCACGTCATCCGGCCGGTCCGCCAGCAGACGGTGAACCGCCTGGATGAGGTCCTTCAGGTCACCTCCCTTGGCAATCTCCGCGTCCGGGCACCAGCTGCCGCGTAGCCCTTCCTGCACGCCCACGAAGGCGGAGAAGGCCACGATCCGCAGCTGGGGGGCCAGAGAGCGAAGGATTGGAATCGCCTCCTCCCCGGACATCACGGGCATCTGGAGGTCCAGGATCAGGGCGGTCGGATTGAGCTCGCCGACCTTGGTGATCACCTCCGCCCCGTTGCTGGCTTCGCCCACCACCTCGAGCTGCGGGTCCAGACGCAGGCGGGCCATCAGCAGGTTCCTGATGTCGGCCTTGTCGTCAGCGATCAGGACACGGCCATGTCTCCCGGCTGCAACCATGTCGGGGATGTTTCTAGCCGGGCGCGCCGAGATAACCCGGACGGCTCTGTTAACGCTCGGACAAGAGCGTTATCGGAAGATAGATCGGTGCTGAGGGTGGAGCGGCGGCCCGGCGCCTACCACGACTCCATCGTCCTGATGCTCGCCTCCCGGCGAATGCTGGATGCGCCCGGGGTGGAGGCGGCCATGGCGGCCATGGCCACCGACCTCAACCTCAGCATGCTGCGCGACGCCGGGCTCTGGACGGCGGCCCTGGAGGATGCGCGGCCGGACGACCTGATCCTGGCGGCGCGCGGGACGGACGCCGGCGCCGCCATAGAGGCAGCCGAGGCGGCGCTGGCCGAGAGGACGCCGGCCAGCGGCGCCGGTCCCGGCCAGGTCCCCGCCCGAACGGTACGCACCGCCGCGCAGCGGATGGCTGGAGCGAACATCGCCATGATCTCCGTACCCGGCGAGCACGCCCCCTGGTCCTGCTGGGACGCGCTGCGCTCAGGGCTGAACGTCTTTTGCTTCTCGGACAACGTCTCGGTGGCGGACGAGGTGAGGCTGAAGCGAGAGGCGCTGGGCCGCGGCCTGCTCTTCATGGGGCCCGACTGCGGCACCGCCATCCTGGACGGCGTCGGGCTGGGCTTCTCCAACCTGGTCCCCCGCGGACCGGTCGGCATCGTGGGCGCCTCCGGGACCGGCATCCAGCAGCTCAGCTGCCTGCTGGCGCACCAGGGGGTCGGCGTCTCTCAGGCGATCGGCGTCGGAGGTCGAGACCTCTCGCCCGAGGTGGGCGGACTGATGACGCGGGAGGCGATCGCGCGCCTGGACGAAGACCCGGAGACCGAGGTGATCGTGGTCGTCTCCAAGCCGGCGCAGGCGGAGCTCGAAGCGAGAAAGCCGCTCGTGCCGGCCCTCCTGGCTCCCGGCGTCGACCTCACACGGATCGCGCTCGAGGTGGGCGGCGGCTCCCTGCCTCCCGACCCCGAGCCGGGCGGCTGGAGAGGCGGGGTGGACGGCATCTTCTCCGGCGGCACGCTGCGCGACGAGGCGGCCTTGATCTGGGGCTCCGATCCCCGCTTCAACGCCGTCGACTACGGCGCCGACGAGTACACGCGGGGGCGGGCCCATCCAATGATCGACAACGCCGTCCGGATCGACGCCATCCGCCGTGCCAGGGGCCTGGTCTATCTCGACGTGGTGCTCGGCCGCGGGGCTCATCCCGACCCCGCCGGGGAGCTGGCGCCGACGCTCGACGGCCGGCCCGCCGTGGTCGTGCTGGTGGGAGTCGAGGCGGACCCCCAGGGCCTGTCCCGCCAGCGCGCTGCTTTCGAGGCCGCCGGCGCCCGGGTCTACCTCTCCAACTCCCGGGCGGCGCGGAGCCTGCTGGAGGAGTCGGAAGCGTGAGCCTGCTCGGCGGCCCGGTCAGCGTGGTCAGCGCCGGGGCGGCGATGCTCGCCGACGCCCTCGAAGCCGACCAGGTCCGGGTCGACTGGCGGCCGCCGCTGGAGCGGCTCGTCCCCGACCCCGAGGTGGACCTTGCGAACCAGCGTGCTGTGGCCAGGATGCTCGCCGCCCGGCCGCGCTGGGTTGGAGTCGGCACCGCGGTGGAGGTGATCCCGGGAATGCGTCCGGACCTGCTCCTCCACAGCGGGCCACCGATGCGCTGGGAGGCCGCCTCTGGACCCATGCGGGGAGCGCTGGAGGGGGCGCTCCGGCTCGAGGGCCGCGACTCGGCTGACCTGGAGCCCTGTCACGTGCACATGGCGGTGGGCCCGATGGCCGGCGTTGTCAGCGCCGGCATGCCGGTGGTCATCGTGGAGGACGAGACCAGCGGCATCCGGGCCTACTCCAACCTGAACGAGGGGCTGGGGCGCGTCCTGCGCTACGGGGCGAACGACGAGGCGGTGCTGGAGCGGCTGCGCTGGATGGCGTCGGTGCTGGGCCCGGACCTGGGCCGGGCGCTGGAATCGGGTCCAATAGACCTCGGCGCGATCAACCAGAAGGCTCTCCAGATGGGCGACGAGCTGCACAACCGCCACCGGGCCGCGACCTCCATGGTCTTTCGGGAGCTGGCGCTCAGGGGCCTCTCCGCGGAGTCGCTGCGGTTCATCGACCAGAACGACTACTTCTATCTCAACCTGGTCATGGCCTCTGCCAAGGCTGCCTGCGAGGCGGCCGCCGGTGTCGACCAGAGCACGTTGGTGGTCAGCATGGCCCGCAACGGGACCGAGTTTGGCATCCGCGTCAGCGGCGAGCCGCGACGCTGGTTTACGGCGGCGGCCGCCGTGCCCGTGGGGCTGTTCCTGGGCTCCTACACGCAGGAGGACGCCAATCCCGACATCGGGGACTCCGCGATCACCGAGACCTTCGGGCTGGGTGGATTCGCGATGGCGGCGGCGCCCGCCATCACCCGGGTCGTGGGCGGCACCGCCCAGACCGCGGTGGATGCGTCGCTGGAGATGTACGAGATCACCTTGGAGGAGAACTCGAACCACCAGATCCCGGCGCTGGACTTCCGGGGGAGCCCGACCGGCATCGACGTCCGGCGGGTTGTGGAGACCGGCATCCAGCCGCTGATCAACACCGGCATCGCACACCGGGAGGCGGGGATCGGGCAGATCGGCGCCGGCCTGGTGCGGGCGCCCCTGGAGCCATTCCTCGCCGCGCACCTTCACCTGGCCCGAGCCCGCCCGGACGGCGCGCCGCAGTAAGGAGACGCTGTCGCGGCGGGCAGCGCCCGGCACTCACCGTAGCCGCTCCTTTCACAGGCGAGCTACGCTGAGCGGCCATGACACCGCTCGGCGACGGCTCCGTCTCTTTCGCCTTCGCCGTCGAGGCCCTCATCCTCCACACGCGCACCCCCCGCCCCCTTCCCGCCA
>CATPBP010000082.1 GCA_955652675.1 Candidatus Dormiibacterota bacterium
GGCGTCAACGGCGCCGGCAAGACCAGCCTCCTGCGGGTGCTCGCCCGCGAGGACGACGCGCTCGCCGGCGAGGTGGCCCGGCGGGGCAGCTTGGGCTACATGCCGCAGGATCCTCGCCCCACCGGGGAGGGCGATGGAACCGCGCTCGCCTACGTGCTCTCCGGGCGCGGACTCGATCGGGCGGCGGCACGGCTGGAAAAGCTGCGGCTCGACCTGGAGCGCGATCCCAGCGAGCGCAATGTGGCCCGTTACGCGGAGGCCGAGGAAGGTTACCGGGTCCAGGGCGGCTACGCCGCCGACGCGGAGGTGCGCCGGATCACGGCGGGCCTGGGCCTGGCGGCCGACCGCGTGGATCTGCAGCTGGAGGTGCTCTCCGGAGGTGAGCGCCGCCGGGTGGAGATGGCCCGTGTCCTCTTCGGCCGGAGCGACGTCCTGCTCCTCGACGAGCCCACCAACCACCTCGACCTGGAGGCCAAGCGGTGGTTGATGGACTTCCTCCGCGGCCACCGGGGAACGGTGCTGGTGGTCAGCCACGACCTGGAGCTCCTGGACTCGGCGATCACGCGCATCCTCCACCTCGACGCCGGCCGCCTGGTGGAGTACCGGGGCACCTACACCCAATACCGCAAGGCCCGCGCCAGCGACGAGCAGCGGCTGAAGCGCACCGCCTCCCGGCAGCAGGCCGAGATCACCCGGCTCAAGACCCTGGCCGACGTGATGCGGACGCAGACCGCCAAGCGCGCCCGGACCGCGCACGCCCTCGACAAGCGGATCGAGCGGATGCGAGCCGTGCAGGTGGCGCCCGGAGCCCGGGAACGGAAGGTCAAGATCAGGTTTCCGGAGCCCCCGCACATGGGCCGGGTCGCGCTCCGCGTCGAGGGACTGGCCAAGCGGTACCAGGGCCCGCCGGTCTTTCGCAAGGTGTCCTTCGAGGTCGAGCGGGGCGAGCGTCTGCTCGTCATGGGATTCAATGGCGCCGGCAAGACCAGCCTGCTCCGCATCCTGGCCGGCGAGGTGACCCCCGACGAGGGCATCTACAGCTTCGGCCACGGGGTGCAGCCCGGTTACTACGCCCAGGAGCACGAGGGCGTGGTCCCCGGCCGCGACCTCCTGAGCCACATGCGGGAGGTGTCCGAGGTGCCGGAGCCGCAGCTGCGGGCGCTGCTGGGAATGTTCGGGCTGAGCGGCAAGAAGGCCATGCAGGATGCCGGCACGCTCTCCGGGGGCGAGAAGACCCGCCTGGCCCTGGCCATGCTGGTGGCCGGCCGCCACAACCTCCTGCTCCTCGACGAGCCGACCAACAACCTGGACCCGCCCTCCCGCAAAGCGGTGGCTGTGGCCCTGGCCCAGTGGCCGGGCTCGATGGTGGTCGTCAGCCACGACCCCGAGTTCGTGGCCTCCCTCGAGCCGGGCCGCGTACTCCTGATGCCGGAGGGACGGCTCGACTACTGGGAGGAGGAGCTGCTCGACCTGGTCAGCATGGCCTGACCGCCCCCTCGACCGGCCGCCTGGGACTCACCAGCGCCAGACGGTAGCCGGAGAGGTGCGGTAGAGGTTGCTGCCGGGATCGTGGAAGTGGTCGTAGGCGGACTGGATTGCGATCCGGCCCGGGCCGTGGAGGCGAACCCAGAGGTAGCGCTCGCCCCACGACCGCCAGGAGCGCCAGGTCCCCGAGGGGTGCTCCATGTGCAGCTGCATCCCCACACTGGTGTCCTTGAAGAGCAGCGCGGTCGGCTTGACCAGAATGCTCTCGCCCGCCGCCAGGCCGCGGACAAAGGCGTTGCCGGCGGCGTGGAGCAGGAGCAGCCCCGGCTGCTGGCCGGCGCTGAAGCGGTCCATGAACATGCCCAGAGGGTAGTGGGTCTCGGTATCGTCGCCGTCCCTGGTCTGGAACCAGACGTTGGTGTTGAACCAGTCGTATCCCACCTGGCCCGTGGCGGCCACGAAGAGGTGCTCGCGGACGTCGACCGCCGTCCCCGGCTGGAGCGGAATCGGCACCACCTCGCCGGGGGCGTCGCGGGAGAAGGCGATGTGCCCGGGGCCCTGGGCCTGGGTCATGACCAGCGGCATGCCCGCAAAGAGACGCTTCCAGCCACCGCGCAGCGACATCGCCGAGACGTTCACGCCAGGCTCTCTCCAGAGCAGCACGTGGTGCGCGAAATAGACGCTGTCCTCGGCCGCCAGGTTGAAGTCGGCTACCGGCACGTAGGCGCCCTCGATCTGGCAATAGGAGCTGCCGAACTGCAGCCTGGCCATGTCGGGAACGGCCGGCAGCTCGTACCAGCCCGACCGGCTCACCATGTCGCGGACGTCGACCGGGGCGCCGCAGGTCGGACAGCTGGTCAGGTCGGCGGCCGGAGTGGACATGCGGCACCAGCGGCAGGTGTAGGTGGATTCGGCCATGGCTCTCAGTCCGTGTGGTGGTGGACGTACATGGACTGGATGCCCAGCCGCCCGGGGCCGGTCATTCGGGCGAGGTTCATGCCCTGGCCGCCGAAGAGCCCGGTCGTGAGCTTCTGGGTCTCAACGGTCATGGTGACCGAGGCGTCCTTGTAGAGAAAGGCGCCCGGCTCGACCAGCACGCTCTCACCCGCCTGCAGGACGCGCTCGAACACGTTGCCGTAGCCGTGGAGGAACAGCAGCCCCTGCTCGTCCCCGGCCAGGAAGCGGTCCATGAACATGCCCTGCCCGCTGAAGAGGATGTTCTTGAGGCCCTGGATGCGGACGTACGAGTAGCCGATCGAGTGAGAGGCGACCAGGAAGGCGTGCTCGCGCACGTCGAGCTCCTGGCCGGGGTGGATGGGCAGGACGACCAGCTCGCCGGTGGCGTCACGGGAGAAGGCGATCCGGCCGGGTCCCTGGGCCAGGCTGACTATGAAGGGCATGCCGGCGAAGGCCCGCTTCACGCCGCCCTTCAGGGGCATCACGGACATGGCGACCGACTCGTCCTTCCAGAGCATGACGTGGTGTTCGAAGTAGACCCAGTCGCCCTGCGCCAGGGCGATCTCCGCGACCGGCACGATCTCGCCCTCGACCTGGCAGGTGCTCTGGCCGAAGTGGAACTCGGTCATGTCCCTCAGGCGTGGCGCCTCCCGCCAGCCCGAGTCGCTGACCAGGTTCCGGACGTCCAGCGGCGCCCCGCAAGTGTCGCAGGTCCTGGCGGTGGACAGGTTCTGGCTCCGGCACCACTGACACTCGATCCGCTGCGCTGTCTCCATCGCCGAAGAGCCTAATCGGCCCGAGATGCGCGCGTCCGCGAGACCGGGGCGAAGTCGCCCGCCCTGGGCAGCAGCGCTGGCAGCTCTTTGCCCAGCTGATCGCCCAGCCACAGGGATACCTGGATGAGGCGGTCGAGGTCGATCCCGGTCGGGATGCCCATCCCGTGCAGCATGTAGACCAGGTCCTCGGTGGGGATGTTCCCGGTCGCTCGGGGCGCAAAGGGACAGCCGCCGGTCCCTCCCACCGAAGCGTCCAGCACGGTCGCACCCGCCTCCAGCGCCGCCGCGGCGTTGGCCAGCCCGGTGTTGCGCGTGTTGTGGAAGTGGCCTCCCACTACCGCCCCCAGCCGGAGGGCGCCAGCCGTCAGCTCCTTGACCTGGCTGGGGACCGCCACACCGATGGTGTCCGCCAGGGTCAGCTCGTCGGGCGGCTCCTCCATCACGCGCTCCGCCACGCGCAGGACGTGGGCCGGCTCCACCCGACCCTCGAAGGGGCAGCCGAAGGCGACGCTCAGGGTGACTGTGATCCGCATCGACAGGGCGCGACAGCGGGCGACCAGGCGCTTGCCGGTTTCCAGGCCGCCCTCGACCGTCGTGTTCTGGTTGCGCCGGGCGAAGGTGTCGGTGACCGGAAATGCGTAGTGGACCTCGTCGACCCGAGCCTCCAGGGCCCGCTCCAGACCCCTCTCGTTGAGGACCAGTCCGGCGAGCACGGTCCCCCGGCGCCGGCCGACCGTGGCCATCACCTCTTCGGCGCCCGCCATCTGCGGCACCAGCCTGGGATTGACGAAACTGGCCGCCTCGATCCGAGGCACGCCCGCGCCCGCCACCATGTCGCAGAGCTGGGCGCGGAGCTCCGGGGAGAGGTTCACGGTCTCGTTCTGCAGGCCGTCACGCGGCCCGACGTCGCAGACCGTGACGACACCCGGCGGCTCGGCTTCAGGCGAGGCTTGCGTGGCCGGATGATAACCAACCCGGCCTCGGCTCCCGGATCCTTCCCTCTCTTCTGCCGATCCCACGGACAAGAGGCCGACAGTGCGCCCGGAAGCGCCACGGACGAGGGGTGACTGGCAGATGATTAGCGCCGATGCGCAGTCCTATCCGGACCGTGCTGGTGATCAGCCGGCGGCCGCACGCCTGGGCGCTGCTCAGGGACCGCCTCGACCCGAGCCTGGTCAGCGTCGACTGGAGGGATCCGGATGCCCTGCGGTCCCTCGGCGCCTGCTCCCCGCCCTGGGCGCTCGCCGGGGATCTGCCGATGCTCCCCCCCACCTCGCTGCGCCACTGGCGCGGGCGCCCGGTTGCGGTGCACTGGGTCGGATCGCCGCCGCCCGGGTTGCCGGCTCGGCCCCGACTGCACGCCGACTGGCGAGAGCTCGCTGCGGCGCTGGCGCGCGGTCTCCAGGCACGTCTGGCCGGCCTTCGACTGGCGCCCCTTCACGGCCTGCTGCTGCCCGGAGGTCGCTTCCTGCGGCAGACCGAGTCCCTGGAGGTGCTGCTCTCGGTCCACCCCGAGGGGCTGGAGCTGACCGGCACCGGCAGCGCCCTGCTGGTGACCGCCCGCCGGGTCAGGAGGCTCCTCGAGCGCGCCGGGGCTCCGGTCGAGCTGGAGGTTGCCGGCGCCAGCCTCCGGCTGCGAGAGAAGGACGATGTGGGCGCCCCCTGAGGTGCTCGTCCTGGAGGACGACGGGGATCAGCTGCGAACACTCCGCGAGCTGGTCGAGCGCGCCCACCTGGAACCGCTGGCGACGTCGACGCCTCGCCAGGCGATGGCTCGGCTGGAAGGGCGCCGGCCGATCCTCGCCATCATCGACCTGGACATGTCCCGCGTCCCGGCGTCGGAGCGGCGAGTTGGCGTGGACGACGTGCTCAGGCGTCTCCACCACAGGCACGTCAACTGCATCCCGCTGGTCTACTCGGCAGGTGTGGAAAGCATCGACGATCAGGCTCGGGTCTACCTGCTGCACCCTCACGCCCTCTTCCAGTCGAAACGGCACGGCGAGGAGCGCCTGCTCGAGCGTGTGAACGGACTGCTCGGCGGCAGGGTCGGCGACCTGGCGCTCCAGGACGGAGTCGTGGTGCACCTGCCGAGCGGAGAGCCGATGCCGCACCGGGTGGCGGTCTCGCTGTTCACGGCCAAGCGCGCGAACCGCCCGCTGCTGCTCAGCGAGAGCGACGCCCGGGCCGCCCGGCGCTTCCAGCGCTGGCTGCAGGCTTGCGACTCCTCCGTTCTGGTCCGTGCCCTGGGCAATCGCCACTACCAGCTTGCGGTGCGGGAGGAATGAGCGCGCCGTGAGGCTGGATCCCGCCGAGGTTCCCGGACTACCGCTGCCCTGCGCGCTCCTGGACAGAGACGGTCAGGCCCTGGCGGCCACCCCGGAGTGGGCGGGGGCAGGCCCCGGTTCGGCGGTCTTCCAGGTCGGTCAGGGCCACCTGGTGGTCGCTTCCGAGGTCCCCACGCCGGAGCTGGACACGCTGGTCGGCCGGCTCCTGGCGACGCTGGAGGAGGCCGCGGGTGCGGTCGCGGCCGTCGAGGCCAGGCGCCTCGAGGTGCTCTCCGCCGGCCTCGCGCTGGTGGCGGGGCGGCCGCCCTCGGCCGAGCTGATGGGTGACGTACGGCGCGTCCTGGAACTCGCGCTGGCCGCCATCCCCGCTCGCACGCAGGGCCTGGTCGTCGAGGTTGTCGAGCCGCTTCCCGAGCTGGCGGTTCCCGCCCCGGCGGCGGTCGCCCTCGCCGTCACCCAGCTGGCCGTCAACGCCCATCAGCACGAGCGGGCTTCGCGGGTGCGTCTGCGCGTCGATCGGGGGCCGAGCTTCTACGTGGAGTGGCCAAGCTCCGCTCCCCGAACGGTTCGCGTCGAGTCTCACCGGCACACCTCGAGGCGGGGCGGCTGGGGTTGGGGCTACGTCCAGATGGTCGCCGACGCGCTTGGCGCCACAGCCTTGCCGCCGGGGCCGTGCGGACCGGGAGCCATCGGCGCTTGCCTCGGGCTGGGGGGCGTCCAGCTGACGCTGCCCCTGGCCGAGATGGGAGGCGGAGCCGTTCGTCGCGCCACCCTGGCCTGGGACCAGGACCCCGGGGTTCCGAGGTTCGGAGAGCCGGTACGGGGCGCCCTCGTCGAGCTGCTCTCGGCGGCGGCCCGAGAGCCCGGCCGGATCGCCTATCGGGATCTCTATCGAGCCCGGGCCGGCGTCCACGGCACCTGGGTAGCACTGCCGCCTGAGTCGGGCGCGAGCCGGGCGCGCGACCTGATCCGGGGCCTGGCGCACGAGAGGGCCCTGTGGAGCGCCCCGGAACCTCATGCGACCCGCCTCCACGGGTTGGTCAGCCTGCTCGGGATAGCGCTCGGCGAGCCCTGGCCCAGTGTGCCGCCGAGCGTCTGGGCGGATCTCGCTCCCCAGGCGGCCCGGGCCCTGCGCGTTCCGCTGCCATCCAGCCTGGAATCCCTCGTCCTGCCCGATCCGCGGCTGCTCGCCGTGCTGCTCTCCGAGCTGGAGGGCCGCCTCTTGGAGAGCGGGGGTCAGGTCTACGTTCAGCCCTCGCCGGGCGCCGCCAGGGGCACCTTCTGGGCCGCTCTGGGAGCGGAGCCGACAGGGGTGCTGCACGTGAATCCGTGAAGCTGCTCTGCAGAACCGCCGCCTTTGGGCGTCTGGAGGTGATCGCCGCGGATCGCGTCACGGACCGAATCGAAACCTACTGGTACCGCCCGCGCCGGCGCTAGCCGGGGGTGCCGCGAATGGTCTGGCGAACCGGCCGGTCCCAGCGTCGCGAGATGATCACCAGGGTTGCGATGCCGAACGCGGAGACGACCACAATGCCGCCGAAGTTGAAGAGGTTGAAGAGAAGGATCTCGGTGTCGCTGGCGGCGGTCGGCGCTCCGCTCTGGGCGCTCAGCTGGCCGGAGGCCAGCGAGACCAGCGCTGTCAGGAGGGCTGCGATCCCGCGCATGGAGTCCCAGAGGCCATGCAGGATGGACACGATCAGGTAGGCGACCACGACTCCACCTGTCACCCGGAGCCGGTTGCCCCGGCTGGCGGCATGGAACACGACGCCGCCCACGATGGCGGTCCAGAGACCGTGGCCGACCGGCGCCAGCAGCCCCCGCAGGGCCTCGGTGGCGACCAGGCTTCCAAGCGAGATGCCGTGCGTTGTGAAGAGCGCATTGAAGGCGTATCCGCTGCTCTCCAGAGCCGCGAAGCCGAAGCCGACGGTGGCGCCGAGCACGATGCCGTCACGGGTGGTGTAGCGAGGCAGTCCCACGGCAGCGCCGAAGAGGGCCGCCAGTTTTACGAACTCCTCGATGAAGCCGACGCCGAAATACTGCAGCGGGCCGGACCAGAGCAGGCTGCTCTCCAGAACCGAGGCGGCCAGCACCCCGAGCACGCCGCCCACCACGAAGGTCGTGAAGATCCTCTCGCCGCTGAGGGCTGAGTCGAGGTCCCGATCGTAGTTCCAGATCACAGCGGTGACGGGCACCAAAAAGCTTCCGAGAAGCACGTCGGTCGGAATCAGGGTGGGGTTCTGAGTCAGGGCGGTGACGATGACGGCTGCCGCCCAGAGCAACAGGCCGATCAGGAAAACGATCAGCCACCGCCAGCGTCGCCGTCCCGCCGGGCGCCGTTGGGTGCTCGCCTGTGCTGAGAGAGGGTCCGCTGCCATATCAAGTGCCGGGCCGGCCCTCCGGAAGGCCGATTCGCTTGGAATTCAGCATGAGGGTCGCTCCCTCTCCAACGCAACCCGAGATCGAAAGTGCCAGCCCGGTTTTTAGCGGGCGAAGCGCGGACATACGCGGCTAGGCTGTTGCGTAGAGGGCCAGCCGCCGGCGTGGCCCGACAGCACGGCCCCTTTTCACAAAGCTGCCTCAAGGAGAAACCGACCTGGATCGCTTCCACATCGTCATGGACGTGATCGACCGGGTGCCCGGGCTGGGCTCGCGAGCGGCGCACGTCCGGCAGCGCATGGTCGAGGCGCGGCTGCGCGCCCGCCAGTACACCCGGGCTCACGGGGAGGACGCGCCCGCGGTCCGCGACTGGGTCTGGCCCTACTGAGGCCGGCTGTGCGCGTGCTGGTGGTCAACCCCGGCTCCAGCAGCCTCAAATTGAGGCTGCTCGAAAGCGACGATGGGATCGCCGCGGAGGACGATCTGCCCGCATCTCAGGGAGACGTGGAGAGCGCTGCGCTCGACGCATTCCTGAAGCGCGTTCCCGCTCCCGACGCCGGCGGCGTTCGGGTGGTCCACGGGGGCGCGCACTTTCGATCCAGCGTCCGGGTCGACGGGGAGGTGCTGGAGCGGCTCGACGGCACAGCAGAGCTGGCCCCTCTGCACAACCCGCCCGCCCTCCAGGCGATCAGGATCCTTCAGCAGGCCCGGCCCGCGCTGCCCCTGGTCGCCTGCTTCGACACCGCCTTCCACGCCGGGATGCCGGACGCGGCGGCGGTCTACGCGGTGCCCTGGCGGTGGACGTCCGAGTGGGGCATCCGCCGCTACGGCTTCCACGGCTTGAGCCATGCCTGGGCCAGCCGGCGGGCCGCCGGGATGCTTGAACGGCGGCTCGAGGACCTGCGCGTTGTGACCTGCCATCTGGGCGCGGGAGCGTCTCTCTGCGCGGTGGCCGGCGGCGTGTCGGTGGACACCACCATGGGTTTCACCCCCATGGAGGGGCTGGTGATGGCGACTCGCTCCGGCTCGGTGGACCCCGGCGCGATTCTCTGGGTACAGCGCCGAGGCGGGCTGGCGCCCGCCGACGTCGAGCAGGCGCTGGACCGGGAATCCGGCCTGCTCGGGGTCTCCGGCATCTCGGCCGACATACGCGAGGTGCTGACCGCGGCCGAGCGCGGAGAGGGCCGCGCCGGGCTTGCTTTTGAGGTCTACATCCATCGCCTGCGGGGGCTCATTGGTGCCATGACGGCGGCGCTGGGCGGCCTGGACGTGCTCGTCTTCACCGGCGGGGTCGGCGAGCATTCGGCGCCCGTGCGCTCAGCCGCCTGCGCCACCCTCGCGTATCTCGGCGTCGAGCTGGACGAAGAGCACAACCGTCGGGCAGCCCCCGACGCACAGATCTCAACCACCCAGTCCCGGGTCCCGGTCCTGGTAGTCACCGCCAGGGAAGACCTGGAAATCGCCCGCGAAGTACGCACCACCATAGCCGCAGGGACGTAAGCGCCGGAACAGCGCCACTCGAAAGGCCGGATTCACTCCGGCCGTATGAGTCCCGCACCCGAAGCCCACCGTCACTCCCGAGAGGAGGGCGGGTCCGTGGGGGGAACCTGGGTTCCCCCCGCGTCGTTATTCGATTGCGAACCCAAGACTGCGGTCGCGCTTGCCGTCGACCATCAGCTCCACCTTGTATTGGCCTCGCGGCCAGTTGGCGGTGTTGCTGAGGGTCAGGTCGAGGTGGTCCTCGCCTTTCAGCGTTAGGCTCGCGCTGTCCAGCTTCTGGTTCTTGTTGCCTCCGGCCTCCACCGCGTACCAGACCGCTCCGACTTTGGTGTCGTCGGGTGCATTGGCCACCACCACGACCAGGTGCAAGACATGGTCAGAGGGGCTGAAGACCGAGGTCGGGTTGACCGCTTTGCCCTGCCTGTAGTCGGTCGCAAGCTGGGCGCTGGTCACGTGAGCCGTGGTCCAGGAAAAAGAGCAGGTGCAGAGGAGGAGTACACAGACGGCGGCCGCTGCGGCTGCCATCGTTTTCGGGCTCACCATGGTGGTCCGGACCGTCATCGAATTGTTCTGTATCGAAGGAGTCATCTCTGTTCTCTATCGCTCTCTAGGCCGCGTTGGGAAGCTGGATGGTCAGGCCTCTGTTGACGGAGTCGATGACCACCGAGGCCTGCATCGACAGTCCGCCCGCGCTCGAGGACTTGAGGTTTTCCACCTGCTTGACCAGCCGGTAATCGTTCTGTCCGACCCAGACGTCCAGGGTCCCGGTCGCGTTCTGAACGGTGGGGTTGGTCGAGGAGCCGGCGGTGTAGGGCAGTGGGCCGCTCAGGTGCCAGGTGGGCTTGCCCTGAACGTTTTCCTTGCCCACGACCTTGAAGCCCTTGAAGGCATCTCCCTTCAGCGTCGGCATGAAGCCACCGGTCGGGGCGTTCCCGCCGCCGACGGGCGTCTTGATCCAGCTGGCGCCAGCGTTGACATAGGTTGACTGCGTCGGCGTGTCGATGATGACCTCGGTCGGCCGGTTGGTCATTGAGCTGGTGGTCTTGGCGTAGAACCGCTCCGGACTCGCCGTCCACTGGACCGTACCCTCGGTCGTGAAGGAACTGCCGCCCTGCGAGGTGTCGCTGTGCATCGTGGCGCTGAGGTCGCGCAGCTCGTTCTGTGCCTGGATGGTCTTCGAGACGACCTGCTGCTCGCCGGCCTGGCTCGAGGGAGCTGGGGGCGATGCGCTGGAGTTGCTGTTACCGGAGCTGTTGCCTCCGCTGCTCGCGGTGCCCCCGCAGGCGGCGGACAGAGCGAGCATGGATAACCCGAGCAAAGCCAGGCTCCGGGTTTTCAAAGCATTGGGGAACATCGATTGCACCTACCTTGTGGGTTGAAGTTGTCTCGGACTAGGCATGCGCGCACCAGACGCCATTCGTCTTGCAACGGCCGCCGAGCTTGACCGCGGCTTTTCGCCATCCCTCGACAGAGGAGTTAAAGCGCGCTAAGGATCGACTTAGCTCTGCAGATAGCCGAGGTCGCCGAGAGCGATCGCCCCCGCCAGAAAGAGCCCGACGTAGATGATGGCCACCAGGATTCCGGCGAGGCCGCATATCCATCCGGCCAGCGCCAGGTTTGCGCCGGCCATAGCACCTCCTGTAGAGGTGATCCGGCGGTGGGCAAGGAGGCCGACGATCACTGCCGGAACTCCACAGATCGGTCCGGGCACCAGGCAGAAGACCCCGCCGACCACCGCCAGCAGGCCGAGCACGAGAGCCAGAACCGCCATGGCGTCCGTTGACGGGGTGGTGCTCAGATATGCGGGCAGCCGCTGAGGCGGCGGTGGTGGCGGAGGCGGCGGACCGAGGGGCGCGCGGGGGGAGACTGGTCGAGGTGGCTTGGCAGCCGGCTCGGGTTGCGACCCGGCGGGCGGCTGACTCTCCATCGGTCGGCTCATCATATGGCGAGGCGGAAGCCGTCACTGCCCCTGTTGCGAAGAGAGGGACCGGGGGCGACTTGCGCCCCCGGCCCCAAGGCGGGGGGTAGTTTTTCGATCTGTGCCGTTGAACGGCGGTTGACCGTCCTGGCAGGCCGCCTTGGCCAGGATCTAGTCGATCCAGTCGCCGTCGACGGCTAGCTGGGCGGGCATTCTGGGTGCCTCCTTGGTGTTCTGTTCAATCCGGCCTCCGGGTTCACAGGTAGGACCCGACAGAGAGGGCTGGATTACGCCCAGATGCGACGATCAGTCCGCAGACACGCACACAGCGGTGAAGAGGTGGGCCGGCGTGGCGGCGAAGCTGCCCCGAAAGGACTCGAAATCCGATCCCAGCGCCACCGGCGCCGGGACCAGAAGCCGGGCCTCGAAGGCTCCGGAGCCGCAATCGACGCTGAGCTCGGCGTCCAGGTAGCCGAGCCACTGGCCGGTGACCGCGTGCCAGGCCTTGTACACGCTCTCCTTGGCGCTGAAGATCAGCGTGGGCCAGTTGACCTCGTTACCGGGAGCCACCGCTGCCCAGGCCTGCTCGGACGCGGTGCAGACCAGCTCGGCCACGCCCTCCGGAAGCGGCCGGTTGGCCTCGGCGTCGATTCCCAACCCGCGTACATCGCTCTTCCGAGCCACAGCGGCGGCACAGTAACCGGCGCTGTGGGTGATGCTGCCCACCGCGCCCTGCGGCCAGATGGGGGCTCGGTCAGGCCCTGAGAGCAAGGGAGCCGCCGGGAATCCGAGACGGCTCAGGCCCAGCCTCGCGCAGGCGCGTCCGGCACTGAACTCGCGGCGCCTCAGGGGCAGCGCCCTGGCCACCAACCTTGCCTCCTCCGGCAGGAGCGGGGCTTCCCACATCTCGGGCTCCGCCTCCACCACGACCACGTCGGGAGGCAGAAGCGATCTCATCATTCGGGGAGCGGCGCCGCGCCCGGCCCGACCGCACGGTCCAGATCGACCCCGGTGTCGGCGTCGGTGTCGGCGTCGGCGAAGCCCTCCGCCGGGAGGACCTCACGGAGGCGCAGTCCCGACGATCCGCCTCGCGCCCGATCTCTTGGGTATCCGAAGGAGACCTCCTCGAAGCGCACGCCGTCGCGCCAGGTGGTCCCGGGCAGGTGCAGGTGTCCGCTGACCACGACCCGGGCTCGAAAGCGCCGGTGCCAGTCCTCGGTCGCGCGGCTGCCGCACCAGAGCGAGAACATCGGTATCCGCGCAAGGACGGCGGGTTCCAGGCGCAGCGGAAAGTGCGAGATGGGGACCAACCGATAGCGCTCCGGCACCTCTGCCAGGCGGCGAGCGCTGAGCTGGAGCCGGGCCTCGCACCAGGCTTCGCGGCTCGGGTGAGGGTCGGGATGGAGGAGCAGCTCGTCGCCGCAGAGGACGCCGGAGCCGGCTGCCCGGGCGACGGCCTGCTCCTTTGAGAGGCCGGGGGGCCGGAAGCTGTAGTCGTAGAGCAGGAAGAGAGGGGCCAGCACCGTGGGCTCCTCGCCGGGCGCCCGCCAGACCGGATAGGGATCCTCGGGGGTGAGCACGTCCAGGCCCCGGCACATCTCTACCAGCTCCTGGTACCGCTCCTCGCCGCGAGTGTGGTGTGGATCTCCGGGCAGTGTCCAGAGCTCGTGGTTGCCCGGCACCCAGATCACCTTCTGGAAGCGATCGCGCAGGCGTTCGATGGCCCAGCGGACGTCCTCGAATCGCTCCCCGACGTCGCCGGCCACGATCAGCCAGTCCTCCGGCCGAGCGGCCAAACCGGCGACCGCCTGGCGGTTGTCCGGGCTTCCGACGTGTAGATCGCTCACCGCGTAGAGCTTGCTCACGCACGACTATTCTCGGCGACCCGGGATCAGGGTCCCCCATCCCAGGAGAGATCGGCCATCCGGGCAGGGACGGCTTGACCGTCCGGAGCCACGCGGCGAGCCGGGATTATCCGAAGGAGAGCGGAGCGGAGCCGGACGGGGTCGGCCCTAGGCTTGCCGAGATCGGCCGGCGTGCCCGCCGGCGCGCCCTCTCGGCATCCGCATCCAGCGGGAGGCGGCCAGGCTGTACAGCCCGAGCCCGAGGAAGCCCAGCGCGATCAGCCCCAGCAAGAGCCGGCCGGCCGGCTGCTGGGCGAGGGCGTTGAAGGCCCCCACTATGCCCTTGGCCTGCTTGGGATCGTGAAAGAGCGCCGCCTGGAGCACGAACCAGCCGATAACCACGCAGACCAGGCCGTAGGCGGAAGATCCGAGGCGACCGAGGATCTTGGCGGTGGCGCGCTCCTTCTCGGTCATCTGCTCCTCCTGCAGGTCCTTTTTGTAGGAGGAACGGAAGCCCTGCACCACGATACCGACGCCGGCGCCTATCGCCACCAGCCCGGCGATCACGATGAGGACCTGGCCGAAGGGATGATCGAGCGCAGCCGCCGTGGCCTTCGGCACTGTGGAGTCCGAGTCGGAGCCGGGCCGGCCGGAGGCAAGCTGCAAACAGAAGAAGAGGAGGGCCGCGTAGCCGATGCCGCGAGCGGCAAAGGCCAGCCGCCGGCCCCAGCCGGCATCGGCGTCAGGCCCCTGGAACGGGTCGAAGATGGCGCAGAAGAAGTTCCAAAGCGCATGGCCGCCCAGCGCCACCGCGATCGCAATCACGAGCACGCTGCCCCACGGGTCGCCAAAGGTTCTGGTGACCAGCCGAAGGATTCCCCGCTGATCGGTCGCTCCGCTCACTCCCACGGCGAGGCCCATCGCCAGCGCACCCATGGTCAGGTACAGCAGACCCTTCACGATCCAGCCGGCGCGCGCCGCCCACTCCAGTGCGGGGCTGCCTGCAGCCTTCTCCGCCCCTTGCTCCGCCGCCTGGCCCGCCTCCCCAGCCCTGGCTTTTCCCCGCTCGGCTGTTTCGACCCCCATTGTTATCACGAAAGCTTATACCGCTTATGGGATTTTCGTCCAGCCGGCTGCCGCCGCCAGGCGGGGGCGCCACCGCGCGTACCCTCTGCTGGGTGGAGAAGCCGCAGGACCCGCACGATCCGGGCTTTGAGCTGGCGGGTGAGCAAGCCTCTCCCCTTGCCGGCGTGGCCAGCAGCCCGATCCAGGTCGCCACGGGAGGCGCGGTGCGCACCGGGACTGCCTCCTGGACAGACCCGACGATGACCGCCAAGGGGGTCTTCTACCCGGACGACGCCAGGACTGCCGAGGATAGGCTCCGCTACTACGCGACGCTCTTCCCGGTGGTGGAGGTGGACGCGACCTACTACGCCCTTCCCCGCGAGCAGCAGGCGCAGCTGTGGGCGGAGCGGACGCCCGACGATTTCATATTCGACATCAAGGCCCACGCCTTGATGACAGGCCAGCCGAGCGAGCTGAAGCGCCTGCCCAAGGACATCCGTGAAGCGCTACCCGAGGATCTCCAGGCGAAGACCCGCGTGTACGGCAAGGATCTGCCGGCCGAGGTCTACGACGAGGTCTGGAATTCCTTCCTCCACGGCGTGCGGCCCCTCAAGGACGCCGGCAAGCTGGGGGCGGTCTTCCTCCAGTTTCCCCGCTGGATATTTCCCTCCAACGAGGCGCGTGACCAGATCCTGGACGCGAAAAGACGCCTGGGAGACATTCTGCTCACTGTGGAATTCCGCCACGGATCCTGGTTCAACGAGAAGAATGCCGAGCGCACGCTCCGCTTTCTGAGCGACAACCGCATCCCGTACGTGATCGTCGACGAACCGCAGGGCTTCAAGAGCTCGGTTCCCCCCGTAGCCGCCGTGACGTCGCCAGAGCTGGCCGTGTTCCGGTTTCACGGGCGGCGTAAGGACACCTGGGAGAAGCAGAACATCCCGCCCAGCGAGCGGTTCAGGTACCTCTACGACGAGGATGAGCTGGCGGACTGGGCGCCCAGGATCGCGGAGGCCGCCCGCTCGGCCAGAGAGACCCACGCGATCATGAACAACTGCTCGGGCAACTACGGCACCACCAACGCCCAACAGATAGCGGAGCTCCTGAAGCAGTACCAGGCCTGATAGCGAAGGGGTGTTCTGGCACTTGCCGATCTACCAAGCGCACCGGACCTATTGCTTCGCCGCCTCGACCTGCGCTGGATTCTTCCGGGTCGCCAACGCCACGCCTGCGGCCGCGATCGCCATGCCGACCCAGCCCAGCGGGGGCATCCGCTCCCCCAGCACCAGCAGCGCGATCAGTCCGGCCACCGGCGGCACCAGGAAGAAGAGGGCAGAGACGCGGGCGGCGTCCCCACGCCGGATCATCGCCAGGAGCAGGGTGATGGAGATCAGCGAGTTGGCCAGCGCAAGGTAAGCGAGGGCCGCGCCGAACCGCAGCGTCGGATGCAGCCGCAGGCGTTCCACGGCGTACGCCACGGGCAGCAGCACCAGGAACGCGATCGCGAACTGCACCAGATTGGCCGAAACCGGGTGCGCATCGACGCCGAAGCGCCTTTCGTAAAGCGTTCCGGTCGTTATCGCAAGGAGCGCCCCTGCCGCCCCCATCACGCCCAGCGGCGAGGCACGGATGTCGCCCCGCGTCACGATCACAAGGGCGGCGCCGCCCAGCCCCAACGCCAATCCGGCCCATCGAGCGGTGCCGACTTGCTCGCCGGTCAGGCGAGGCACGGCCAGCGCTACCAGGACCGGCTGCAGCGACGCGATCAGCGCCACGCCCGTCGCGGAGGTTCCCAGTTCGAGTGAGATGTTGATCAGGGCGAAATACAGGACCTGTATCAGCAGCGCCACAGCGACGAGGTGACCCCAGACCGCTCGGCGCTCGGGAAATGGGGGCCTCAACGCCAGGGCGAGCGGCGCCAGCACCGCCAACACCAGCAAGTATCGGGCGACAAGGAATGTCAGGGGGCCGCTGTCGAGCAGGCCCAACCTGACGGCGGTGAAACCGCCCGACCAGAGAACGATGAATATGACCGGCCCTAGCCGAAGAAGCAGCTGGTCGTTGAGCCGGTCACGCATCCCGGCCAGGATGACGCCGGCAGCCGATGTCCCGCGTGGCAAGCCGTCCTCTACGGTCGCTCCTGCAGATCAGAAGGCGTCGGTCCGCCAGCCGACCGCGCCGGGGGCGCTGAAGGAATCCAGTGTCACGCCCGGGGCGAGCCTGCGGACCATCGCCACCGCCTCGACCTCCGGTGCCTCCGGCAGCTCCGGAACCGCGCCCAGCGGAACCCGGCAGCGCCAGGAGCCGGGCGCGGGCGCCCCCACGAGCAGCCGCCTCGAGCACTCCCCCACCGCCTCATCTACGAGGCCACCGTCGCCTTCCGCCTTCACCCAGCAGTAGCCATCCGCATCCTCACGGTCGAGGAGCTGCCAGCCCTCGGCGGGCAGCCAGCCCAGACGAGCTGTCCAATAGGCGGAGTCGCGGTGCACGGTCCAGGGCCTGCCGCCGTACTCCCGGGCATAGAGCTCACGGTCTTCTCCTCGCTGCGCCCCCGAAACCCAACCCGCCCCATCGCCGGCAGGCAGCAGGGCCTCCCGCTCCGGCACGGTCTCAAAACCGACCGCCTCGTAGACGGCGGGAACGTGGGTGTACAGAAGCGACAGCTTGTAGCCCTCCTCCGCGCAGCGCTCCAGGCATTCCCTCAAGAGCAGGCGAGCGTAGCCCTTGCCTCGGTCCTGGGACGACACGGCCACATTCGCCAGGCCCGCGCAGCGGGCCGGCCCGGGACCCAGCTCCAGCTCCCGATCGAACACATGGACGTGACCCACGAGCTGGTCGGCGATCTCCAGGACCAGGCTGAAGGAGCCAGGAGCCGGATCCTGCCGCCAGCGCCGCTTGAAGTAGGACGGATCCGCCGAGAAGGCCTCCGCGCAGAAACGGGCCAGACGTTCTTCCTCGCTGGGCCGGGCCAGACGGAAGGTGGGCCTCGACAATCTCAGCTGGCTGACCGCGCTGACCTCCGATCGGCTTCTGTCACGCGATCGTAGGTCTGGCTGACCTTCAGGGTCATCTGTTCAACAGAGAAGAGCGTTCGCAGCCGGCGCCGTCCCCGCTTTCCCATCTTCTGCCGCTCAGCCGGGTGCGCGTCAAGCCAGGCGAGGGCCTCGCCCAGCTCCGCCGCGTCACCGGCCTCGGCCAGCAGCCCGGTGACGCCGTGCTGCACCTCCAGCGGAACGGCTCCGACCCGGGTCGCCACAACCGGAAGCTCGTGCCCCATCGCCTCGAGCACCACCAGCGGCATGCCCTCACTGCGCGAGCTGAGGAGAAGGACGTCGACGCGTCCGTAGAGCTCCGCCGGATCCGCGATGAAGCCGTCCAGGGCGAAGTACGGCTGTAGGCCTAACCGCTCGACAGCTGCTCGCACCTGCCCTTCCAGCGGACCTGCTCCTCTCATCTCGAGACGGGCGCAGGCACCGAGGGCGCGCGCTTGGGCCAGTGCCGCCACCGCCAGCCCAGGGTCTTTGTCTGCGTCCAGCCTGCCCAGGAATCCGATATTGAGATCGGTTCCCTGCACCCGCCTGGTCGGGTTGTCCGGGACTGGAATGCCGTTGGGCATGAACTCCACGCGCGAATGAGCAAGACCTCGCTCCAGAAGGACCCGCTCGATCTGGGGTGAAACGGTCAGGTGGTATTGCGCCTGCTGCAGAGAGGCCTGGAGGACCTCCTGATCGGACTTGCGCTGCCAGGTCCCCGCACTGTGGTGGGTGACCACCAGTGGAATCCCCTGGCGAGCGGCGACCCTGCCCGCGGCGATGGCGCTGGCGAAAAGATGGGCATGCATGACCGTGGGCTTGATGCGCTCGGAATACGTTCCCACCAGATTGTCCAGGCAGGGCTCCTCCCTCCTGGTGACCTTCTCGTCCAGCAGTTGGACAGCGACGACGCCGTCTGGTAGCGCGACGGCCGGCTTCCCGGTGTGCAGCAGGTGGACCTCATGGCCAGCGCGGACGAGCTGCCCTGAAAGCAGAGCCACATGCTGCTGAGCTCCCCCGACGTCAAGGTGGTCGATCAACATCAGGACTCGCTGCCTGCGCTGAGCAGCGTGACGCCGGACCGCGCCGGCCGAGGTGACCATCAGCGGCCGCGGCGGCGGCTCTTGTTCACCGCTGCCGGATCGAACAGGAATGCCGTTTCCACGCCGTGGGCGTCCATGCAGGCTCTCGACTCATCAGGAGAGCTGCCATGTTCGGGGCCAGAGGTAGGGGTGTACCCGTCGACCAGGACGAGCCGATCCTGGCCGGCACCTATTGCGCCTTCCATCATTCGCCGCTCACGTTTTCGCATACGGACTGCAACTAGATAAGCAAAAGGCTCGGCCACCTAATTCTGGACCGCGGGCGAAGTGAGTGCGTCCTGACCGCACTCGACTGCCCGTATTGGAGCGGTAACCACCGGCGCGGCCGCGACCAGTCCGTGGCCTGACGGATCTGCCGGGAGCCGGGCCTCCAAGCCCGGATTCAGGCCCTACACACTAGATGCTTTCCCGAGACACCAGGTCTTCACGTCGGTCCTCCTGGCTCAGCCGGTATACGAGTCCTATGATCTCGGTCGCCGCCTGGAAGTCGTTCATCAGCCGGTTCTTTGTCACGGCGAAGGCAATCCCAGTTGCTCGATCAGCCCCTGCGAAGCTGCCGCCTACGCCGCCGATCCCGAAAGCAGTCGGCGGCTCGTGCTCCGGCATACCGGGCACCCCGATCGCGTATCCAAGCCCCCAACGCGTCTGCATCCCGAAGACCTCGTCAGTCCCGCTCGTCGAGACCGACGTGGCCTCCCGCAACCGTGCCTCCGAGAGCAGCCGCACCCCGTCGATCGAACCCAGCATCGACGCGTACATGCGCGCGATCGCCCGGGCGGAGGTCTTGCCGCCGGCCGGGATGTCGGCGGCCAGCACGTCCGCCCGGTTGCCGAATCCAGCCGTAGGCATGAGGCTCATCGGGGCGGCCCGGAACATCGGCAGGTCGGGCGGCATTTCCGGCATCGGCTCGTCTGCGTGGCCGGCGTCCTCGAGCACCGCCAGCCGGTGCTGCTCCGCGGGCGGCATGCCGAAGTAGATCTCGTCGCCAACGCCCAGCGGCGCGGCCAACTCCTCGAGCAGGACCTGCGAGATCTTCTTCCCGGTGGCCCGCCGGATCACCTCCCCCACGATGTAGCCGAAGGTGTAGGCGTGGTAACCGACCTTGGTTCCCGGCTCCCACCAGAGCTCTTCGGCCGCGATCGCAGCGCACATCTTGTCCCAGTCGCAGAGGTCTTCGACGGTGGTGTCGAGAGGGATGCCGGGCACGCCGGCCGAGTGGTTCAGCACCTGGCGGATGGTCACGGCATCCTTCCCGCGAGCTGCGAACTCGGGCCATAGCTCGGGGACGGGCGTCTCGTAGGTGAAGACGCCGCGCTCGGCCAGCATGTGGACCAGCGTCGAGGCGGCTCCCTTGCAGATCGAGAAGTTGTAGAACGGCGTCGCGGAGGTGACCGGCCGGCCGGTGTCGGGGTCGGCGATGCCAGCCACGGCGTCGACCAGTTGCTTGCCGCCCCGGTAAACGGCCACCTGTATCCCACGCTCGGCGCCGGACTCGACCATGCGATCGATGGCGGCCTGTATCTGCTGTTGCATGTCAGCGCTCTTGATCCCTTGCATGGCTCTTTCCTCCTTCCGCCAGAGCGGGCTCGAATTCAGGCCGCCTCGGGGACGGCCTGGCTGTCTACGGCGGCGCCGGCCCGCGGGCGCAGCGTTGCCACGGTCACCAGAACTGCGATCCCGACGATCGCCGCGGCCACCAGCCAGGCGGTGTGGTACCCACCTGCCAGCGCCGCGGCAGGTGCCGCTCCGGCACCGGCCAGCGCACCGCTCCGAGTAGCCGACACCGCGGCCAGCATCGCCAGTCCCAACGCCCCGCCGACCTGCCCTGTCGTGTTCAGCAGCCCGGAGGCGAGTCCGGCGTCGGTCGGGGCCGCGCCCGACATGGCCAGCATCGTCAGCGAAGGAAAGGTGAGGCCGGCGCCGA
This sequence comes from Candidatus Dormiibacterota bacterium, assembly GCA_955652675.1. GTDB lineage: Bacteria > Chloroflexota > Dormibacteria > Dormibacterales > Dormibacteraceae > Nephthysia. The sequence continues at coordinate 20,266 of CATPBP010000082.1, forward strand.
GGCCAAGCATCACCAAAGGCAGCACGAGGTTGCGGAGGTAATCGGCGTGGGCAGGGCCCAGAGCCAGAATCAGCAGCGCGGCCGCGATCACGACCTGGCCGCAGAGCATCACCCGGTAGGCGCCGTAGCGCATCACGAGCTGAGCGGAGAAGCGGACGGAGAACCCGCCCATCACCAGGGCCACGGGCAGGAAGGCGAGGCCGATGGCCAGCGGCCCATACCCGAGCACCCGTTCCAGGTCGAGCGAGCCGAGAAAGAAGAAGCTGAGAAATCCGGCCGAGAGCAGCGCCTGCACGGCGTTGGCGCCTGAGACGGCGCCGGATCGGAAGATCCGCAGCGGGACCATGGGCGTCCGGGCGGTCGCCTGCCGTGCTATGAAGGCCC
>CATPBP010000083.1 GCA_955652675.1 Candidatus Dormiibacterota bacterium
AGCCAGGCGCCTGCAGGCGTTCACGCTCTTTCACAGCTTCCCAGCCGACCCTCCGGGACGCGACCTCGGGCACCTCGCAAGCCTCGCCGGGCGTGGCCTGCTGCAGGTCGACGTCGACGAGGAGATGAGCTGGACCGAGATCGGGACGGCGCTCAAGAAGCTCGAGGACAGGACCGTCCGCGGCAAGATCGTCCTGACCCTCAAGTAGCCTCCGCATCTCTGGGAGGCCATGGGGGAGGGGCCTAGCTCACCTTCAGTACGACTGCGGCTCCTGTGTCGCCGGCGGCGCAGCCGCTGAACAGGCCGTACCCGCCGCCGCGGTCCACCAGCTCCTCGATCAGCTCGATTACCAGGCGCATGCCTGTGGGGCCTTGCGGGTGTCCGAACACCAGCGAGGAACCGTGGTTGTTGAACGCCTCGGGGGCCAGGTCGAAGGAGCGCGAGAAGTAGACGTCGTTGACGGCGAAGGGGTTGTGCGTCTTCACGGCGGCCATGTCTCCGATGCCCAGACCGGCCGCCTCCAGCGCGCTTCGCGCGGCCGGGACGGGCGCCAGCGGCATGAAGCCGGCTCTGCTCCGCGACTGTCCGAAGCTCAGCACCTGCACCTCGACCGACTCGTCCCGGCTCAGGCGGCGAGCCTGGTCCCGGCCGGTGAGGATGATCGCGCAGTTGCCGTCGGCCGGGTGAGTCTGGGTGCCATAGCTCACGGTCCCGCCCTCTCGCACCGGGCGCAGTCGGGCCAGACCCTCGGCCGAGGTGGGCGTGATGCCCTCGTCGTCGTCCAGCGTTGCGATCACCCTGCGCCCACTCGGGTCTTTGACCTCGAGCGGAGCAACCAGGTAGCGGCGTTGGAAGGACCCGCCGTCGCCTCGATCGGCCATGTACTGCTCGTGGCGCAGCAAGGTGACCTCGTCCTGCTCCTCTTTCCCGATGCCCTCCTGGGCTGCCACGTTCTCCGCCGTCACGAGAGGTCCCACCCCGGCGTGGGGGTCGTACTGGAAGTTGTCCCAGACCCAGTCTTCGGTCACGCCCCTGCCGCCGGGTCCGGTCGCGTCCGGGTAGTAGATGTGAGGACCGTTGCTGGTCCGGTCCGCAGCGATCCCGAGCAGGCAGCGCTCCCCGGCCGCGCCGTCCACCTCGCCCGCGCACTGACCGATGAGGCGCGCCGAGGTCGCGCAGGCCTGCATAACGGTGGGCCCGGTGATGTTTGGGTTGCCGATCAGCGCCGCCGTCCAGGGGGCGGCGTAGAAGGACTGCGGGGATGGGACCGTGGTGCCGAAGAAGAGCCCGTCGAATGCCTCGGAGGGGATCTCGCGGTCGGCCAGCGCCCGGGCGGCGACCTCGGCCGCCAGCTTGATGGGGTGCTGCTGCGCCAGGCTGCCCTGCCAGCGGGCGAATGGGGTGGACCAGTAGCCGCCGTAGGGGACGTAGGTCTTCTCGAACTTCACGACCAGGCTCGGGAGGATCGTAGCACCGTCGATTTAGCTCTCAGCGATTGCCGAGCCCCCTCTACGGCTAGGTTTTCGAAACCCTCGGAGAGCCTGTGGCGATCTAGCCAAGTTCGCGAAAGAACGCACCCAGCAGGACAGGGTCGAGAGCGCCTCGGGAACGCAACCCGCTGCATACGTCGACGGCAAAGGGTTGGACGACTCGCACCGCTTCGGCGACGTTGTCCGGACGCAGCCCACCGGCCAGGAAGACGGGGACCGGCACCGTCTCGCGAATCCGGCGGCTCACCGCCCAGTCGTGAGTTCGCCCGGTGCCCCCAAGTTCCTTGAGCCGAGCGGTTGGGTTGCCGGTGTCGAGCAGGATGGCGTCCACGTCACCGGCGACGGCCTCCGCTTCCCCCAACGCCTCCTCGCTTGTGACGTGGACCACCTGGATGACGGCGACGCCGGGTAACCGTTCCCGCAGCTCAGCGTGGGTGCCGTGCTGCAGCCGGTCGCAGAGCTGGAGCGTGTTGACCCTGGTGCGGCGCTGTTGGGCGACGATGCCAGGCACATCTCGACGGCTTGTCAGAAGGAAGGTGGCGATCGGTGGCGGCAGCTGACGGGCGATCTCTGCGATCAGCCCCTCTGGGATCACACCCGGCCCGCTTGGCATCGCCGAGACGAAGCCAAGGGCCGAAGCACCAGCATCAATCGCCATCCAGGCCTCGTCGACACTCTGGATGCAGCAGACCTTGACCCGCGGCCGATTGGAAACCGTCATGGCAGGAGCCTAAGCCCCCTGAGGACGAGTGTTGAAGACCTGCCGCTGACCTGCCACCGAAGACCAGCCTCAGGTTGGGTCTGGCCGGTGGCGGCATGACGGAGGTGATTCGCGATCGCCCGGGGTTCGGCGATCAGAAACGTGCGTTGGCGCGTCAAGAAGCAGGGACGTCGCCCCTGAGTGGAGGCACGGATTCCCCCTGGCCGTAGCGAGGTAGTTGTCGGACACCGACTTGGCACTGCTGAATGGGGATGACGCCAGACACTCCTAGCCGGCAGCCGGAGTCGGTGCCGGACTTCGAGTCTCTGTACAAGAGGTTCCGCCTGCCCCTTTACCGGGTGATTCGGGGCATCGTCCTCGACGGCGGCGCGGCGGAAGACCTGACCAGGAGGGCCTTTGACCGTGCCTATCTCACCTGGCGGCCGGAGCAATCGACTGATTTCGCTCCCTGGCTCTACGGCGTCGCAGTCGGGCTGGCGCTGGATTACCTGAGCAGCCGGTGGCGCCGGCTCCGAGGCTTGTACAGCCGGCTTCCACTTCTTTCTCCGCCCCGGCCTGACGTCCTGGAACGCTCCGCCGAGCACGTGCTCTCCAGATTGAGTCCCCGGCAGCGCGCGCTGGTCGTGCTCGTTGTCTATGCCGGTCTATCAGACGCGGAGGTGGGTCGAACCCTGCGGATGTCAGCCAGCGAAGTTGGGCTGGAGGTCGATGAAGCGGCCCGCCTGATGCAAGCCGCCTTGAGTGAGACCGATCACCCTGGTGTGCGGAAGCGTCATAACCCGTGATGCAGACACCAGGGCTGGAAGCTGGACCAGCCGATCCGGGCAATCGCCACCTGCCCGAGCTGGTCCGTACGCGGCTCGACTCCTGGTATCCGTCCCGCCTTGCTCCCCGGTTTCAACCGTCCCAGCGGCCACGGACCCGTCCGTTGCTCAGGCCATTGCCCCTGGTCCTGGCAGCGCTGCTGCTCGTGCTGCTGGCCGCCACCGCGCTGGCCGGCTCTCCGAGGGCTCTGACAGACGTGATCGTCAACCTGGCCGGCAGCCATCCCGGGGCGACTCCAACCCCGCGCCCGCACAGCGCTGTCGCGATGGGGTCAGGCCAGGTGCAGCCGGCTCCGGCGGCGAACGTCACCACCCCGACGCTTGCCAGTCCGAGCCCTGGCGACGCCGGACTTCTGGCTGCCCAGAATCAGAGGCTCGCAAGTGCGGCGCGGACGTCGACGCCCATCCGGGCCCTCTCGCCAGACCCGCTGGCCAGCGTCTCGCCGGGCCTCTCCGCGCCCGAGGCGGCGGGCGGCAGGCCGGTGAACAGCGGTCCCACCTCGCCACCCGCCGACCCCCGGCCGCCCTCGCCGACTCCTAAGCCAACCCCCTAGCCGGCATCCGGGACAGCGCCGACGAGCGCTTGCGGCGCGATTTCCTCTCTTGCCTGGAGCGGCAAAGCTGATAGCATGGGACTCCAATTCTGGGTATGCAATGGCAGCATCCAAGGGAGCGTCGGCAAGCCGACGAGGAGTGCAACGCGATGGAAGACGACCAGTCTCAGCCGGAGCCGGACCACGTAACGGGAACGGGGAAGGGCGAGGAAGTCGCTCTCAACGAGGGCCGCGAGCCTGGGCGCGAAGACGCCGGCACGACGGGTGCGGATCGCCCAGCCGGGACGCGTACGGCGCGGGACGCCACCGGTGTGGCTAAGGACACCGATCCGATCGATCCCGACAGCCCCCCGATGCCTCCCGCCTGACTCCGACCATGAGCCCGCCACTCACCGCGGCGAGCTCGCCGGCCGAGGGTGGCGACAACCGCCGCCACCCTCCGGCCCTGCCGAGGCACGGCTGAGGCTGCCGTGACTGCCGGCTGGTGACTAGGATCGACGGGTGCGCCAGCCTCTCGCTTCACGGCCCGGTCCCGAGGCCGCCTGACCCAGTGCCTCTCTACGACCTGGTCGTGGTCGGAGCGGGCATCGTTGGCCTGGCCAGCGCCCGAGAGATGCTATTACGGCACCCCGCCCTGAAACTGGCGGTGATCGACAAGGAGCCGCGGGTTGGTGCCCACCAGACAGGGCACAACAGCGGCGTCATCCATTCCGGCATCTACTACTCGCCGGGATCGCTGAAGGCGCGGCTCTGCGTCAGCGGGGCACGGGAGATCTACGCCTACTGCGAGAGCCACGGCATTCCGGTCGAGCGCTGTGGCAAGGTCATCGTGGCCTCCGACGAAAGCGAGCTGGGGCGCCTGCACGATCTCTACGAGCGCGGCCTTGCGAACGGGGTCGAGGGCCTCGAGCTGATCGACCGCGAGCGGCTTCGAGAGCTCGAGCCCCATTGCGCTGGGATCGCAGCACTCTGGTCGCCAAACACCGGAATCGTCGACTACAGCCAGGTCGCCGCCCACTACGCCGTCGACGTCCGTAACGGCGGGGGTGAGATACACACCGGCCGCCGGCTGATCCGTCTCCAACGCAGGACGGACCGGGTTGTGCTGGAGACGCCGGCCGGCGAGCTGGAGGCGAGGCGGGTCCTGACCTGTGCCGGTCTGCATGCGGACCGGGTGGCTGCGCTCTCCGGCGGTGCCAGAGAACCCGGCGTAGTGCCCTTTCGAGGCGACTACTGGCAGCTGCGGTCGGGTGCCCGCCACCTCTGCCGGAACCTGATCTACCCCGTGCCCGACCCAGCCTTCCCCTTCCTGGGCGTGCACGCGACGCGCCGGATCGGGAGCGGAGAGGTCTGGCTGGGGCCGAACGCTGTGCTGGCCTTTGCCCGCGAAGGCTACCGTCGAGGCGACCTGGCCCCGGCAGATCTCGCGGGCGCGCTCGCGAATCCGGGCTTCCGGCGCCTGGCCCAGCGCTACTGGCGCATGGGCGCTGTCGAGATGTGGCGTGACTACTCCAAGCGAGCCTTTTGTGCCTCGGTCCAGCGCTACATCCCCGAGGTCACCATGGCCGACATGGTGCCCGGGCCTTCTGGAGTCCGCGCCCAGGCCCTGGATCCCAGAGGGCGGCTGATCGACGACTTCGTGGTCGACGCCGACGGGGATGGCGTGATGCATGTTCGCAACGCGCCTTCGCCGGCTGCGACCTCGTCGCTGGCCATCGGCCGGCTGGTCGCCGACACCGCAGACGAAGCCTTCGGCTTCAGCCTTGCCGGCGATCCCCTGTCTGCCCCATCCCGCAAGGGGCAGGGAACTGCAGAAGCTGGCATAGGAGGCTGATCGGCAGCCCGATCACGGTTTGAGGGTCGCCCCTCAGGTCGGCGGTGAAGCCCGCCGCGCCTCCCTGAAGCGCGTAGGCGCCCGCCTTGTCGAGCGGCTCATCGGTTGCCGCGTACGCCTCGATCACTCCTGCTGGCAGGGGCCGGAAGGTCACCCGGGCGCGATCGTGGCTGGAGCGCAGTCCACGCGCGTCTTTCACTGCCACGGCCGTTATGACGTCGTGGCTGCGGCCAGAGAGGCGGTGGAGCATCGACGCGGCCTCCTCGTGATCGCGCGGCTTGCCCAGGACTTCTCCGTCCAGGACGACGATCGTGTCGGCTCCCACCACCACCTCGCCC
>CATPBP010000084.1 GCA_955652675.1 Candidatus Dormiibacterota bacterium
GGTAAATGGAGACCTTGCATCCCAGCACTCGCTGAAGGTCTGCCCGGAGTTCGCGAAGGCTTTCCGGCAGTTCTCCAATCAGGAAATCGGACTTTCGAGGTGGCCACCAGCGGATGGTCTCCACGCCGTGCGCCTGTGCCACCCTGCGAATCTCCGCCCGCCGAGCCCGCACCAGGTCGTCGCCAGCCATGTCCACACCCTCCTGTCAGCTGGGCCGCCCCCCGGCCAGCGAGTGACAGCGTACCGGACGCCGACCCGGCGGTAAATCCCTTTGATTTCGCCCTACGAAGGGTCCTCTGGAGGCTCGTTTTTTCGGATCGGAACAGCGGCACGGACGGCCGGCGAAGTCTCCATAGGAGATTTGAATAGCTGACTACGGGCGCTGCGCGCAGCCGGCGCGCGCGCTTGCGGAGGACAATCGAGCGCGGACTGTGGCGGGCTGCGCAAGGCCACAGCGGGACGCACATTTGGAGCCGACAGTGGGCTTCTGGCGGACACCAACGGGGCGTAGGCGGATTGCTTTGAAGGGTCGAGAAACGGCTCTCATCAGCGGTCTGCGTGGCGATTCTCGTGCGCGCGAGAGCGGGGAGGAGGTTGGCGCAAATAGTGCTTCAGGAAGAGTCTCGTGAATTCACATTTCAACTATTCAGCAATAATCTGCTAACGTCGCTCAAATGTCTGAAACAAGGAATCGCCAGACCGCGTCCCGGCGCCGTCGGTCGGGCACACGTCCTGGCGCCGTAGTACAGGATCTGACCTCGTCCGTCGACGAGCTGATCCGGCAGAACAAGGCTCTCAAGCAGCAGATAGCGCGCCTCCAGAGTCACACCTCGGGCGCCGGCAGCGCCGCCTCGCGCGAGCTGCTCGCACTGCAGCGGCGTCTCAGCCGCACGCTCGACGTACGGACCTCCAGGTCAGCCGGCGGTGCCTCTCGCACTGCCTCGCGCGCTCGTCGGCGAATCAGTGATCCTGTTGTCTTGCAGGCTCGGCGCGCAGCGCTCGCCAAGGCCCGGGAAGCCCTGGCCGCCAAGCGAGCGTCGCAGCGCTCCCGCTCCTCTAAATAGGAGTCTCAGGGTTTCGGCGGACTCAGCACCGCCAGGCTGAGTCCCCGGACCCTGACCACACGCTCAACCCAGCACCGCACGCCATATCCGAGCCGTCTTCGGCGTTTGAAACCGCTTGAGCACCTGACGGCGGAACCTCGAACATTTGGCGACCACAGACGCTTCGCTGACCGCTGATCGGACTCCTCCGCGATTTCCTCGCCGCAAGCCTCTCTGAGTCTCAACGGCGCCGCGTTCCAACGTGCTGTTGAGGAGTGGCTTGCTCGTGTGCGACCTGAAACGATCCGCGAATCCAGTCTTGGTAGCGTAAACCGTCATTATCGCAAGCATTATTAGCGGGTCCGAACTGGGCGGGGGTCTTTTTCCGGATGTCCGACCCTTTGTCCCCCAAGAGCGCTTCGGAGCTATGCGCAGCTGCGGGTATATCAGCGACGCCTGGCGGGGTTCCCCGGGTCAGCCGGAGCCGCCTCTGCTCCGTGCCTTCTGTGACGGCGGCGCCGGATCGTCGATGCCTTCGACAAGTGGATCGGTCTGCGACTCGAGGACGATGCGGATCGGCCGGTCGAAGCGCAGATAGTTCCAACCCCAGGCGACCAGCGCGAGCAAGCGGTTCCTGAAGCCGATCAAGTAGTACACGTGTACTACTATCCAGGTGACCCAGCCGAAGAATCCCGTGAACTGCAACCCGCCTCTCACCAGTGCGATCCCCGCATTGCGGCCTATCGTCGCCATGGTGCCCTTGTCGAAATATCGGAAGGGCTCCGGTGGAGTCGCAGCGCGCTGCACGTCGCGAAGAATTGCTCTGGCGACGTAGCGTCCCTCCTGCATCGCGGGCGGTGAGAGCATAGGGAGTTCATCGCCGTCTGTTTTCGCGGCGGCCACGTCTCCTATCGCGTAGGCATCGCGCACGCCCTCGATGCGCAGCCGGTCGTCGACCTGGATCCGTTTGCTGCGGCTTTCTGCCAGGGCTTCGGTGCCGCTCGGCTTCTCCGGACTGACACCGGCCGACCAGACGATGGTCCGGGTCGGGATGGTGCTGCCGTCCGAGAGTGTCGCGGACCAGTCGTCTGCCGCGTTCACCAGTGTGTTGGTGCGGACGTCGATGCCTCGCTTTCTCAGGACACGCTCGGCGTAACGACCCAGCCGCTCCGGGAACATGCCGAGCAAGCGGTCCCGCCCCTCGACCAGGACGATTCGAACGTCCGACGGAGCAATGGAGTGAAAGTCTCGACGCGCGACCAGCTGGATTAGCTCGCCAAGTGCGCCGGCATACTCAACGCCGGTGGGTCCGCCGCCCGCCACCAGAAAAGTGAGCAGCGATTGTCGTACCTCGTCGTCGGTCTCCATCTCGGCTCGCTCCAGACAGCTGAGCACGTGGTTGCGGAGCCGGGTGGCTTCCTCCAGCACCTTGAGCCCGATCGAGTGCTCCGCCAGGCGCTGATTTCCGAAATAGCTGTTGGCACTGCCGGTCGCCAGCACGAGATAGTCGTATCGGAGCTCGCTGCCGGGCGAGACCTGGACCACCTTGCGCTTGAAATCGACGCTCTTCACCCGCGCCTGCATGACCCGAACATTGGGCGAACCACGGAAAACCCGCCGAAGCGGATAGGCGATGTCGCTGGGATTGAGCAGCGCTGTCGCGACCTGGTACAGCAGCGGCGTGAAAAGGTGGTAGTTGCGCTCGTCCACGAGCAGCACCTCGACCGGCTTACGGTTCAGCTTTCGCGCGCAGGCCAGGCCGCCGAACCCGGCGCCCACGACGAGCACACGAGGCCGCCCGCTCGAAAGTGTCTCTTCGATCCTCTCCGCGTCAGCCGCCACCAATCAAGACTAGTGGCCTGGCGCGGCGGAAGGTCACTGGCGAAGGGTGCCCGACGCGGGGTTCCCGCCTCCGCCCCCGCCTCGGCTGAGCGCACGCTTCAATGCCTGGCCGTCGGTCCGGCCCTCCCCGACCACCCGGCCGTCCACGAGGACGACGGGCACTCTGAAGTCATACAGATCGAAGAGCTCCGGGTCGCCATCGACGTCGCGCAGCTCCGGCTCGACGCCCAGGTCGCGAAGCTGGGAGAGGGCTTCATCACAGAGATGGCAGCCATGGCGGGTGATCAGCTCGACCCTCACGTAATTAGAGCCTAGCGCGACAGCTCCTTATGGCCCCCGCCCCACACCAAAGAACGGCGCGGATCGCGTGCCGTCTACGGCGGCGGCAACTTGAGGCTCTGGCCGGCTTGCAGCTCCGGGCCACCAAGCCCGTTGAGTCGCTCTATCTCCCCCACCTTTACCCGGACGTCCTCGTTCGGATAGCGCTGGGCGGCGATACCCCAGATGGTGTCCCCCCGCTGGACGACCACCGTGTCGGCCGCCACCGGCGCGCTTCCCTGCGCCACGTGCGCGAAGCCGAACCCAAAGAGCACAGACAACACCGCGCCTCCGATCGCCAGACGTCGCGCCAGCACGCTGGCACTGCGCTTCGGGCGCCGCCTGGTGATCCTGACGAGGTCGCTCGTTGTGGCGTACATGCGTTCGCCACAGATCGTAGGCGAACGGCTGTTCGGCGTCAAGTCTTTACGAACAAAAGTTTGCTCGTGCCGCCTCAACTTGCTAGGATGGCATCACCTCGGCTCCGCCGATGCAGCACAAATCAGCCCACGAGGTAGCAAAGAACGTGAACGAAGAGCTAACCGATCGGCAGACAAGAATCCTCGACTACATCCGTTATGTCACGCGGGTTCGGAACTATCCCCCGAGCGTGCGCGAGATCGGAGAGGCGGTCGGGCTCTCGTCGAGTTCGACGGTGCACAACCACCTGAACCAGCTCGAGCGTCGGGGCTTGATCCGCCGCGACCCGAGCAAGTCGCGGACCGTACAGCTGGTCGAGGCGCTGCAGAACGAGGAGAGGCACCGCGACGCGGTGGCAGTCCCGGTCGTGGGTCACGTGGCCGCCGGCGCGCCGATCCTGGCCGAGCAGAACATCGAAGACCACGTCATTCTCTCGCCACAGTTCGCCAGGGAAGGCTGGTTCGCCCTCAGGGTGAGAGGCGATTCGATGGTCAACGCCGGGATCCTGGACAGTGATCTGGTCCTGGTCAAACCTCAGCAGGATGCGCCAGACGGCAGCATCGTGGTCGCCCTGGTGGGTGAGGAAGCGACAGTCAAGAGGCTGGACCGCTCGTCGGGCCGCATTCGGCTGCTGGCCGAGAATCCGGCCTACGAGCCCATCGAGCCCGCCGAGGCCACCATGGTCGGGCTGGTCAAGGGGCTGCTCCGCACCTTCTAGAGGTGCGGCCGGTGGGGTCGCGATGCCGCTCCCAGGCGCGGTATGCCTCGTAGATAGTCAGGTCGGGATGCCGTGCGTCCGAAGGGCGTCGTTGAGGCTGACCTTGGCGTCGGTGCTGGCGCTTCGCCAGCCGATGATCAGCCCGGTCGCGACCTGAAACTCGCCCGCCGGATACTGCTTGGCACGGGTGCCAGGTACCACGATGGCGTTGCTCGGCACCTCGCCGCGATGCTCGACCGGGTGCCGCCCGGTGACGTCGAGAAGCGGCGTGGAGCCCGTCAGTACGACATTGGCGCCCAGCACCGCCCTCTCCCGCACCAGCACGCCTTCCGTGACGATGCAGCGCGAGCCGATGAAGCAGTCGTCCTCGACCACCACCGGCCGAGCCTGAAGGGGCTCCAGCACACCGCCGATCCCCACGCCCCCGGCGAGGTGGACCCGAGCACCGATCTGGGCGCATGACCCCACCGTGGCCCAGGTGTCGACCATGGTGCCCGGTCCAACCCAGGCCCCGATGTTGACGTAGCTCGGCATCATCACGACGCCCTCGGAGAGGAAACTGCCGTACCTGGCCACGGCGGGCGGCACGACGCGAACGCGTCTCAACGCGTGGTCGTGCTTGAGCGGGATGCGGTCGCGATATTCGAAGGGTCCGATCTCGATCGTCTCCAGCTCCTTGAGGCGGAAGTAGAGAAGGATGGCCTGCTTGACCCAGCTGTTGACCACCCACTCCCCGCCGACCTTCTCGGCGCTTCTCAGCCGGCCCGAGTCGAGGCAGCTCAGCGTCTCCTCTACCGCTTCGGCGTCCATTTCGCCGGACTCGTAAGCCGACTCGACTCGGGCGGCAAGGTCTCTCACAAAACGTCCTCCAGGATCTCGACGGCGCGCTGGCACTCCTCAAGAGTGGGCACGAGGGCGACCCGGAAGTAGCCCTCCCCCGACGCGCCGAAGAACGAGCCGGGCGCCACCACGACGCCTCTCTCAAGCAGCCGGGTCGCGAAGTCCTGCGAGTCCTCGCCCCCCGGGACCTCGCACCAGAGGTAGAAAGTGGCCTCCGACCCGGCGATCCGCACGCCCTTGTGCGAGAAGAACTCCAGGAAGAGCTCGCGCTTGGCGGCGTAGAGGGCGCGCATGCGCTCGACGTGATCCTCGCGCCCCAGCGCGACGATCGTCGCCCTCTGGATGAACTCCGGGATCGCCACGCCGGCCAGCGGCCTCCAGAGCCGGTAGCCACGGAGCAACTCCGGCGGTCCCACCACAAAGCCGGTGCGGTAGCCCGTCATGGACGAGCGCTTGGACTGGGTGTTGAAGACCGCCATGTGAGAGCGGTCTGCAGTCTCCAGCGCGGAGGCCGGTCGGGATCCGAAGTAGATCTCGCTGTATGCCTCGTCCGAGGCGACCAGGAATCCGTGCTGTTCGGCGCGCTCGGCGAGGTGCGCGTAGAACGCGCCGCCGGCGACGGCCGCGGTCGGGTTGTTGGGGTAGTTCACCCAGAGGATCGCGACCCGATCCCAGTCTTCGGGAGACAGCTCCTCGAGGTCCGGCAGGAATCCGTTTGACTCACGCAGCGGCAGGCGCACGACCTCGGTGCCGGCGAGCTGCGCGGCGCGCTCGGGAATCGGATAGCCCGGCTCGGTCACGACCACCTTGCGCCGCCGGCTGCGAGGGTCCACAGCGATGAAGGGGAGGCTGAAGACCGCCTCCTTGCTTCCCAGGGTCGGCATCACCTCGGTAGCCGCGTCCACCTCCACCCCATAGCGGCGGTGACACCAGGCGGCGATCGCCTCCTTCAGCTCCGGCAGGCCCTCGGCCTTGGGGTAGCGCGACCTCTCTTCGACGGCCGCCGCCATCGCTTCCCGGATGGCCGGGTCGGTAGCCTCGTGGGGGTCGCCGACGCTGAAGTCGATAAGGGTCACACCCGCCTGCTGGGCCCGCTTGCGCGCTTCGTCCAGGCGCAGGAAGGGGTATGGCGGCATCTCCGTCAGCACAGGATTCAGCTGCACAGGAAGCGTCTCAGAACGTCCAGCGACGACACCATCGCCGCTGTCGATATCCGCTCGTCGCGCTTGTGGGCCAGCTCCGGCTGCCCGGGCCCGAAGTTCACGGCCTCCAGGCCTTGCGCCGCGAACTGGGCCACCGGCGTCCACGCCTGCTTGGGCTCCATCTCCAGGTTTCCAGCTCGCCGCAATCGCTCGAGCAGCGGGTTGCCCGAGGGCACCGGAGCGGCCGGAGCGTTGCCCAGCACGGTGAGCTGCCCCCTCTCGCCCACCAGCTCCCGCAGCCGTGCCTCCGCCTGCGAGGGGGACCGGGACCCGGCGTAGCGGTAGTTCAGGCCGCAGATCACCCTGTCCGGGATCACGTTGTTGGCCACCCCGCCCTCGATCTCGGTGACGCTGAGCACCTCGCGAAAGGTCAGCCCTTCGAGCACCACCTCCTCAGGCTCCAGGTCCACCAGCGGGCGGAGGCCCCTGACCGCCTCGTGGATGGCGTTGCGTCCGAGCCAGGGACGGGCGGAATGGGCCGCCAGCCCCTCGAAGAGCAGCTCTGCCTTGATGTTTCCCAGGCAGCCGGCCTGGAGCTGGTTCCCTGTGGGTTCCATCACGACCGCCAGCTTTGCCTCCAGCAGCGCCGGGCAGACCGGGAAAAGGCCATCGAGCACGTTCTCCGCCAGGGGCAGCTCCTCGCCGCCGAAGATGACGAAAAGCGGGTTCAGGGCCAGCGGCAGCTCCCCGAGCTCGGCCGCCAGCGCCAGCATGACGGCGAGGCCGCCCTTCATGTCCGACGCACCAAGCCCGTGTACATGGCCGTCCAGGCGCCGGCCGGGCAGGTTTCCCTGCTCGGGAACGGTGTCCGAGTGGCCGGCAAGCAGGACGTCTGCAGCTCCGGGGCGCCCGAACACGAGTGCGTCCGGCTGGCTGTGCAGCACCTCGAGATGCGGCATGGCCGCCACCCGCCGGCCGATCCAGTGCGTTATGGCCTGCTCCTCGCCGCTCACCGAAGGGATGTCGACAAGGGCCAGCGCGAGCTCGTCGACCGTCAAGAGACCAGGTATTCCTCGAAGCGGTGGACCGCCTCCCGGGGAGCCCGGCCGCGCGCCAGTGTGCCGCGATCTGTGTACTCGGTGCGCTCGAGTCCGCCGACCTGGCGCAGCTCGTTCAACACGCCTTCGCGACCGTATGGCACGAGCAGCTCCAGCGCCACCATCTCGTCACCGGTAGCGGCGTCGACGGCCTCCTTGAGCTGCTCCAGGCCGGACCTCTGCAGCGCGGAGATGGGCACCACCGTGGGATACCTCTGAGCGAAGGAGGCGATAGCCCGGCGCAGGCCGGCGGGGCCCAGGAGGTCCACCTTGTTGAGCGCCACCACGGTCGGCTTGCGGCCGGCATCCAGCTCTTCCAGGACCTGGTCCACCGTCGCCGCCTGCTCCAGCGCCGCCGTGATCGACGCGTCGACCACGTGCAGGACGACGTCGGCGTATGTCACCTCCTCCAGGGTCGCCCGGAAGGCAGCCACCAGGTCGGTCGGCAGCTTCTGGATGAAGCCGACAGTGTCGGTGACCAGGACCTCGCGCCCTGAGGGCAGCCGCAGCCGGCGGACGGTGGGATCGAGCGTCGCGAAAAGCTTGTCCTGTGCGTCAACGCCGGCGCCGGTGAGCGCGTTCATCAGCGTGGACTTGCCCGCGTTCGTGTAGCCCACGATGGCGACAGTGATCAGCTCGGAACGGCGGCGGACCGAGCGCAGCTGCTCGCGCTGGGAGCGCACCTGCTCGAGCTCCTCCTCCACGGCCCGGAGCCGCCGCCGGATGCGCCGCCGCTCCACCTCGATCTGCTGCTCGCCTGGGCCGCCACGGGTGCCGATGCCGCCCACCTGCCGGTGGTAGTCGTAGGCGCCGATCAGGCGCGGCAGCAGGTGATGGAGCTGGGCCGACTCCACCTGGAGACGACCCTCGCGGGTTCGAGCGTGCTGGGCGAAGATGTCCAGGATCAGCTCGGTTCGATCAACGACGCGGATCTGCAGCTCCTTTTCCAGGTTCCGCTGCTGGCGAGGGCTCAGGTCCTCGTTGCAGATCACCAGGTCGTACTGCAGCTCGGCGCGCCGGTCGCGCATCTCGGCCACCTTGCCCCGACCGACGAAGAGGGCCGGGTCGACCTGCTCACGCCGCTGGACATCGCTCTCGACCACCTCACCGCCGGCGGTCCTGGTGAGCTCTTCGAGCTCGCGCATCTGGTCGGACACCGTCTCCCGGCTGGTTCCGGACAGAAGCACACCGATCAGGTAGGCGCGTTCGCGCCGGGGCTCGGTGGTGATCAATTCAGACGCTCTCGCAGAAACTCCAGGATACGGGGGACGGCGTCATCCTCTGTATCGAACCAGGTGATGCGAGGATCACGGCGCAGCCAGCGAAGCTGCCTGCGGGCATAGCGCCGGTTGGACCGAGCCATCACCTCGGGCAGCTGCTCTGGCGTGAGCTCGCCTCGCAGGAAGGCGGCCGCCTCCGCGTAGCCGATCCCGGTCAGCACCGGAGCATCGGCGGGGACACCGCCAGCCAGGGCGGCTCTGGTCTCCGCCACGACGCCCCGCTCCACCTGCTGCCGCGAGCGCGCAGCCAGCCGTACGTCGATGGTGCCGAGTTCGGCGGTTAGCCCGATCCGGAGCGGCGTCCAGGGCGGTGGGACGCGGCGCCGAAGGCGCGAAAGAGGTGGGCCCGCCACCTCGAGGACCTCGATAGCGCGGACCAGCCGGGCACGATTGCGCTCGTCCAGGGCGGCCTGGCTGTCGAGCTCGTGCAGCCGCCCGACCAGACTCTGGAGAGGCAGGGCTTCCAGCTCGGCGCGCCGGTCCGGCCGGGGCGGCACCTCGGCCAGTGAGAAACCGTCCATCAGCGCGTCCGCCCAGAGCATGCTGCCGCCCTCGACGATCGGCAGCTGGCCCCGCTCGCCGATGCCGGCTATGGCTTCGCGGGCCGCCCTCACGAAATGGAAGACGTTGAAGGTTGTGGAAGGGTCGGCGATGCCGACCAGGTGGTAGGAAACCGCGGCCATCTCCTGGGGCGACGGCTTGTTGGTCGCTATGTCCAGGCGGTCGTACACCTGGCGGGAATCGCAGACCACGATCTCTCCGCCCAGCGCCCGCGCCACCTCGAAAGCTGCACGGCTCTTGCCCACGCCGGTGGGACCCAGGAACACGGGCACCTTCAGCTCGCCGGCCGGCATCGATGGCTTCGATCTCTCAGTAGTTGCGATGAAAGTGGCGCCGCAGCTCCTGCCGGTCAAGCACCAGGCGGGTGGGACGCCCGTGGGGACAGGTTATGGAGTTCTCGGCCGCCTCCAGCTCCGTGAGTAGCCGGCGCTGCTCGGAGATGTCAAGGGGATCTCCGAATCGGACCGCCGAGTGGCAGGCGATGGAGGCTGCGGCGGCCTCCTGCCAGCCTGTGCTCCGGCTCTCGGCAAGGGTGGCCAGCAGATCGCCGAGCGCCTCGACGGTGCGCCCCGCGGGCATCTCCACCGGCGCTGCCAGCACGCGGAGGCAGCCTGGTCCGAACTCCTCGAGCTGAAAGCCGAGCGTTTTGAGGTCATCCGCATGGTCTGCGGCGGCAGCCACCTGTGCAGGCTCGAGCTCGACGGTCTCGGGCAGCAACATCGGCTGGCTGGCAGCCGCCGCGCCGCGGAGCTGGGCCAGGAAACGGTTGTAGAGAACCCGCTCGTGAGCGGCGTGCTGATCGACGAGGACAACGCCGTCCGGTCCCTCCGCCACGAGGTATCCCGCCAGCACCTGGCCCAGGGGGCGCAGAGGGGCCTCGACCGGTCGCGGCGTGGTTGCCGGGGTCTCGACTACGGCGGCCGGGACCTCGTGCAGCACCGGCGAGCGGAAGTCACGCAGCGGCGACTCCGCGGGCAGGGGCCGGAGCTGGTAAGGATGACTCCCGGCCAGGGCCGCCCGCACCGCGCGCTGCACCGCTCCGAAGACGGCGCCTTCGGCGCGGAATCGGACCTCTCGCTTGGCCGGATGCACGTTGACGTCCAGCTCGTCGGCCGGCACCGAAATGTCGAGGACCACCACCGGGTAGCGGCCCCGCTCCAGCGCTCCCAGGTAACACTCCTCCACCGCGAATCCCAGAGCTCGGGAGGCGATCGGACGGCCGTTCACCCCCAGGAGGATGCCGTCCCGGCTGCCGCGGGAAAGCCTCGGCTGGGAGGCGAGTCCCCTCACACCCTCATCCCCCACCTCGAGCATCTCGGAGGCCACCGAGGCGCCCAGCACGGCCGCCGCGGCAGACCGTGAGCCTCCGTGTCCCGTGGTCTTGAGAGCGCTCCGGCCCTCGATCACAGCTTCGAAACGAACCTCCGGATACAGAAGGGCGTAGCTCTGCACCACCTTGAGGGAGGCTGCAGTCTCCGTCGCGGCGCTCTTCAGGAACTTGAGGCGCGCGGGCGTGTTCAAGAAAAGGTCCCGGACCTCGATCGCCGTGCCCGGCACCGGCATCGCGACGCCTTCTTCGAGGACCTCTCCGGCCCTGAGCCGCAGCCGTGCCCCTCCGCTGCGGCACTCCAGATCGGAGACCGCCGCCACGCTGGCAAGCGCTTCTCCCCGGAAGCCGAGGCTGCCGACGGCCGAGAGATCCTCGACGGTTGCGAGCTTGCTTGTGGCGTGGCGCTGGAAGGCGAGCCGCAGCTCGCCCGCCGGGATCCCGGTGCCGTCGTCCGAGACCCTGATCAGCGTTCGGCCAGCTCCCCTCACCTCTACCGTGACCCGGCCCGCGCCGGCGTCGATCGAGTTCTCGAGCAGCTCTTTGACGACCGAGGCGGGTCGCTCCACGACCTCGCCCGCCGCGATCGCATCCGCCACCTGGGGCGGCAGGAGGCGGATGGTCACGCGCACGCCCGCGACTGGCCGGCGCAGTACCTCACGTCTCCAGGCCGGCCCTCAGCTCGTAGAGCTTCTGCAGCGCCTCCAGGGGGCTCATGCGGTCCGGCTCGATCTCCGACAGCTCCTTCCTCAAGCGGTCCTCGGGCGGCGCCAGCGGCAGCCCCAGCTGCTGCTCGGGAGGTTCCAGAGGCCGCGTCCGCTCGAGCTCCGCCAGGATGAGGCGTGCGCGCGCGATGAGCTGAGGCGGGAGACCGGCCAGGGCGGCCACGTGGATGCCGTAAGAACGGTCGGCTCCCCCAGGGACCACCTGGTGCAGGAAGCGGACGGAGTCGCCCTCCTCCAGCACCTCGACTCGCTCGTTCTGGACCCTGGTCAAGCGGTCCGCAAGCGCCGTCAGCTCGTGATAGTGGGTCGCGAAGAGGGTCCTGCAGCCCAGCCGCGGGGAATCGTGCAGGTACTCGACGACCGCCTGGGCGATGGAGACGCCGTCGTAGGTGGACGTCCCCCTCCCCACCTCGTCCAGCACCACCAGGGAGGCCTCGGTCGCGTGGTTCAGGATGTTTGCCGTCTCGGTCATCTCGACCATGAAGGTCGACATACCCGCCGCCAGGTCGTCATGGGCTCCGACCCGGGTGAATATGCGGTCGGCGACGCCGACCGAGGCGGCCACGGCAGGCACGAAGCTGCCGCACTGGGCGAGCAGGACGATCAGGGCGACCTGACGCAGGTAGGTCGACTTGCCGGCCATGTTTGGGCCGGTCAGAACCACAATCTGCTCCATGGCCGGGTCGAGGAGAGTGTCATTGGGCACGAAGTTGCCGGCTCCGACCGCCACCTCCACGACCGGGTGGCGGCCGCCCGCAATCGCCAGGCGGAGTCCGGCCGAAACCTCCGGCCGCCGCCAATCCAGCTCCTCGGACGTCTCCGCGAGCGCGGCCAGGGAGTCCAGGTCGCCGATGGCGTCCGCCGAGGCGAGGAGGCCCGGCGCCGAGGCGGCCACGCGTTCGCCGAGCGCTTTCAAAACAAGCTGCTCGCGGGCCACGCGGTCCTGCTGCGCGTTGAGGACTACCGCCTCCTTCTCCTTGAGCTCGGGAGTCAGGTACCTCTCATGGCCGGTCAGCGTCTGCTTGCGGATGTAGTGCTCCGGCACCAGGCCCTGGTTGGCGTGGCTGACTTCGATGTAGTACCCGAA
Organism: Candidatus Dormiibacterota bacterium; assembly: GCA_955652675.1. Taxonomy (GTDB): domain Bacteria; phylum Chloroflexota; class Dormibacteria; order Dormibacterales; family Dormibacteraceae; genus Nephthysia. The sequence continues at coordinate 12,401 of CATPBP010000084.1, forward strand.
AACACGGTTGTAGCCCACCCTCAGGCCCCTGATGCCAGTGCGCTGGCGCTCGGCCGCCTCGAGCCCCGCGATCCATTCCCGGGCCGCTCGAGAGGCCTCGACGATGGCGTCCAGCTCCTCGTCGTAGCCGGCCCGGATGGCCCCGCCGTCCCGCATGGCAGCGGGCGGGTCATCGACCAGCGCGCGCGCCAGCTCGGCCGCCAGCTCCCGGTCGGGACGGATGGCTCCGGCCAGTTGGCGCAGCTGCAGGGAGCTCGCCGTCGCGCTCGCTTCGGCGACTTCGGGCAGCGCCTCCAGGGCTCGGCGGAGTGCCACCAGCTCACGTGGGGTGGCGAGTCCTTGAGCCGAGCGGCCGACCAGGCGCTCCAGGTCCCCAACCCCTCGAAGCGCCAGTCGAAGCCTGCTTCGATCCTGGCCGGCCAGCTCGGCGACGCCGCCCAGACGGAGCTCGATCGCCTCCACGTCCCGCAGAGGCGCCCAGAGCCATTGACGCAGCCTGCGGGCCCCCATCGGAGTCCCCGTACGGTCCAGGAGCTGGAGCAGCGCGGGCAGCTCCAAGTTGCGCACCGTCGCCGCGTCAAGGTGCATGGTGGTCTCCGGCGAGAAGGTTCGGACGCGGAACAGCCCTGGGTCCAATCGCACCTGGTTCTGCTCCAGGTACTCCAGGACGACGCCGGCGGCGCCGATCGCCAGTGGCGCCTCCTGGGCTCCGACCGAAGCCGGGAAGTTCACCCCCAGCCGGTCCGCCATGCGCCGGCGCCCCCGGGCGGAGTCGAACCGGTATACGTCGATCGCCGGCGGCTCCAGCAGCTCCGCCGGCGACAGCCGCTCCAGCTCCGCGGCGAGCCTGTCGGCTGGTAGCTGGCAGAGCAGCAGCTCGCCGGTGGATACGTCGCAGGCCGCCAGCCCGGATTCCGAGCGCTGGGTCCAGGCCGCGACCAGCCAGTTGGAACGTCCGGGGTCGAGGTAGGCCTCCTCCACGACCGTGCCCGGAGTCAGAATCCTAGTGACCTGGCGGCGGACCACACGGTCGGGGCTGGCCGCCTCCACCTGGTCGCAGATGACGACCTTCTTGCCGGCCCGGAGCAGCTTGCCGACGTAGACCTGCCAGGAGTGGTGTGGCACGCCGCACATCGGCTGCCGGCCGTCGCGCATCGGTCTGGAGGTGAGCGTCACGCCCATGATCGGAGCGGCCTCGACGGCATCCTGGAAGAAGATCTCGTAGAAATCGCCCAGGCGGAAGAGGAGGATGGCGTCAGGGTGGGCGAGCTTCGCCGCCCAGTACTGTTTCATCGCCGGCGTGTCGCCGCCGGCGCGAGGACTCACGCCGCCATGCGGCCAGCCAGCTGGCCGGGAGTGGCCTCCTCGATCAGGACCTGCACCATCTCTCCAGGCTGAACCCTCGACTGCTTGACGATGACCCGCTTGCCCTGCCGGTTGCGCCCATAGGGGCGCCCAAGTCCGTCCGTCCCTTCCACCAGAACCTCCGCCGTGCGGCCTACCCAGCGCGCTGTGCGCCGTCCGGCGATCTGCCGCTGCAGCGCCAGCAGCTCGTTGATCCGCCTGCGCTTTTCGTCCGCCGAGACGTCGTCCGGCCAGCGACCTGCCGCGAAAGTTCCCGGACGCGGCGAGTACTGGGCGAGGTGGACGACGTCGAACTCGATCTCCTCCAGCAGCCGGCGGGTGTTGAGGAACATCTCCTCCGTCTCGCCGGGGAAACCGACGATCACGTCGGTATAGAGGCCTAAGTCGGGCATCAGCCGCCTGGCCTTTTCGACGATGGCGCGATAGTGGCGCACCTGGTAGCCGCGCGCCATCCGCTTCAAAACCGAGTCATCGCCGGATTGAACCGGCAGCTGCAGCTCGTGGGCCACCTTCGTGGAGGCCGCCATGACCTCGAGCAGCTCGGTCTCCAGGTCTTGAGGGTGCGAGGTCATGAAGCGGACTCGGCGGAGTCCTTCCAGCTTCTCGACCTCGCGCACCAGTGCAGCCAGGCCGCCGCTCCCCTCAGGATCCCGGTAGTCGTCTACATTCTGGCCGAGCAGAACCACCTCTCGCGCTCCGTCCGCCACGGCCCTACCGCACTCCTCGAGAACCTGCCGCAGAGGCACGTGAACCTCCCGCCCGCGCACCCGGGGCACGATGCAGAAGGTGCAGTTGTGATCGCAACCCTGGATCACGTTGACGTAGTGGCTGATCCCCGTGCGCCCGGCCACCGGCAGCGGCTCTCCCAGCGTCCAGTCGTAGCGCGTTCCGAGCTCGGTCAGGAACGACCCGTACTCGCCGATCGGGACGACAGCGTCGAGGTGCGGAAAGCGCTGCTTCAGCTCGTCGCCTTCTTTGCCCACCAGGCACCCGGTGAGGGCGATGGTGCGTCCGGGCCCTTTCCAGCCGCGCAGTTCGTGAAGCTTGGAGTAGACCTTGTCCTCGCTGGCCTGCCGGACTACGCAGGTGTTCAGGATGGCGATGTCAGCCTGCTCCATGTCGGGAGCTTCGAGGTAGCCGGCGGCCAAGAGCTGGCGGGAAAGGCCTTCGGAGTCAGCCAGGTTCATCTGGCAGCCGATGGTCCAGACTGCGAAGCTACGCGCCCTGGTCAGCGGACCTCCACGAGGAGCCGTATTCCCGTCCGCTCCTCACCATCGATCGAGATGTCGATGAACGAGGGGATGCACACGAGCTCGAGTCCGCCGGGCGCCACGTACCCACGCGAGATCGCGATGGCCTTGACCGCCTGGTTGATGGCGCCGGCGCCAATCGCCTGAACCTCGACACGACCCTGGTTTCGGATCACTCCGGCGATCGCCCCGGCGACGGCCACAGGCTTGGAGGTGGCGGATACCTTCAGTATCTCCACCGGGTGGCGGCCCTCCCCCGTCATTGCTGCACGCTCCCCCGTCAATTGTGTTCTCGATCTATGCGTTGAATTGAGATGGCCCGTCCCGTGGACCTGCTAATCGTAACCAGTACGGAATTGAAAGTCACGATGCCCGTGGCGGTCTCGAACCGGTGGGGCATCCCCGTCAGGAAGCGCTGGAGCGCCGCTTGTTTATCCACGCCGATCACGCTGTCGCGAGGCCCAACCATACCAACGTCAGTCACATAAGCGGTACCTCCAGGTAGGACTCGCTGGTCAGCCGTGGGGACGTGGGTGTGCGTGCCGACCAGGGCGCTCACCCTTCCGTCGAGATGCCAACCCATGGCCTGCTTCTCACTCGTGGCTTCCGCATGCATATCGCAAAAGATGATCTTCAAGTCAGGGTGGGCCTCCAGCACCTGGTCGGCCACCCGAAAGGGGTCATCGAGGTCGGGCATGAAGAGCCGTCCCTGGAGGTTGAGTACGAGCACCTTTTCGCCGTCCGCTTCCAGCACCCGCGCCCCGGTTCCGGGCACACCTGGCGGAAAGTTGTGAGGCCGCAGCACGTCGTCCAGCCCCGCTACCTCCTCGACGAACTGCTTTTGGTCCCAGACGTGGTTGCCGGTGGTGATGACGTCGGCTCCGGCCGACCGGATCTCGGCCGCCGTCTTGGCCGTGATCCCGAAGCCGCCTGCCGAGTTCTCGCCGTTGACTATCGTGAGGTTTGGCCGGTACTCGGACTTGAGTTCGGGCAAAAGTGCGGTGACTGCCTCCCGGCCCGGGCGCCCCACCACGTCGGCCACGAAGAGAATGCGAAAGTCGTCGCTCACAGCGCGGTGGTCCCGCACGGAGGCCGCCGGGTTTTCGGACCGGGGGCGCGGACCAATCCTGTCTCCTGTTGGAGAATCAAGGCTCAAGGAAAACAGAAATCGGCGGCCCGGGGGGCGAGAAGCCGCGTCGATTGCTTCGACAAAAAAAGGAGAGGCCCGGTTTTGGGCCTCTCCCTTTACTTTGCGTACTCGGTGGCGCGCGTCTCGCGCACTACGGTGACTCTGATCTGTCCTGGGTAGCTGAGCTCGCTCTCGATTCGTTTGGCGATGTCACGAGCCATCAGCTGGGCGGAGGAATCATCGATCTGTTCCGGCCGAACCAGGATTCTGACCTCGCGGCCGGCCTGGATCGCGTATGACTGCTGAACGCCTTTGAACGAGTTGGCGATCTCCTCGAGCTTCTCGAGGCGCTTGATGTAGGCGTACAGGGTCTCCCGGCGGGCGCCGGGACGCGCCGCTGAGATGGCGTCGGCGGCGATCAGGAGGACCGCCTCCATCGTGTGTGGCTCCTCGTCGTAGTGATGCGCGCGGACAGCGTGCACCACGGGGGCGGGAACCCCATGCCGCTGGATTAGGTCGGCTCCAATGACGGCGTGCGACCCCTCGACCTCATGGTCGATGGACTTGCCGATGTCGTGGAGAAGCCCCGCCATCTTGGCGAGGCGAACGTCGGCGCCGATCTCTGACGCCATCATGGCGGCCAGGTGGGCCACTTCCTTGGAGTGGCCCAGTACCTGCTGGCCGTAACTGGTGCGGAACCGGAGGATGCCGAGATGCCGGACGATCTCCGGGTGAAGGCCCTGGATACCGACGTCCAGGACCGCTGCCTCGCCCTCCTCCTTGATGCGCTGCAAGACTTCCTGCCGCGCCTTGGTCACCGTCTCTTCAATGCGGGCCGGATGGATCCGCCCGTCCACGATCAGCTTGTTCAATGCTGTCCGGGCCACCTCTCGGCGGACCGGATCGAAGCCGCTGATGACCACCGCCTCAGGCGTGTCATCGATGATCAGGTCGATACCCGTGGCCTGCTGAAGGGCCCGGATGTTCCGTCCCTCTCGGCCGATGATGCGACCCTTGATCTCTTCGTTGGGGAGCGGCAGCACGGAGACCGAGGTCTCCGCGGTTTGATCCGCCGCTACGCGCTGGATTGCCTCCGTCACTATGGCCCGGGCGCGCTTCTCGCTCTCGTCCCGAGCCGCGAGCTCCGCGTCGCGGACACGCCGGGCGACCTCACCTTGCAGGTCCTGTTCGACCTGCCCCAAGAGCACTCCCTGCGCTTCCTGACGGGTCATGTTGGCGACCCGCTCCAGCTCTCTGAATTGCTGCTTGATGGACTCCTCGAGTTCGACACGCATCTCCTCGAGGCCCCGCTCCCTAGCTCCGATGCCCTGCTCGCGCCGTTCGACCTCTGCGATCCGGCGCTCCAGCGTTTCCTCCTTGTGGTGCAATCGCTTCTCGGACGCCTGGGCCTGGGCACGGATCTCCCGCGCCTCCTGCTCCGCGGCAGTCCGCGTCCTGACAGCCTCCTCCTTGGCCTCGAGCAGCCGCTCCTTGGCAGCGCTCTCCACTTCGGCGAGACGTTGTCGGGCCTGCGCCTCCGCTGCCGTACGCTCGGCTAGCTCGGCGCCCTGACTCCGCTGGTAGGCGTTCCTGGTGAGGAGAAATACGACCCCCCCGGCTAGGACTGCGGTCGCCACCAACAAAACGACGACGTATATCGACATTGGTTGGCTCACCTCTAGTTATTCGGTTGTGAAGGTGCTGATCCAAAGCGAGGGGATGGTTGAGCTCCTCGCGGGTGGTCAGAACGTTCAATAGCGCGCACGTCACCGACGCGCCGCGCGCGTTACTCTGCGATTTTAGGACCCAGCTGCCTCTTTGTTCAAAGGCGAGGCCGCCTGGCGCGGGCCTGGGAGGTCAGGAAAACCCCTCCGGACCCCGTCACGGAGGGTCCGGAGAGCCCGTTCGCGCCTACTCCAGCTCGACCCGGAGGGCCTCCCGGATCACGTCCCAGCTGAAGCCTCGGCGCTGGAGCCGGGCCGCGGCACGGTTGGGATCGCGCATGCTGAGGCTGCCGGCGAGACGGGCGGCCGCTGCCACCTGCTCCTCCCGGCTCAGTCCCTCGAGGGCCGTAGCCACCAGCGAGCGGGACAGGCCTTTGGCAGCCAGCTCCGCAGCGATCAGGGCCGGACCGCGGGCCCCCGCCCGTCGGGAGACCAGGGCGCGGGCGTAGGCGTCGTCATCGAGGTAGCCGTGGTCGGCGGCGCGGCCGAGCACATCCTCCACCTCCTCGGCGGGGCAGCCGCGCTGGCGTAGCTTGCGGCGAAGCTCAGCCGTCGAGTGAGGCCGAAGCGCAAGCAGGCGCAGGGCGACCGCGTAGCCGTCAGGCGGTGGGGCTGAGGACGGCTGCCCGCTACCCCTCTTCGAGGCCAGCGCCACTACGCACCGCGACAGACGTCCTCAGCGGGGCGCTGGCCTGGCCGGCCGCCTTCTCGTGCACCTTCGCCTCTATCTCGCCGGCCAGGGTGGGGTTCTCGCGAAGGTAGTTTCGGACGTTCTCGCGACCCTGCCCGAGGCGCACGTCACCGTAGGACATCCAGGTGCCGCTCTTCTCGATGACGCCGTACTCAACCGCAGCGTCGATGAGGCCGCCTTCCCTGGAGATGCCTTCGTTGAAGAGGATGTCGAACTCCGCCGAGCGGAAGGGAGGGGCGACCTTGTTCTTGACGACCTTGACCTTCACGCGGGCGCCGACGCTGTCCAGGCCGGCCTTGATGATCTCCACCTTCCGGATGTCCAGCCGTATAGAGGCATAGAACTTGAGGGCACGCCCGCCGGGCTGCGTCTCCGGGTTGCCGAACATGATCCCGACCTTCTCTCGAAGCTGGTTCAAGAAGATCACTGTCGCGTTCGACTTGGAGATCGCGGCGGTCAGCTTGCGGAGGGCCTGGGACATCAGCCGGGCCTGCAGGCCTACGTGGCTGTCGCCCATGTCTCCTTCGATCTCAGCTTTGGGAACGAGGGCGGCGACCGAGTCGATGACTATGACATCGACCGCGCCGCTCCGGACCAGCACCTCCACGATCTCCAGGGCCTGCTCTCCGGTGTCGGGCTGGCTGATCAGGAGGTCGTCGATGCTGACGCCGATACGGGAGGCGTAGAGGGGATCGAGCGCGTGTTCGGCGTCCACGAAAGCCGCGATCCCGCCCTGCTTCTGGGCCTCGGCGACGACGTGGAGCGCGACGGTGGTCTTGCCCGCCGACTCCGGTCCATAGATCTCCACCACGCGGCCGCGGGGCATGCCGCCGACACCGAGGGCCAGATCGAGGGGCAGGGCGCCCGTCGGGATGACGGTCACGTCACGCGAGCCGGCCACCTCACCGAGCTTCATGATCGAGCCCTTGCCGTAGCTGCGTTCGATCTGCTGTATCGCTGTGCTGAGTGCCTTTTCCTTCTCCACGGTGCCTCCTGGTGGTGCTGTGTCTGATCTGGATCGATTGCTGCTGATGTGAGTCTGAGATCTTTCCTGGGATGGGTCAAAGTGCTTAACAGGCATGGTGGCTCGAACCACTAGATGATACGAACGGTTGTTCGACAGGTCAAGCTGGAATCAGGCTGGAAGGTGGGCCAGGATCAGGTTCAGTGCCTCGTCGACCGCCCGCCGGCGGTTCTCCCAGCGGTCTCCGTCGAACCTGAAGCCGCGACCCTCTCCCGGACCTTCGCCCGCCAGCCAGATGTGGGTCAGCCCCACCGGCTTGTCTGAGCCGTCGGCGTCAGGGCCGGCGATCCCGGTCACGGACAGGCCCAGATCAGCCAGGAGGAGCCGCCGAACCCCCTCCGCCATCGCCCTGGCGACCTCGGCGCTGACGGCGCCGTGGGTCTCCAGCAGCTCCTCCGGCACCCGCAGCACCGCCTTCTTGGCCAGATTTGAGTAGGCCACCACGCCGCCCTGGAAATAGGCCGAGCTGCCTGGCTGGTCCGTGAGCGCGGCCGCCAGGAGCCCGCCGGTGCAGGACTCCGCCACGGCGACCGTCAGCTGCCGGGCGGCCAGCTTTTCCCCGATACGCCGAACCAGCGGGTTGACAGGCGACTCGGCCCCTGGAGCCCCACCGCCGGGCACTGCCAGCGGCTCCTGAGGATGCCGCCCGTCGGCGCGCTGCAGGATGTGCCGGAAGCGCCAGAGGTAGTCGAGGCCGCTGAGGACGGTGAAGGCCACGGCAAAGCCCACCACCAGCGAGGCGGCGAAATGCAGGGACGGATAGGGCCGCTGCAGGATGAGGAGCAGGACGGCGAGCACCTGGGACACGGTCTTGGTCTTGCCGAACGGCGTGGCGGAGATCACCCTCCCCTGGCTGGCGCTTAAGGACCGGAGCACGGTGATGAGCAGCTCACGGCCGAAGATGATCACCACGATCCACGCGGCCAGCGCGCCCAGCTGCACGAGGACGATCAGCACCGAGAGGATGAAGAGCTTGTCCGCCAGGGGGTCGAGGAACTTGCCCAGCTCGGTCACCTGGCGGCGCCGGCGGGCGAGGTTACCGTCCAGGGTGTCGGTCAGCGAGGCGGCCAGGAAGACGCCCGCCGCGATGAGATCGTGGCGGGGGAAGTCCGCCAGCAGGAGCACCATCAAGACCGGGATTGCGGCTAGCCGGCTGGCGGTGAGCGCGTTCGGGAGGTTCATCCCCGATGCATTCTGGCGCCAGAGGCCGCGTGAATGGACGCCTGATGCCGAATCAGCGTCTTTCGAAGGGCTCAGCCCTCGACGCCGATGCGCTCGAGCAGCTCGTCCACGTCGGGCAGGTTCATGAGCACCTCGCGGGATTTGCTGCCTTGATAGCCGCCCACGACGCGATGCTCGGCCAGCTGGTCTACGATCCGCCCCGCCCTCGAGTAGCCGACGTTGAACTTCCTCTGCACCAGCGAAACGGACGCCGCGCCCTCCGCGGCGACCGCTCGCGCCGCCCTCGAGAACAGCGGATCGAGCCGGCGCTCCGTCTCGGCACTGAGATCGGGGGCGCCGGTGTCTTCCAGGACCTCGTCGATGTAGTGGGGATCGCCCTGGACCTTCCAGAAGCGGACCAGCGCCTCGACCTCCTTGTCGGAGATGAAGGCGCCCTGGATGCGGGTCGGCTTGCCGGCGTCCACTGGCTGGTAGAGCATGTCGCCCCTGCCGAGCAGCTTCTCGGCGCCGCCGGTGTCAAGGATGACCCGGCTGTCCACCTGCGACCCCACCGCGAAGGCGATCCGCGAGGGGATGTTGGCCTTGATGAGGCCGGTGATGATGTCCGTGGAGGGGCGCTGGGTGGCGATGACCAGGTGGATGCCGACCGCGCGGGCCAGCTGGGCGATCCGGCAGACCAACTCCTCGATCTCCCCTGCCGCCACCATCATGAGGTCGGCGAGCTCGTCGATGACCACCACGATGTAAGGCAGCTGGCGAGCCCGGCGTTCCTGGGCACGCTGGTTGTAACCCAGGATGTTGCGCACCCCCTCCGCAGATAGGAGCTTGTAGCGGCGGTCCATCTCGGCCACCGCCCAGCGCAAGGCGGCGGCCGCCTGGTGGGCCTCCACGATGACCGGCGTGGCGAGGTGCGGCAGGCCGTTGTAGCCGTTCAGCTCAACCCGCTTGGGGTCGATCATCAGGAGCCGCAGCTGAGCCGGAGTGGCCCTCAGGAGCAGGCTGCAGACCAGGGCGTTTATGCAGACGCTCTTTCCCTGGCCGGTCGCACCGGCGATCAGGAGGTGTGGCATGCGGGTCAGGTCTCCGGAGATGGCCTGCCCGGTCACGTCGTTGCCGAGCGCGATCGGCACCGCGTGGCCGCCCGCCTTGAAGCCCGTCGAATCGATGACCTCGCGGATCGTGACCAGCGAAGCCGCCTTGTTGGGAACTTCGATGCCCACCGCGGCCTTGCCGGGGATCGGCGCCTCGATGCGCAGCGGCGCCGCCGCCAGCGCCAGCGAGAGGTCGTTCTGGAGCGTCACGATCTTGCGCACCTGCACTCCGGCAGCGGGCTGTAGCTCGTACTGGGTCACCGCCGGACCGGTGTTGACGCCGACCACCCGCGCCTCGACCCCGAAGGTGCCGAGCGTTCCCTCGATGACCCGGACGTTGCGCTTGACCTCCTCCTGCATCCGCTCCTTCTTCGCGGTGACGCTGTCCAGCAGGCTTAGCGGAGGAAGCTTCCAGTCGATGTCCGGCATGTCGTCCTGAGGGTCCGCGACGACCCGGATGAGGGGGCGCGACGGGCGCTCTTCACCCTCCCCCTCCCGCTCGGGTCGCGCCGGGCGCTCCGGGACCTCAGGTTCGCGCCAGATCGGGGTGCCGTCCTCGTTGAGCGGCACCGGCGTCCAGGCGGGGGCCGCCGCCGGCCCCGCGGCCGCCAGGGGAGCCGGGAGCGGAGCCGGCGGCAGCTCGGGCATGAGCGCCGGCGACGTCGCAGACGGGCCTTCCGGTCCGACCGGCTCCGCCACTGAGGGGGATGACGGCTTGGCCTTGCCCCCCCGCACGAGCGACTCGATCCGCTGGCGCTCGGCGTAGCCGGCCTGCATCGCCTCGGCCAAGCCCACGAGCGCAGAGCCGACGCTGAAGTGGAATCCGACGATGAGCGAGAGGACCAGGGCAAGGCTGAGGATCACCAGCGCGCCGGGACGGCCCACCAGGCCTGCCAGCAGCGCCTCGACGGCGTGCCCCAGGCTGCCGCCCGCCCGCGCCGAGGTGAGGCTGAGGAGGCCCAGGATGGCGAGTGCCCCGCCCAGAGCGGAGAAGACGTCGGTCGGCCGGATTTGTGGGGACCGGGGCCAGATCCAGAGGGCTCCGAGGGCGAGCCCGGCGGCGACCGGGAGCGGCCATCCGACGCCGAAGATGCCCAGAACCCCGGCGTGCAGGTTGTTCAGCACCGGACCGCCGCCCACCAGCATCGCGATCAAGCTGAGAAGGGCAAGCCCGGCCAGCACGACACCCGCCGCTTCGCGGGCCTGGGTCGGAGTCAGGATCGGCTGGCGGCGCCGGCTGGCGCGCACCGGGCGACGGGACCCCCGGCGCGCGGGTGTCGAAGCGGTTACAAGACGTGAGGAGCGAGCGGTGGTGCGACGCAATGCTGATGTAGCCGGCCAAGGGCAGGCCCCCCGGATTATATGCTGCACCGTTAGACGAGGCCGAAAAGCGCTACGGCGGGCTGCTCGGCGGTCGGCGCTACCGATCGGCGTTCACCAATAGCGGCAGTGCACGATCGGTATGGGCCGCCGGAGTCTGGGCGGGCGCGACTATATGCTGGCCCGGTGGCGATCGACCCGTTCGGGCAGGCCGAGGTGCGCTATCGCACCCTGCTGGACGAGCGGCGTCGTGGGGCCCTGGATCCGCGCTCGTTCAGGGCCGCAGTCCGCCAGCTGAGGGTGGTGGACGGCGAGGGTCGCGAGTGGTCGCTGGGCCCGGAGAACGGCGTCTGGTACCGGCGGGACAGGGATCGCTGGAGCGAAGCGCACCCGCCCCGGCGCCTGGTCTGCGGGCGCTGCAGCCACCACAACCTGCAGCGCCATAGCTTCTGCACCGAATGCGGCGGTCGCCTCGCCAGGAGCTGAGGGCAGTCCGGCCTTCCTCTCAGGAGGAGCGGACCGAGCTGATCAGAGAGTTCACGGGAGTCTGGTCACCGGAATTCCAGGATTCGGCCGGCAGCAGGGCGTCGACCCGGACCATCGGTTGGGAGTTGCCGCTGGGCGCGTAGATGAGCGTGCGCTGCAGGTAATAGATGTCCCCGTCGCGGGTCAGTTTCAGGACCACCGACGCCGCCGGGCGTCCGCCTACGGTGGCGGGCCGGACCGGGCGCGTCACCTCCACCTTCGTTCCCTGGGGCGGTGAGATAGCAAGAGGCGCCACTTCGGAGGTCAGCACCCCGGCGGGCGCCGTGGGATCTGCGACCAGGCTGTTGTCGACTGCCGGGCGACCGAGCGCGACGACCGGTCCCTGTGGGCGGGCCTGGACCAGGTCCCCTTTCGCCTGCGCGGCCGGCTGCTGGTCCGCTGCCGACTTGGCGACGACGACGTAAGGCATGCTGCGGCCGGCGTCCGAGGAGCGGGTGTAGTCGATCGCGTTCCACTGATTGGGGATGGCGTAGGCCAGGCGAAGCGAGGTGCTCTGGTAGGCGTGGAGGTCGGGTGTCGAAGCCGGGCGCACGGCGGCTCCCACGGCCTGAGTCGCGGCCGAGGGAAGGCGGGCCACCCAGGCGCCATAGCCGAGACCGGCGGCCAGCGGTACCAGCGCGATCAGCAGCCAGAGTCGCCAGGCGGGGTTGCGCCGCGCCCCACGGAGCAGCTCGAAGCCGCAGAAGCCGCAGTAGCGGTCGAAGGGTCCGGCCACGCCGTGGCAGTTGCCGCACTGGCGCAGCTGGAGCGCGCACTGGAGGCAGAGTTCGGCGAGCCCGGAGGGGGCGTCGCAGCGAGGGCACAGCGTGGGAGCGGTCAGAGCCAGGGGCGGCAGCTTCATCCCGCCCGAAATCCTAGTGTCCCGGACCGGGCCAATGCGGGGACAGGACGGGAACTGACGGTCAGAGCTCTGTGACCAGGGGGATCACCATGGGGCGCCGCCGTGTGTGCCTCCACAGGAGGCGCGACACTGAGTCGTGGATCGACTCCTGGAGCAGCGTCAGGTCGGGGCGCGTGCCGACGAACCTCTTGACCGCGCCCACCACCTCGGCGCGAGCCTCACGCAGCAGCTCCTCCGAGAACTCGGGGTCCATGAACCCGCGAGCGATGAGGTCGGGACCAGTCCGGATCACCCCCGTATCGCGGTCGACGCCGACGGTTGCCACCACCAACCCGTCATCGGCGAGCTGGCGGCGATCCCGAAGGACGACCTGCTCGACGTCCCCGATGCCGAGGCCGTCGACGAAGACCAGCCCGGAGACGCTCCCTTCGCTCACCCGCATCGAGTCCTCGGTCAGCTGAACCACGCGCCCGTCCTCGATGACAAGCACGTTCTCACGAGGCATTCCAGTGGCCATGGCCAGCTGAGCGTGGTGGTGCAGCTGGCGGTACTCGCCGTGCACCGGTATGAAAAAGCGCGGGTGGATCATCTCTATGACCTCCCGGAGCTCGTCGCGGTGCGCGTGACCCGAGACGTGAACGTTGCCCACCTCCGAGTAAAGGACGCGTTCAGCCCCGTTCCGGTAGAGGTTGTTGATGGTGTGGAAGACGAGCCGCTCGTTGCCGGGGATGGGTCGTGCCGAGATCACAACCCAGTCTCCTGCCCGAACGTTCACAGCCTGATGGCGGAGCGAGGCGAACCGTGAGAGCGCCGAGACCGGCTCACCCTGGCTGCCCGCGGTGAGCAGAACCAGGCGGCTCTCGGAGTTCGCCTCCGCCAGCCGGATGGTGAGCCCCTCTGGAACCTGCAAGTAGCCGAGTTCGCGGGCTGTGTGGAAGGCGTTGCGCAGGCTGCGGCCTGCCACCGCCACGCGCCGGCCGTGAGCCGCCGCCAGAGTGATCACCTGCTGTATGCGGTGGATGTTGGAGGCGAAGGTGGCGACCACGATCCGCCCGGGCGCCTCCTGGAAGATCCGCTCGAACTTGGGCGTCAGGTCGCGCTCCGACCCGCTGTGGCCCTCCCGCTCCGCGTTCGTGGAGTCGCTGAGGAGCAGCAGGACGCCCTCCTGGCCGAGACGCCGAAAGCGCTCGACGTCCGTGCCACGACCCAGCAGCGGATCCTGCTCGAGCTTGAAGTCGCTGGTATAGAAGACGCGGCCTACGGGCGTTTCGATCGAGAGCGCCGCCGAGTCGGGGATGCTGTGGCAAACGGCCACGGTCTCCACGCGGAAAGGGCCGAGCTGGACGCGGTCGCCTATCCGAACCTCGCGCAGGTCGGCCTCGGCAAGGACCCGGAGCTCACGCAGCCTGGGCTTGGCCAGGCCCAGCGTCAGCGGGGTTCCGTACACCGGCGCCTTGAGCCGGCGGAGGAGGAAGGGCAGTCCCCCGATGTGGTCCTCGTGCCCGTGCGTGAGGAAGATTCCGAGCACCTTGCGGGCGGGGTCCAGCAGGTAGGTCGGATCGGGTAGGACGAGGTCGACGCCCAGCATCTCCTCGTGCGGAAACATGAGGCCGGCGTCGACGACCAGAACCTGGCCCTCCCACTCGAGGGCCCACATGTTCAGACCGACCTCGCCCAGTCCGCCGAGCGGGACGTAGCGAAGCGGTGGGCGGCTCAAAGCAGGGTCAGCTGCTCCGTGGGATCAGCAGCGGCCGCCTCCGTCTCCGCCGCCGGCGTCTGGCCGCCGCCGGGCGGAATCGGCTCGGGGGCCGTGGAAACCGGCTCGGGGGCCGGCAGCAAACGGTCCAGGTAGCTCCGGACCCGATCGAAGTCCCTCTGAAGGTCGTTCAGGAGCCCGCCGTTGTGAAGCGCCGCCGCGGGGTGGTAGCAGGGCATGAAAGCGACCCCGCCTCGCATGAAGAACTCACCATGCACGCGGGAGATCGAGCCAACTCCAGGCAGCATGCGCTCGAGAGCGTGCCGGCCGAGCACCAGAACCGCCTTTGGCCGGATCAGCCGGAACTGATGCCGCAGGTACGGCATGCACGACTCGGCCTCGGTCGGCATCGGATCGCGGTTCTGCGGCGGCCGGCACTTGAGGATGTTCGTGATGAAGACCTGCTGCCGGCTGAGCCCGATCTGTTCGAGCAGCGTGTCGAGCAACCGGCCCGCCGCGCCGACGAAGGGCAGGCCCTGGACGTCCTCGTTGAAACCCGGGGCCTCGCCCACGATCATCACGTCGGCCGGTACCGGGCCACTGCCGGGGACGGCCTGGGTGCGGCTGGCGTGGAGGCCGCAGAGGGTGCAGACCCGGATTCGGGCGTGAACCGCCTCCAGCTCGAGGTCACTCTGTCCTTCGGGAGATGCGGCCTGCGGCCGCTCGTCAGAGCCGTCCAATCAAGAGGTCGGGGCTGCCGCGAGGTCGACGGACTTCGCAGGCGTGCTGATCAGCTCACCGGCATCGCGCACGACCTTCATCACCCGCTCCAGGTCGGCGTCCGGCAAGGGCGTGAGCGGCAGCCTGAAGGGCCCGGCGGGGAAGCCGAGCTCATTCAGCACGGACTTGACGGGGATCGGGTTGGAGGCGGTCGTCATCAGGGTCTTGATCACCGGCAGCAGGCGCTGGTGGAGATCTCGAGCACTGTCGTTGCGCCCTTCCAGATGAGCGTCGATCATCGCCTTGACCGCCTTCCCCGCCAGGTGGGAGACGACGCAGATCGCGCCGAAGCCGCCCACCGCGAGAAGCGGCAGCGTGAACCCGTCGTCCCCGGCCCAGACCCGGAAGGTCGAGGGGGCGCCGGCGCAGACGAGTCCAATCTGGTCCATGTCGCCGCTGGCTTCCTTGACGCCGATCACGTTCGGCTCCTCGGCGGCCCTGAGCGTGGTGGCCGCGGTCATGTTGATGCCGGTGCGGCCCTGGATGTTGTACATGATCACGGGGCCGACCCTCGCCAGCTCCCGGAAGTGCCGGTACATGCCCTCCTGGGGCGGTTTGTTGTAGTAGGGCACGACGCAGAGGAGGGCGTCCGCGCCGGCTTCCATTGCGCGCTCTGAGACCTCGACCGAGTGACGCGTGTCGTTGCCCCCTGTGCCGGCCACCACGTTCCGGCCGGGGATCGCCTCTTTGACGCGCCTCACCAGCTCGATCTTCTCGTCGTCGCTCAGGGTCGGCGACTCGCCCGTGGTGCCCCCGACGACCACTCCGTCGGAGCCGTCCTCGCAGAGTCCGCGAGCCAGGTGCTGGGCCGCGTCATAGTTGACGGCGCCGTCCGCCGTGAACGGCGTCACCATGGCTGTCAGCAAGCGTCCGATCTCTGCCATCTAGAGCACCCCCATCTCGAGCGCACTCTCAGCGATCTGCACCGCGTTGAGCGCCGCCCCCTTGCGCAGGTTGTCCGAAACGATCCACAGCGCCAGGCCGTGGCTTGAGGAAAGGTCGTTGCGAATGCGGCCGACGTAGACCTCGTCCTTCCCTGCCACAGCGGCCGGGGTGGGATAGAGCCGGGCGTGCGGATCGTCTTCGACGATGACGCCCGGCGCCATGCCGAGCAGCAGCCTCGCGTCCTCGGCCGCCAGCATCCGGTCGGTTTCCAGGAAGACGGACTCGCCGTGGCCGACCGGCACCGGCACCCGCACGCAGGTCGCGGCCAGGGGCAGCTCAGGCTGGTGGAGGATCTTGCGCGTCTCCTGAGCGATCTTGATCTCCTCCTCGTTGTACCCCTCGAGGTCTGGCTTCCAGCCTCCAGGCACCACGTTGTAGGCCAGCGTGTGCGAGTAGACCAACGCCTGCGGGGCCTTTCCCGAGGCGATCGCCGCCGTCTGCTCGGCCAGCTCATCGACCAGCGCTCTGCCGGCGCCGGACGCGGATTGGTAGGTGGAGACCAGGACCCGCCGGAGGCCGGCCTCCTTGCGCAGCGGCTCCAGCACCACCGAGAGAGGAATCGCACAGCAGTTGGGGTTGGCGATGATGCCTTCGTTGTCCCGGATGTCGGAGGGGTTCACCTCCGGCACCACCAGGGGCACGTTCTCCTTCATCCGCCAGGCGGAGCTGTTGTCCACGACCAGCGCGCCGGCCTCCACCGCCGGAGGGGCGTAGAGAAGCGAGACGTCAGCTCCAGCGCTGAAGAGCGCCAGATCGATTCCCTCGAAGGAGTCCTCTCGCAGAGTCTCCACCGGCACCGTGTGGCCGTTGCTCTGCACCTCCAGGCCCTCCGAGCGCTCAGAGGCCAGCGCCTTGAGCTTGGCGACCGGGAACCTCCGCTGCGCCAGCACCCGCAGCATCTCCTGGCCGACCATGCCGGTCGCGCCCACGACGGCAACGTTCAATGAGCGGTGGGAGGTGGACATGCGGGAGAGTGTACCGCCGCGCTCCGCCGCCTTCAGCGCAAATCCAGGAGGTCGTCCAGTCCCCGGTAGAAGCGCGCTTCGGACGTTACGCGGCGGATGGCGAGAAGCACGCCGGGTGCGAAGGCCTCCCGGCTGGTGGTCCGGTGCGTGATGGCCATGGTCTGGCCAGGGAGCCCGAAGATCACCTCCTGATCCGCGACCACGCCCGGCAGGCGCAGGGAGTGGATGCCGACGCCTCCCTCCTCCCCGCCTCGAGTTCCTTCCAGCGTCGTCTTCTCGGGCCGGTTGTAGGTGAAGCTGCCATGGGCGGCCAGCCGGCGGGCGGTGGCCAGGGCCGTGCCCGAGGGCGCGTCCGCCTTGCCCGCGTGATGCGCCTCTATCACCTCCACGGCTTCGAAGTAGGGCGCGGCCCTCTCCGCCAGGTGCATCATCAGGACGGCCCCGATCGCGAAGTTGGGCGCAACGATGCCGCCCAGACCGGCCGCCTGGCAGGCTGACTCCAGCCTGTCGACGGCTTCCGGCGAGAGCCCGCTGGTGCCGATCACCGGTGCCGCACCGCTCGCCACGGCAGCGAGGGCGTGGTCCAGCGCCGCACCGGGGTGAGTGAAGTCGACAAGCGCCTGCGGCCGGTTCGATTCCAGAGAGGACGCCAGGTCGTCGCCGCGTCCGAGGCCGCCCAGGTACTCGATGTCGGGGGCCGCTTGCAGGGCCTTGGCCACCTCACTCCCGGTCCGTCCCCGATGCCCCACCAGCGCCACCCGAATCATTCGTGCGAGCTTATCCCCCCAGCCGACCGATTCGCTCACCGGAGCGGGACGGTGGGCGTGAGCACGGCTGCTCCGAAACCCCCTCCCGCCCCCTCCTTCGGTGAGGGCAGGTTAGGGGGAGGGACAAGAAAAAGGCGTCCCATGAAAGGCCGGATTCACTCCGGCCGAGTGAGTCCCTAATCCCAACGACTCCCACCTCTACTCCTGCGAGGAGGGAGGGTCCGTGGGGGGAACCTGGGTTCCCCCCGCGTTTATCTGCGGCGTCGTCCCATGAAAGGCCGGATTCACTCCGGCCGAGTGAGTCCATAATCCCAATGA
>CATPBP010000085.1 GCA_955652675.1 Candidatus Dormiibacterota bacterium
CGCCCACCGCGACCGCATCCGGGTCACCGAGTGCACTCAATGCAATTCTGGCTGCCGACCAGGGGCCGAGACCGCGGACGGCGAGCAGCCTTCGCCGCCCTTCGGCCAGCGGCATGGCCGCCGTCTCCTGAAGCCGGTTGGCGACGGCTGCCGCGCGGCGCACGGTCTCCGCTCGGCCCCTTTCCACGTGGAAGCGGTGAAAGGCGTGATAGGGCGTCCGCAGCAGCACCTCGGGAGCAGGCGGCAGGTAGAGCCAGGGCAGCGGTCCAGGCGCCGGCTCACCGAGGGCCCGGACCATCAGGCGCCACCCGGTCCAGGCTTCTGCAGTGACCACTCTCTGCTCGATGATGGTGCCGAGCGCCGCCTCCCACACAGCCTCGGACCGGCAGATGCGGAGGCCTGGGTGCCCCCGGTGGAGGTCTTTGAGGAGCCGGTGCTCCGGTCGAAAGTCCGAGTCGTCGTCCAGGGCGCCCAGCAGGTGCGGCGCTCGGTCCACCAGCCACTCGGCTCCCGGCCCCCAGGCGTCGACCAGCACTGTGCCGTCCGCCGCCTGGCAGATGCGCTCGGTGCCGGGGCCGAGCGGCGTGAGAGTCGCACGCCAGACGCCGTCCCCCCTCCAGACCACGGCGGGGTCCCGCGGCCCGTTTCTTAGCGGCGAGAGCGTCGACCTCAGGTCGAGAGCCCGGCCCGGCCGCACCCGCGTACTGACCTGACTCTCCGCCACCGGTCAAGGGTAGGGAATGAGGGGAAAGACTCCCTCCCCCTGGCGGCGAGGGTGCGGGAAGGGTACCTACCCAACTCAAAGCCGCAACCGATGGCTCGGCGCAACGTCGGTCGCCAGAGGCGACCCCTCCCCACGTGGGAGGGGAATTTGTCTTCCTGTGCTGAAAAAAGAAAGGCCCCGCGCCAGAGCGCGGGGCCTTTCCTGCCAATCAGATCTAGGCGACCCGGACCCGTGCCGCTCTCGGACCCTTCGGGCTCGGCTCGGTGTCGAAGCTCACACGCTCCCCGCCGCGCAGCGAGTCGAAATTGTCGATCGCGCTGCGGTGGAAGAAGTACTCCTTCCCGTCCTCCGAGGCGATAAAGCCAAAGCCGCGGTCGGCCACGATCTTCTTGATGGTGCCCTCAGGCATCTTCCTCACTCCCGGTTCCTCGAAAATCTACTGACTGACGGCGGGTCCGTTCGAGAAACCGGTTGGACGACCACGGCCAGCACCGCTGACGACCAGCGGCCTTCTCAGCATAGCGAAGCGCGCAGGGTTATTGCCCTATTTCGAGGCTCCGGTTTTTGGAGCCAGAAGCCACGGCGACGAAGAGCGGGCGATAGACTCACCGCTGAATTGCAAAGAGACTACATAAAGGACTGGAGCGGGGCCCTGGGCCGGGACATGGAGATGCTGCGGTTCGGGTCGAGTGGCCTACCTCTTCTGGTCTTCCCCACCTCCATGGGACGGTTCTATCAGTGGGAAGACTTCGGGCTTGTCGGTGAGTTGAGCTCCAAGATCGAAGACGGCCACCTCCAGCTGTGGTGCGTCGACAGCGTGGACGGCGAGTCCTGGTATGCCGCAGGCGTTCCGCCGCCGGAACGGGTCAGGCGGCACCTGCAGTACGAGAGCTACCTGGTGGACGAGGTCCTGCCGCGCCTTCCCGAGGCCCCGGTCACGACCGGGACGTCCTTCGGGGCCTTCCACGCAGTCCTCCTCTGCCTGCGTCATCCATACCGCTTTCGGGGCTGGATCGCTCTGTCCGGCGTCTACGACACGAGCCGGTGGCTGGACGGCCATCACGACGACCTGACCTATCTAACCAACCCACTTGCCTTTCTCCCGGGGCTCCGGGACGAGGGATATCTCGCCCCGCTCAGGGCGATGGACTTCAAGGTCGTGGCCACGGGCAGCGAGGATCCCAACGTCCGGGACTGCGTCACGCTTGCCGATGACCTTCGTGAGAAAGACGTCCACGCGCGGCTCGACGTTTGGCCCGGCTGGCAGCACGACTGGCCCTACTGGAAGGAGATGATGCGGAACTATGTCTAGCGCCCCGCCACCCCCGCGCCGGGTCGGCCTGCTGGTCGGCCGGGAGAACACGTTTCCTCAACCGTTCCTGGACACCGTCAACCGCAAGGGCGATGGACAGGGGGTGACGGCGGAGCTGGCGCTGCTCCAGGGAACGCAGGAGGACGAGGAGCCCGCCTACGCCGTCCTCGTCGATCGCATCTCTCACGAGGTGCCCTACTACCGGGCCCATCTGAAGAGCGCCGCCCTGACGGGCACCGTCGTGGTCAACGACCCCTTCTGGTGGCAGGCGGACGAGAAGTTCTTCGAGTGCACTCTGGCACGGAAGCTCGGCGTCGCCGTGCCCCACACCGTGGTCCTCCCCAACAAGGACTACGTCCCCGACATCGACACCGCCGCATCCCTGCGAAACCTGCGCTATCCGCTGGACTGGGAGGCCATTCTCCGCTACACAGGCCTCCCGGCAGTCCTCAAGCCCAACGTGGGGGGCGGCTGGAAGGACGTTCATGTCGTCGATTCGCTGGAACAGCTGATCGCCGCCTACGACAAGAGCGGCCAGAAGACGATGATCCTGCAGCAGTTCATCGACTGGGACGACTACCTGCGCTGCATCTGCATAGGGCGCGAGCACATCCTCCCGATCCGCTACAACCCCAAGGCGGAGTTCATGGACCGCTACGTCATCGACCGTCCACCCGAGCCCGGGCTGCGCCGGCGCGCCGAGGCGGAGGCCATCACCCTGGTGCAGGCCCTCGGCTACGACATGGACACCGTGGAGTTCGCGATCAAGGACGACGTCCTCTACGCGATCGACTTCTTGAACCCGGCCCCCGACTTCGATAACTTCTCGATCAAGGAGGAGTCGTTCGCATGGGTGCTCGAGAAGATGAGCGATCTCGTCATCCGGTATGCGCTCGGCGAGGCCGAGCCTCCCTGGCGGCGCGACCACCGCTGGTGGAAGTATGTCGAGCGAGCAGCAGCGCCGGCCACCTGAACACGTAGCGGTCTACAACGGGCTGCTCGAGGACGCCGCCCTCGCCCAGGCCAGCGTCGAGCGATTCCGCGAGGGCCAGCTGCGGCGCCGTCTGACCTTCGGTGACAGGACCGTGTCGATGGCCCTCCGGCCCAACCTCCTGACCCGCGAGCGCCACGCGGCGGCGATGACGGCTGCGCGCTCCATACACGGTGCTCTGAGGCGGCTGGAGCAGGCTCTGCTCCGAAATCCCGAGCTGCGTGCAGAGCTCGACCTGGACCCCGAGGAGGAGCGCCTGGCGCTGGCCGAGCCCGGCTTTCGCTCGTCCTCCCCGTCCTCTCGCCTGGACAGCTTCTTCTCGGACGAGGTCCGCTACGTCGAGTACAACGCCGAGTCGCCCGCGGGTATGGCCTACGAAGACATGATGGCGGAGGTCTTCTCGGAGCTTCCAGTGCTCAGGGAGTTCCGGAAGAGGTATCGCCTGCGCCCCATGCCGGTCCGGCGTCAGCAGATGACGGCGATGCTGCGCGCTTTCCGGCAGTGGGGCAAGGGAGAGCAGCCGGTGGTCGCCATCGTGGACTGGACCGGACTACCCACCGCCAGGGAGTTCGACCTCTTTCGCGACTTCTTCGAGCAGAGGGGCGTACGCACCCTGATAGGTGACCCGGGATCGCTGGAGTACAGGCGGGGCCGGCTTTACCTGCGAGGGCAGGCCGTCAACCTCGT
The DNA here is from genome assembly GCA_955652675.1 of Candidatus Dormiibacterota bacterium. Classification (GTDB taxonomy): domain Bacteria; phylum Chloroflexota; class Dormibacteria; order Dormibacterales; family Dormibacteraceae; genus Nephthysia. The sequence goes on from CATPBP010000085.1 coordinate 3,715, forward strand.
CTACCGTCGAGTGCTGACCAGCGAGCTGTTGAGCCGGCCCGAGGAGGCCAGGGCGCTTGTCGAGGCCTATCTGGACGGCGCGGCCTGCGTGGTGAACTCCTTCCGCGCCAAGCTCCTGCACAGGAAGATGAGCTTCGCGCTGCTCTCCGACGACCAGCACGGCGACCTCTACAACGCCGACCAGCGGGCCGCCATCGAGCGCTACATACCCTGGACGCGCAAGGTGCGAGAGGGGCCCAGTACTCGCCACGGCAGGCGGGTGGCAGACCTGATGGAGTACATCGCCCGGCACCGCTCCGAGCTGGTCCTGAAACCGAACGACGAGTACGGCGGCAAGGGAGTTGTGCTGGGCTGGGCGGCCGAGCAGGCGGCCTGGGAAAAGGCGCTGAAGGATGCGCTGCGCGGCTCGTACGTCGTCCAGGAGGCTGTCGAGGTGCCGAAGGAGCCCTTCCCAGTGGCGCTGGAGGACATCCGGCTGATGGACCTGTCCATCGACCTCGATCCCTACCTGTTCGACGGCCGGCCGGGCGGCGTACTCACCCGGCTGAGCTCGTCCGCGCTGCTCAACGTCACGGCCGGCGCCGGTAGTATCGTGCCCACCTACCTGGTGGAAGGCAGAGCATGAAGGCGGACTGGCTGACGATCGGCGTCGAAGAGGAGTACCAGATCGTCGACGCCGAGGGCGAGCTGAAGCCTCACATCACGACCCTGATGGCCGAGCACGGTGAGGCGCTCGGGGACCACGTCCGCGCCGAGATGATCCAGTCCGTCGTGGAGGCGGGCACAGGCGTCTGCGAGAACGTCGAGCAGGCTCGGGAGGAGGTGGCCGGGCTGCGGGCCAACGTCGGACGCGTGCTGAGCGAGTCAGGCCTCCGAATGGTATGCGCCGGAACCCATCCCTTCTCGAAGTGGCAGGAACAGCTGATCACGGAGAAGGACCGCTACAAGATGCTCGAGGACGAGATGCAGGACGTGGTCCGCTCCATCCTCATCTTCGGCCTCCACGTCCACGTCGCGATACCGGACCGTGAGCGCGGCACCGAAGTCATGAATGAGGCCCGCTACTTCCTGCCTCATCTCCTGGCGCTGTCCACCTCCAGCCCCTTCTGGTCGGGCCGCGACACGGGGCTCAAGTCGTATCGCAGCGTCATCTGGTCGCGCTTCCCCCGCACGGGGATCCCGCCCGACTTCGTTTCCTATGACGAGTACGAGAATTACCTGGAGACGCTGGTCAAGACGGGCAGCATCGACGACGGGAAGAAGATCTGGTGGGATCTCCGGTCGCACCCCTACTTCCCCACACTGGAGTTCAGATGCTGCGACCAGACCACCCGGCTGGAGGAGACGATGTGCATGGTGGCGCTCTCACAGGCGATCTGTGCGAAGCTCCTCCGGCTGCGGGAGCGCAATCTCGGCTTCCGTAAGTACATGCCTGCGCTCATCGCCGAGAACAAATGGCGGGCCATGCGTTACGGCATCGACGGCAAGCTGATCGACCTGGGGACGCAATCCGAGGTCCCCATGCGCGAGCTGGCGGTGGAGCTGCTCGAGTTCGTGGACGACGTCGTGGACGAGCTGGGTTCACGCAAGGCGGTCGATTACGTAAACACCATCCTGCGCGAGGGAACCAGCGCCGATCGCCAGCTGAAGGTCTATCGGGAGCAGGGCGGAAGCCTGAAGGCCGTCGTCGATCACCTCTGCGAGGAGTCGATGCCGGGCCTGCGAACCGTGCCCGGTGGCAGCAGCCAGTCGAGCTGAGCGGAGCCCGGTTTTCACCGGGCGCTGGACATGAGAAACTAGCTGGACCGGGATACGCCCCCGGGTGAGAGGCGAGGATCTGCGAGGGAGTTGAGCGACATCGAGAGCCACGAGTTCCGCGATGAGTGACGAGGCCACTCAGCTCACGCTGCTCGGAGGTCTCGTCCTCCTGATCATCGTCATCATGCTCTGCACCTACATCCAGTCGCACTATTACCAGCAGACCGATCGGCCGGCCAGCCCGGGTCGCTGGTGGGACTGGACCCCCTAACAGGAGCCCCCCTCCCTCACAGCCGAGTCTGACCGCCGGTATCTTCGCCCCACCTTCTCAGGACAGCCGCCCACGGCTCTCGCTCGGCTCGGGGAGCAGGGGTGGGCGGGCCGCCCATTCCCGTCAGGCCAGGAGGCGCGTACGGTCGCCTCAGGAGGTTTGAAGGGATGCCCTCAGAGCGTGACCAGAGGTTCTCACTCCCGCCGGTGGAAGGCCCCGACCTGTATACGCAGCTCGAGGCGCTTCTCCACCAGGTCTGGGAGGAAGAGCACGCCTGGCGGGACGAAGATCGCATCGACCTGGCGGCCAGGCTCTACCGGGAAAGCTGATCCGGAGCCGCCGCCTCAGCCCGGATTCGGGCTTAGTAGGTGATGCGAAGGTCGACAGCTCCCCGGCGGTCCAGGAGCGCCACCAGGGTGGCCTCCGGAGTGCGCCGGAAGGAGAGGCTCAGCCTCGTGTCCCCGACGCAGAGACCGGACAGCGTCACCTGTCCCAGCCATTCGGGAAGCTGTGGCCGGTTGACCTCGAGGACCCCTCGAGTGGCGTCGGCCGTGAGCCCCAGCACCGACACCAGCAGGTAGGGGAGCGTGCCGGCCGCCCAGGCCTGCGGACTGCAGGCGACCGGATACTGAACTGGTACTGGATAGAGGTCCCTCGAGAACCCCGCGAAGACCTCCGGCAGCCGGAAGTCCGGGAACCGCGCCGCCGCGTCGAACATGGCGCTGAAGACGCGGAGGGCTTCGAGGTCCCGCCCGTAGCGCTTGAAACCCGCCGCGATGAGCGAGTTGTCGTGGGGCCAAACGGCCCCGACCTGGTAGTCGATCGGGTTGTATGCCGCCTCGGTCTCGGCCAGGGTTCGGATCCCCCAGCCGCTGAACATGCTCTCTCCCATGAGCAGGCTGGTGACGGCCCGGGCGTGCGCGGCGGAGACGATGCCCGACCAGAGTGCCTGCCCGGGATTGGAGTTGATGGACCGGATCAACCGGCCATCCTTCTGCAGCCCCAGCGCCAGGAAGCGGCGCTCCCGCATCCAGAACGTCTCTCGGAAACGGCGCTGGAGCGCCAGGGCTTGCTTCTCGAGCTCGCTGGCCAGATGGTGGTCGCCGTCGCAGCGCATCAGCCAGGCCGCGTCCAGCTTGGCCCGGTACACATAGCCCTGGACTTCCACGAGCGCGATCGGAGGCTCCGCCTGCGATCCGTCGCTGTTCACGATCCCGTTCGCGGAGTCCTTCCAGCCCTGGTTGCGGCCGCCCTTGCTCGACCGGGTCTGGTAGTCGGTGAGCGCGTCACCGTCGGAGTCACCGTAGGTGTCGATCCACTCGAGCGCCCTCTCGACGCTGGGGCGAAGACGGCGCCAGAGCGCCACGTCGCCGGTCCAGCGGACGTACTCCGCCATCAGGATGACGAAAAGCGGCGTCGCATCCACAGTCCCGTAGTACGGCGTCTGCGGCACCTCACCCAGGTTTGGCATCTCGCCCAGCCGAAGCTCGTGCATGATCTTCCCGGGCTGCTCGTCTCGGTAGTCGTCCTCACGCGTGCCCTGGTACTTGGCGAGGAGGTCCAGCGTGTTGGCGGCGATCGAAGGATCGAAGGCCAGGGTCTGCAGGGAGGTGATCAGCGAGTCCCTGCCGAACAGGGCGACGAACCAGGGAACGCCGGCAGCGAAGTAGACGTCCCCGTGCTCCTGCGTGACCAGCATTCTCAGGTCGTCGAAAGACTGCTGGAGCGTGCGGTCGAAGAGCGCGTTGTCGGTCACCACCGTGACCGAGTTCAGCGGTTCGGCGCTCGTCTGCTGCGGCGTGCGCTCGAGATCGCCACTCCCTACTTCTCTGAAGCTCGCCGTGACCTTCAACGACGCTCGCTGGTTGCGCCTCAGGTCGAGGCGATAGCTGACCAGGCCGTCCTCGTGAGACGTCGGCGGCGGCGAGAAGCGCACCGATGTCGTGCGTCGCTGGCCGTCGGCGCCCTCGTATTCGAACCTGAGAGAGCTGCCGTGCCAGGTGGGAGGATGCAGCTTGCCCCGCTTGCCCGGCTTTTCGCCCCGTATCACGAACATGTTCTCGAAGCTGGCGGCGAACTCGAGATCCAGGGTCACCACCAGCGGGTGCAGACCGAAGTTCGAGATCTCCAGCGTCTCCACCGCCTCGGCGCCGAGCGACAGCTCTCGGCGAACTCCGATTCGGTGCTGGTCCAGCACGTCCCCGCTACGCAGCTGGATGTCCTGGTTGGTCAGCTCGCAGACCACCCGGTTCCCCTCCACGGTGGAGAGGAGGGCAGAGAGCGGCTGCCCGTCGAGCCGCAGCGTCCAGCGTTCCAGGCAGCGGGTGTCGTGGAAATAGATGCCGTGGGCGTTGCTCACGCGCTTGTCGATGTCGCCGTTGGGCGCCGAAACGGCAAAGAGCGAGCTGGACTTGGCCCTCAAGGAACCCGTCAGATCAAGTGTCGTGTGCTTCATGAGCTTGTCCCCGCGAACATCCCGGCGTGGTGGCATGGTACGACCAGCGCCAGCGGGCTGACGATGGCGAGGCCCAGACCGACCAGCCTGGCCGCCGCACCGAGCACCGTCCAGCGAGGCTGGGCCCGAAAGTGGGCGACGATGGCGGTCCAGCCCGCGGCGATGAGCGCGGGACCGAGCCCAAACGGAACGATCAGCGCGCCGTTACCCCTGAGGGACCAGGAGTCGCCGGCGGGACCCTGCGAGGCGAGTAGCGACGTTAGCAGGCTGAGGATGAGCCCCGTCCCCGCGGCCAGGACTGCGACGACACCCACCGCGCGATAGCTCCACCGTCTCGCTCTCGTCGCTACCAGGCGGTGTCCACGAACAGGTCGGAGAGGACCTCCCCGATGCTCTCTTCTTGGGACTTCTTTCGCGCCATGTCGCGAGTATCTGCGACGGCTGAACCTGGCGGCGCCTCTGACCGTCAGACTCTCCGATGACGGAATGGGCCCTCAGGCCGCGGCCGGGGGGTGGCGACCGTTCGGGGCGACCCGCTAGGGTCCGGGGCGAGGATGAAGATCAAGCTCACCCACACTGCGGGGACGCAATTCCGAGGCTTGCCTGAGGCCCAGACCCAAGCGGATGGTCGAGGGGTTGAAGGCTGCATTCACCGGCGGGCTGCCTGTCGATCCAATCCTCCAGCTGCCCGGAGCTGACGGCGACATCCGCGCCCACGAGCTGAACCGGTTCGATCCAATCGCGGTCTACAGGGTCAATCCGAGCCCGGGTGATGTCGACGTGGTGGTGATTCTCGTCCTCATCGACCATGCCATGGTCCACGAGTTCGACCCATCGCCTCAACTCCCCCAGCTGTGGGGCGCCGCCGCTGTCGGCCGCGAGTTGTTGCGCCAGCTCCGCGGGGCTTTTGGGCGTGCCGCCCGCCGCGAGCCGCACGCACTCGGCTAACGGCTCAGGGTGATCCGAACCAGGTGGTCAGGGCATCGCGCAATCCGGTGTCGGTGCCATCTCCCACCCAGGCGACGTACCCGTCCGGGCGGATCACCACGGCAGCCGGGGCGCTGACTGGGCCCAGGACCGGAAGCTCCCACTGGCCGCGATATTCAGCATCGATCGGCTGGACCCGGTCAGTCCAAGGTGTGATGTCGAGGACGCCGGGCTTATCGAGGTTGAGCAGCACCGGCTTGGCGCTGTGCAGGAGCTCATAGACGCGCAGCGGGCCATCGGCGGTGGTGATGTCCAGATCGGGCATGCGTCGTCCGAGCAGGGGATGTCCTGGTCCGAGGTCGTAGTGGATGTCGAGACCCGACATCATGGCGGCGATGCTCTGCCGTGGCCCGTCCATGCTGAGCAGCTCGGTCATGGTGTCGCGCAGCGCCTGGTGACGGTCGCCGGGGCTGGTCAGTGCGACTTGGGCCATGGTGTTCTGCAGCACTCGGGCGCCGACCGGATGCCGTTCGTCGTGGTAGGTGTCCAGCAGGCTCTGGGGTGATGTCTTCTTGACCACCTGGGCCAGCTTCCACCCCAGGTTCACGGCATCCTGGACACCGGTGTTGAGACCTTGACCACCGAGCGGGGGATGCACGTGTGCCGCATCGCCCGCCAGAAGGATGCGCCCCTTGCGATACGAAGCCGCCTGCCGGGTGTTGTCCGTAAAACGGGAAGTCCAGCTCAGGCTGTGCACGCCGTAGTCTGTCCCGTCGGCGGCGATGAGTGCCTCGCTGACATCCTGCAGGGTGGGCTCGCTGGTGTGCTCGACCTGGGATTCGGTCAGGACGACCCGAATCCGATCTCCGCCCTCGACCGGGCCGATCCCACCGCCCGGACGCAGGCCGAACTCCGGCTTTTCGACCATCTCGACCTCGGCCATGAGCCAGCTCGTCGACGGATCCCACCCGGCGAACTCGATACCGGCCGCCTTTCGGATCACACTGCGGCCCCCGTCGCACCCGACCAGATAGTCCGCCCGGAGCGACGTGCCGTCGGACAGCGCGACGTCGACGCCGGTGTCGTCCTGGGCGAACCCTGTCACCTCACGTTCGCGCGTGGTCGGCACCCCGAGCTCATTGACCCAGGTGGCCAGTAGGCGCTCGGTCTGAATCTGCGGGAGGGCGAGCCCGTAGTTGTGGCGGGAGGGGAAATCACTGATGTCCAAGGGGATTCGACCGAACCCCTGGATCTGCATCGCCTTCCCCTCCTGGAGAAACCGGTCGGCGACGCCGCGCTGATCGAGCACCTCGATGGTGCGCGCGTGCAGACCGCCGGCGCGCGAGCGGTCGGGATCCGGAGTGGCGCGTCGTTCAACGATGACGACATCGACCTCAGCCAGGGCCAGCTCGGCCGCCAGCATCATTCCTGTCGGACCTTCGCCGGCGATCACCACTGCATGTTTGGCCATATGCCACTCCCTCGCTTCTGTCGCCTCTGGTTCAGTCTGAAACTCTGCACCACGACCGGGGTCTTGCCGCAAGACCCCAGTGCATTACTATGTTGAGGCGGGAGGGAACGTTAGCCGGCCTACCCGGCGGAATACTCCTCGTCAGTCACGTGATCACCCCAGTTGGGAGTGCCCTGCGTGATGGACGGATGCGCAACTCGGCTCGCAACCGCTTGCTCACCAGGCGGCTCCACAGGTACAACCACCGCCGGTCCCACACCCCGCATTGAGAGGGCGACCGCCGGTCTCGCGCCTCAACAACCTATCTGGGAACTACATCTAGCTCAGCCGGCTCGGCTGCTCGTCAACTGGGAATCCAGCCATCGTCTCAGCGCAGTGACGTTCTGAGCGCCGGTGATTCGGTCCCTCACCCGTCCTCCCTCGAACAGGATGAGAGTGGGAATTCCCAGGATGTTGAACCGCTGGCTCAGGTCGGGCGACAGGTCCGAGTTGACCCTGATGATCTTCAACCTGCCTGCGAGCTCCCGCGAGAGCTGCTCGAGAGCCGGCTCGACTATTCGGCAGGGGCCGCACCACGGGGCCCAGAAATCGACCAGTACGGGGAGCGGGCTCTCCTCCACGGCGGCGTGAAAGCTGGCGCTGTCGGCATCCATCATCCAGGGGAGCGGCTTGCCGCAGGCACCGCAGTAGGGCACGGCATCGGCAACCAGGCGAACCCGGTTGCGTTTGCCGCAGTTGGGACAGGTGATGATCGAGATCTCGTTTGCTGCAGTCATCTCAAAAACCTCACGATTGCACGCTATCCCGCATCGCGTGCAGCACCGTCCAGTCTATAGCTTGTTGGCGCCCTCATCACTCTTCTGGGGTGCATTGATACCTAGATCGAAGAGACGGCAATATCAAAATGCCTGTGACGTCCGATTTTCTACTGAGCTTTGACGGTAGTGGTGCCATAGACTCGATTTATCCGCGTCTGGCTACGCCCGGGCAGCGCCCGGACGCACACGCAGCGATGTTTCAAGGACAGCTTGCACCAACCAGACAACCGGCGATTGGCGTCGCCGCTGGCTGCTCGTTGTCACGTGGATCTGCGGGCTCTACACAATGGTTCGCCCGCCGCACCAGGCCCCCAAGAAGCTTCCGTCGCGCCGATCGAGCGGGAACACCCAGCACGGGAGAGAGGATCAAATGCCTAAGACAGTTGGTATAGAGCTCGGCACCACGAACTCCATGATCGCTGTCATGGAGGGTGGCGAGCCGGTGGTCATCCCAAACTCGGAAGGAGCCCGAACGTCCAGACGCATGCTCTCGTCGGGGACGGACTCGTCCAAACGCCCGTCCAATGCGTCGACCCGCCGCCCCTGGATGCACAGCCGCGTTGCAAAGGTGAAGAGGGCCAGGTTGGGATGGCCGCCCTGCTCGGGAAGGGGCCGGGGCATGTCGGAAGCACAGCGGATGATCTCGCCTCGAGTGACTGAGCGAGGGGAGGTGAGCGACCAGTGGCTATAGCTCGTTGGAGGCCGGCGCATGACCTTGCCACCCTTCACAGCACTATGGACAGGCTTTTCAGCGACGTATTCGGTGACAGCTTCGCCGGACGCGGCGGCGACGGCGACGACTCCAGCGGGCCGACCTTCTACCTACCCGTCGACATCAAGGAGACGGAGAGCGGCTACATGGTGCAGGCCCCCATCCCGGGTGTCCGGCCGGAAGACGTCGAAGTCTCTTTCGCGGACGAGGTACTGACGATCAACGCAACCCGCCGAGAGTACCGCGAGCAGCGGGAGGGCCGGTTCCTTCGCCGTGAGATCGTCTTTCGGAAATTACCAGCGGCGGATCGCGCTGCCCGAAGACGTGCAGGCAGATAACATCACCGCTCGCTTCAATAACGGGGTACTGACGATAGAGGTGCCGAGGTCCGCCAGGCCCGAGCCGCGATGGATCGAGGTGCAGCCGGGCGAGCGATCGCGGCAGGAGTCGGCCGACGCGTCCGGTGACAGCTCCTCTGGCGGCTCCGATCAGGCCTCGAGCGACGTATCGAGTCAAGGCTCTGGCGCGGCGAAAAGCGAGGGCTCCGGTGACGCCTCCGGCCAGTGGATGAGACCTCTGGTAAGGAAGCTGAGACCTCCACGTCAACACGGTGAATAATGTGGAAGGCCGCCCTCGGCAGCCTTCCGTCATCATGGCCCTGTGAGTTACGGCGCCCTCGGCGCCGGCTGGCATCGAACCATGTCGGAAGTTGCCGGGGGTGATGAGCCATGAAGCTGGAAAGGCTGACGGAGAAGGCCCAGGAGGCCCTCCAAACCGCGGCAAGGGAGGCGCAGGAGCGCGGCCAGCAGGCCATCGAGCCCGAGCACGTACTGCTGGCGCTGGTGCGCCAGCAAGACGGCATCGCAAGACCGCTTCTGGAGGCGACGGGAGCCTCGCTTCCCGGGCTCGAGGCGGCCCTGGTCTCCCGTGTGGAGCGCTTGCCGCGCGTCAGCGGCGGCGCTCAACCGTATTTTTCGAACGACCTGGCCCGGATTCTGGACCAGGCGGAGAAGGAGGCCGAAACCCTCAAGGACGAGTACGTCTCCACCGAGCACCTCCTGCTCGCCGCGGCAGAGCAGCCTCTGCTCAAAGAAGCGGGCGTGACGCGCGCCGCCCTGCTTCAGGCCCTGCGCGGGGTGAGGGGCAGCCAGCGCGTCACAGACCAGAACCCCGAGTCGAAGTACCAGGCCCTCGAGCGCTACGGCCGGGACCTAACGGCACTGGCCGCGCAGGGGAAGCTTGATCCGGTCATCGGCCGTGACGAGGAGATCCGTCGCATCATCCAGGTCCTCCTCCGGCGGACCAAGAACAACCCCGTCCTGATCGGCGATCCGGGAGTCGGCAAGACGGCGATCGTGGAGGGGCTGGCACAGCGCATCAACTCCGGTGACGTCCCCGAGGGCCTGAAGAACAAGAAGGTCGTCGCCCTGGACCTGGGCGCGCTGATCGCAGGGACGAAGTTCAGGGGCGAGTTCGAGGACCGGCTCAAAGCCGTCCTCAAGGAGGTCCAGGACTCGCAGGGCCAGGTGATCCTCTTCATCGACGAGCTGCACACCCTGGTCGGCGCGGGCGCCGCCGAAGGAGCGATCGACGCGGCCAACCTGCTCAAGCCGGCGCTGGCCCGCGGCGACCTGCGCTGCATCGGCGCCACCACGCTGGACGAGTACCGCAAGCACATCGAGAAGGACGCTGCCCTGGAACGGCGCTTCCAGCCCGTGGTCGTGGGTGAGCCATCGGTGGAGGACACGATCTCCATCCTTCGAGGCCTCCGCGAGCGGTACGAGGTCCACCATGGGGTGCGCATCAAGGACTCCGCACTGGTGGCCGCAGCCGTGCTCTCGCACCGCTACATCACCGACCGCTTCCTGCCCGACAAGGCGATCGACCTGGTTGACGAGGCGGCTGCCCATCTACGAATGGAGATCGACTCCATGCCAGCCGAGCTGGACGAGGCGGAGCGGCAGATCCGTCAGCTTGAGATCGAACGTGAAGCGCTGAGAAAGGAGCAGGACCCCGCCTCCCAGCAGCGCCTGCAGGCGCTCGAGAGGCAGCTGGCCGAGCTGGCCGAGCAGCGCAATTCGCTGCGCGCGAGGTGGGAGCAGGAAAAGGCCGCCATCGGCCGGGTCAGGGAGCTCAAGCAGAAGATCGAGGAGCTTCGCCAGGAGGCCGACCGGGCCGAGCGCATGGCGGACTTCGAGAAGGCCGCCCGCCTTAGCTACGGCGAGATGGTCGAGCTGCAGCGGCAGCTGGACGAAGCCAACCAGCGGCTGAACGAGCTCCAGGCGCAGGGCGCGCTGCTCAAAGAAGAGGTTGACGAGGAGGACATCGCCGAGATCGTCGCCAAGTGGACCGGCATCCCCGTGTCTCGCCTGATGGAGGGCGAGATCCAGAAGCTTCTGCGCATCGAGGAGAATCTCCACCAGCGTGTGGTCGGGCAGGACGAGGCCATTGAGGCGGTGGCCAACGCCATCCGCCGCTCTCGCTCGGGTCTTTCCGACCCCGACCGCCCGATCGGATCCTTCATCTTCCTGGGCCCGACCGGAGTGGGCAAGACGGAGCTGGCTCGGGCGCTGGCGGAGTTTCTGTTCGACGACGAGCGGGCGCTGATCCGGCTCGACATGTCCGAGTACCAGGAGCGCCACACAGTCGCTCGCCTGATCGGCGCGCCGCCGGGGTACGTCGGCTACGAGGAGGGAGGCCAGCTGACGGAGATCGTCCGCCGCCGCCCTTACTCGGTGGTCCTCCTGGACGAGATCGAGAAGGCGCACCCCGACGTGTTCAACGTCCTCCTCCAGGTGCTGGACGACGGGCGGCTGACAGACGGCCAGGGGCGGACTGTCGACTTTAGAAACACCGTCCTGATCATGACTTCGAACCTGGGCAGCCAGATCATCCAGGACATGTCGAACAGTCCTTTCGAGGACGTTCGGGACCGCGTCATGGAGGTTCTCCAGGCGCAATTCCGACCGGAGTTCTTGAACCGGGTGGACGACGTGATCGTCTTCCGGCCGCTCACTCGCGAGCAGCTGGCCGCGATCGCCGATATCCAGCTGAGGCAGCTGCAGAAACGGCTCGCCGAGCGGAAGATCGAGCTACGGGTCAGCCAGGCTGCCAAGGAGCTGCTTGCCGAGCGAGGCTGGGACCCGCTGTACGGTGCGCGGCCGCTGAAGCGGACCATTCAGCGGCTGGTCGGAGATCGCATGGCGTTGCTGATCCTGGAGGGGCGCATCCGGGATGGTGACGTGGTGGCGGTCGACGTAGACGGCGGTGAGCTGACGTTCAACGTTCTCGCCTCCGTCGAGGAGCCGGCGGGCCGCGCCGGCAGCTGAGCTGAAGGCCAGCGAGGGCCAACGAACCATGATTATTGGGGGACGTGGAGACACATGAGCACGGACACCTTGGCCGCACCCGCGGGGTGGAATCCCATTGCCAGGGAGATCATCGACAGGTGGTGGCTGCTGGCGCTGCGTGGGGTCGCCAGCAGCCTGCTTGGGATTGCGGCGTTCGTGGTGCCAGGAATCACGCTGCTGGTGCTGGTCATCCTCTTCGGCGCCTATCTGCTGATCGACGGGGTGCTGGCCATCGTCGCGGGCGCCATGGGCCGATCCTGGCTGTTGGTGCTAGAAGGAGCCGCCGGGGTAATCGCCGGCCTCCTCACCCTCGTTTGGCCGGGGATCACCGCTGTCGTGCTGCTCATCCTGACCGCCGCCTGGGCGATCGTGACCGGTGTGGCCGAGCTGGTGGCCGCTTACCGTCTTCGGCGTATCGTGCGGAACGAATGGCTGCTGATCCTGCTCGGCGTCGCCTCAATCATGTTCGGGATCGCGCTGGTGATCCGTCCCGGCGCCGGGCTGCTGGCACTCGTCTACTTGATCGGGGCCTATTGCCTCCTGTTCGGAGTCTTGCTCGTGGCGCTGGCGCTGCGGCTGCGGAGCATCAGTACGCGCGGAGGCGTGCTACCGACCTGACTCTCACTGAGCGGACGGTTACCCCACGTTGGAGAGGTCAGCCGAACCGGCGGCCCGCGTCGCGGAAGCGCTGACGCGGCCGGCCGGTGCGCCTGGAAGCACGGGGCCGGCGCTCAACGAGCCGTCGCGGTCCGTGGTAGGGGCCCGGACTCGCTACCAGCCCACCGAACCGGTGCTGCTGGTGATCTTCGGCGCTACCGGCGACCTCTCCAGGCGCAAGCTGCTGCCATCTCTCTACAACCTGGCCCGCGACGGCCTGCTGCCCGACGGGTTCGCGCTCCTCGGCGCAGCCAAGGAGGAGCTGAAGCCTGACGAGTTCCGTGAGCTGGCCGCGCAGTCGATCCGGCGATGGTCCAGGAGCCAGCCAGTCGAAGAGGAGATCCTGCGAGCCCTGCTGGGGAACCTTCACTATCAGCCGCTGGACCTCCGAGATGAGGCAGGCTTCGGACGGCTGGGACGCCGTCTCGACGAGCTCGACAAGCGGACCGATAAGGGCCACCGGCTGTACTACTGCGCCACTCCCCCGGACATCTTTGCGACCATCGTCCGGAACCTCGATGCCGCGGGGCTGGCCCGCAGCCCCCCCGGTCACCAGCGCCGGATCCTGATCGAGAAGCCGTTCGGGACCGATCTTCAGTCTGCCCGAGAGCTGAACCAGCTCGTAACCAAAGTCTTCGGTGAGCAGAACGTCTACCGCATCGACCACTACCTGGCGAAGGAGACGGTCCAGAACATCCTCGTGCTGCGCTTTGCCAACAGCATCTTCGAACCGGTCTGGAGCAACCATTACGTGGACAACGTGCTGATAACGGTGGCGGAGCAGCTGGGCATCGAGGGACGGGCCAGCTACTACGAACGCACCGGGGCCCTGCGCGACATGGTCCAGAACCACCTCCTTCAGCTCCTGACCCTGGTCACCCTGGAGGCTCCGGTTTCGTACGATCACCAGGCGCTGCGCGACGAGAAGGTGAAGGTGCTGCGGGCGGTCAGGCCACTGTCGCCGGAGGATATCGATCGCCTTGTCGTGCGCGCACAGTACGGGGCCGGCGTGATCTGGGGTCAGCCGGTTCCCGGCTACCGCGAGGAGCCCGGCATCCCGCCCAACTCGACCACGGAAACCTACGTAGCACTAAAACTCTCCATCGACAACTGGCGCTGGGCGGGCGTTCCGTTCTATCTCCGCACAGGCAAGCGGCTGGCCAGGCGCTCGAGTGAGGTGCGGATCGAGTTCAAGCCACCGCCCCACTTAACGTTCGGGCGCGAGGCCGCAGCGGGGCTCGAGCCGAACTCCATAACGGTCAAGATCCAGCCCGACGAGGGCATCGTGCTGCGCTTCGGCGCCAGGGCGCCTGCGCCGGGCATGGAGATTCGCAGCGTCGACATGGACTTCAACTACGGCCGTTCCTTTCAGAGAAGCGCGGCCGACGCCTACGAACACCTTCTGAACGACTGCATGCTTGGCGACCCGACCAGCTTCATCCGCTCGGATGAGGTGGAGGCCGCCTGGATGCTGATCGACCCCATCGAAGCGCGCTGGGCCACCGGACGTTCACCCCTCTTCAGCTATCCAGCGGGAAGCCAGGGGCCGGACGCTGCTGACGAGCTCCTGGGCAGGGAGGGCCGCTCGTGGCACCCCCTCTAGGAGATCCGCACTTTGCCGTGCGGGCATCCCGAGGACCGCTAAGAATCCTGCGGCTGGCCGACGCCGGCCTCCTCTGGGCGGCGGGCCAGCTTCACGAGCGATGGCCGCAGGACGCGGTCGCCGATCCGATACCCGCGGCGAAGCTCTTCGACGAGCGTTCCTTCCGGATGTTCACTCGACTCCTGTGAGCCCACCGCTTCGTGCAGCCTGGGATCGAAGGGCGCTCCCACCGCATCGATGGGCTTCACGCCCAGAGAAGCGAGCGCTTCGCGAAGTTTTTCAAACGTGAGCCTGATCCCTCTCACCCAGTTCTCGTCGACTCCCTGGGGCAGCTGCTGCAGGGCTCGCTCGCCGTCGTCCAGGACAGGCAAGAGTCGCTCGGAGAGCGTGGGGCCCGCGTGCTGCACCATCTCGCGCTGCTCCTGCTGGGCCCTCTTCCTGAAGTTCGCGAAATCGGCCGCCAGTCGCAGATGCTGCGCCTTCGACTCCTTGAGCTCTGAGCTCAGGTCGTCCGGACGCCTCTCTGCGAGCCGGTTGGGCCCGCTGGCGGCGGTCTCGCTGGCATCTGGCTCACTGGCGCCTGGAGGCTTGGTGTCGGCGTCTCCCACTCGTACTCCAGAGTGATGTCTCGGCTCTATTTGCGTATGGTCGCCGGCGATTTCTTCCCCGCCGGCGACCGCGGGAAGGAGAAGGGGGTAATTTCAGTCTATGGCAGGGACTCAGTGGATGATCAGGCCAAGCAGCGGCCGAATGAGTAAAACGCCGACTCTCGCTGAGGCCCACAATATTTGCACGATGCCGCTACGTCGTTGAGCGCAAAGGAGAAAGACGGTTGTATATGACGGTACGTCAGCAAAGAGTGCCTTCGGATCAGATGGAAGAGGTGACGCGACGAGTCGACGTCGACTGGCTGGAGACCATCCGGATGTCGCCTGGCTTTGTCGAGAGCTACGTCGTCCGGCGAGGCGATGAGGATCTCGTTTTCTACACGACGTTTCTCGACGAGTCCTTCAGAGAGAAGGGCGACGAGCGAAGCGCCGAGTGGTTCGGCCAGAGGTTGATGGACCTCGACACAGAGGTCGGCGACATCTGGCACGGCCCCGTAGTAGCCCACGCCGGCCAACACTAGACAGAAGGACTCTTCCCTCCCCTTGCCAGCAGCAGACTCCAGTTGAGTCCTACGCGAATGCCGAGAATTCGCCCAGCCGGATACTGTCTTCCACGTCCTCATGCTACCCTTCTGTCCGCGCCTTTACTGACCGCAGGCCGTCTTTTACGGTTTGTCTACGTGTCGGGTGATGTAGTTTGAATTCGGTACCTGTAGCGGATGACATCAGTGTGTCGCGTGTGGAGGGATGTCGGGATAGCAGTTTGAGGGAGCGTGCCGACATCGACGAATGGATATGGCTCTACCGCGAACTGTTGGCGACAAATCGGTCCCCTTCGCGAAGGCTTCGCGGCGACGGGCACAAGTGACGCTGATGGTGACGGCGAGCCGTGTGAGCCGGACATTGCTTTGCTCAGAACCGAGTTCGAGCGCCTGCAGGGACGTCTTCGCTTCTGGAAGGAGCAACGCAGCCCTGCGCGGGCTGCATCAAACCGGTTGAGCCAGGGGTGAAATCACAGTAGGTTAGGCGTGTGCCGGAACTGCGCTCACCCGCTCGAGGCCTCCGGGGCGGCGCATGGGCGTCTCCCGCCCGCGGCGTTGCGGTGCGCTACGCGGTGCCCGTCGTCATATCGCTGGGCCTCGCGTTGGGAGCGATCCTTCGCCTCCTTCCCTTCAGCTGGCTGGAGACGTTTGGATTCATCAGCGGAGCGTGGGGAGTCTGGCTCCAGGTCAGGGAGAACGTATGGAACTGGCCGGTCCAGCTCGTCAGCAGCGCCCTATACGTGGTGGTCTTCTTCCAGGCCCGCCTCTTCGCGGATACGTCGCTCAACATTCTCTACATCCTTCTCTACCTGCTTGGCTGGTATTGGTGGCTGCGGGGAGGGGAGAACCACTCCACACTCCACATACGGCGCCTGCCATGGCGCCTCGGCGGCTTGCTGACCCTGGCCGGCGCTCTCGGAACCGCGATCCTGACGGTCTTCCTTGACTCGGTCCATGACTCGGCGCCATTTCTCGACGCACTGACCACGGTCATGAGCCTGGTCGCCCTGTTCTTGACCGGCCGGAAGCTTCTGGAAAGCTGGTGGGTATGGATCGCCGTGAACCTGATCTACATAGGCCTTTATCTGTACAAGGATCTCGTCCTCACCTCGATCCTGTACGCGATCTTCGCAGCGCTGAGCGTTGTAGGCCTCGTCAACTGGCGCCGCCTCTACGCCAATCAGCAAGACGCGGGGGGAACCCAGGTTCCCCCCGCGGACCCACCCCCCTCGCGGGAGTCACGGTGGGACGTCTAGCGAGACAACACACACGGCCGGAGTGAATCCGGCCCATCAAGGTGACGTTTACTCACCTCCAGATTGGTCTTCGTTCTGATTCAGTGGGAGCGCTCTGGTGTGCTCGATCCGCACCGACCCGAGGGCGTTCGGATTCAGTCCCAGCAGCTTCAGGATGGTCGGCGCTATCTCGGTCGTGCCCACCCGCCGGCTGTTCACCTGGTGCTCCCCGATGGGGGCTCCGGAGACAACGAGCGGCACGTCGCGGTCCTGGGGGTTTGCGCCCCCGTGCTCTGCGATCTTCTTCTTGCCGCCCGTGTACACGGTTCCGTACTGGGCGATACCCACGATGTCAGGGACCCGGGAATCGCTCTGGGCGACCTTGAAGTAGTCGGCTGCCGCTTCACCGGAGAAAACGCTGGCCAGGCCCGACTGGGTGTACGGCTTGGGATTGCCGCTGATGTCGTTGCCTGTCCCGGAGTGGTGGAGCAGAAACTGCTTGGCGAACTCCGTGGCGGCGCTGGATCGGTCGTTGAGCCATATCAGCATGCCGTCGTCATTGATCGAGAACGCGACGAGTGGAGCCGTCGCAGACGGGTGCGCCGCCTTCCAGGCGGCGTCCAGCGCGTCGATGATGGGACCGTCGGGAATCCTTGTCAGCGCTGAAGGCGTCTGTGGCGACTGCCCGTGCTTGGCCGACAGGACGATGACTGTGCTGTCCTCCAGATGCCTGACCTTGATGGCGCTCTGCATGAGGCCGACCTGAGTGTCTATGTATATCAGCGCACGCGTGAGGAGTGGACCGGGCGTCACGCCGTCCGCAAGGTAGCCGCCGGTGTAGCCGTCGGACACGGGCAGCTTCTCTGCCGTCGACACGGTCTGGAAGTTCATCCCGAAGATCGCCGGAGTGCCGAGTCGGACGGTACCGCTGTGGTCATAGCCATTGATCTCGTTGACCACGGCCGCGACCTTATAGCTGTCGTACTGCTGGGTCAGCGCGTTGTCGGCCGTCCAGTCGATCGGGGAGCCCTTTGCGGGGGCGTCGCTGTTGATCTCAGGCGTGAAGAGGTCCTGCACTCCGGTGCCCGATGGTCCGTTCAGGATCTCGTACGCCGGGTGCTTGTCAGACCAGGCGGTCCGCAGTCCAGCGGCCCGCGCCACCTCGAAGATCGTGTTCACCTTGATGTACGAGTGCGGGTAGACGGGCTTGCAGGTGGCGGGATCGACCGGGAGCTGAGCCGGGTCGATCAAGGTGGTCGGATTCCCCGTCATCTGCAGGATGCTGCCAGGAAGCCCCGGCAGCCCCTGCCCGGAATCGAGGGCATGGGGGTCTTTGTCAGCCGCCTCGAAATAGGCCACCTCCGCGCCTGGCGCGACGCCCCTGCAGGCTGTCGTGCCGGCAGCAACGAGCGACCGGTTCCAGCTGTCGTCGTAGTAGACGCCGGTGGATCTCGGGTTTCCGCCGGTTACCTGTCCAATCAGACCCGGGAACGAGTCCGAAGGGAACGGGGTCTGGGCTCGGGTGAACTCGACGCCCGAGCTTGCCAGACTGCTCAGTGGCGAGTTCGGATGTGTGTGAACGAACCAGGCCAGGTCGGTCTGGTGCATACCGTCGACGGACAGCAAGAGGACATGCTTGGCGGCGGCGCGATCGTCCGCCGCGGCCTGCCCCGCCGTCCCAAACATCCAAAGTAAGACCCCAAGAGCACAGACGGCGCCCAGGAGACGCGGTCGGGTAAAGGTCACAGGCTTTCTCCTCCCTCTTGCCCGGCCCGTCGGCGGCCGGTTTTCAGCGCGATGCCACAGGTCTCGCTCAGCCTATGGACGGCCGGTTATGGAAGAGCTCATCCCTTCTTAAGAGCCGGTTATCTGGAGGTGGAGCTTGGGAGGGCGCAATCGGCCACGCGCGGACGAGACAGTCTCCACGAGGCGCTGGAAATCTATTGGAGTGGACTTGCCGCCAGATCGTCGGGAGAGCGCCCACGTGAGCCAGGACCAGGTGGGATCTGCGCGCCCACCGGTTCGGAGCCGAGCGCCGTTTCCAGCACCTCGTCGATCCGGTCGACAAGGCGCCACTGAAGAGCGCTGCGGGTCTCTTCCGGCACGTCTCTCAGGTCGCGCTCGTTCCTGCGTGGAAGGATCACCCTGCGGACACCGGCTCGATGGGCGGCCAGGACCTTCTCTTTGATACCCCCGGCAGGCAGCACGAGCCCACGCAGAGTGATCTCTCCCGTCATCGCCCAGCGACGATCAACGGGGCGCCGGGTGGCGGCGGACACGAGCGCCGTGGTCAGGGTCACGCCCGCGGAGGGACCGTCCTTGGGCACCGCCCCGGCTGGAACGTGCAGGTAGATGTCGTGCGTGTTGAAGAGTCGGACGGCAGGCCCAGCTACTCGGCAAGGCTGCGGGTGTTTGTGATCGCGGCCCGTGCCGATTCCTGTATGACGTCGCCCAGTTGACCGGTAAGGGTGAGCCTTCCGGCACCGGGAACCACGGTGGCTTCAACAGTCAGTACGTCTCCACCGACGGATCCACGTCCAGGCTGGTCTCCGGTTCCTCGAATGATCCGCTCAGGGCGGCGGTCGGCGCCAGATCAACATTCCCCCCTTCTCCTGCCAGGTCACCTTCATTTCCTCCCGCCGGAATCGGTGAGGAGACACCTCACCTTCGGCGCCAGAGGCCTGGCCGCGTTGCGATCCGCCGGCAAGGCGGCTTCGAACCGGCCATCAGGCGCAATACAGACAACCTATTGCAACGTGTCAGTAAACCCTCAGCACAGTTTCCTGGGCTGCTCCGTAAAGCGAGGCGGGATCAGCGCCTGCCGCGCTGATAGCCTTGCCGGGAATGGGAGAGCCGCCGCGGACGCGAGGCGTCTTGACGGCGGCTCCCAACGAGGGAGGGGAATCTAGGTATGCGGGCTGGGAGCCGGGTCTGCCCCTTCGCGGGACCCCGACCCAATTCACGGTGCCCTCCTCCTTGGCCTCTCACCGGCATCGGCGGCCACCATGGCTCCCCACAGGGTGGCCGACATATACGGTCCATCGACGGCAATGCTCCCGACCGGGGATCGATTCGGCGTGTGAGACCCAGCCTAGGCCACCAACATGAAGCTGCGGTGAAACCGGCTTCGCTGCTGACAGCGCCTCGTAGATCCCCCCGCTGTTAGTCCCTCCCTTTGTGGGGGAGGGACGAATGCGCCTGGCGTTTGCCTACTCGGCCGCCAACTCTATTGCGGGCATGGGTAGGTTGCAGTCATCTCCGCCAGGGCGCGCTCCCGCCAGCGCGTAAGTGTGCCCCGCGAGGTGAACCAGCACCCTGGCGATCTCCAACCGCGTGGCTGGTTCGGTAGAGAACCGAAGCTGGATGGCCAGTTCCTCGAGCTTGTTCGCAACCTCGTTCACGGTGGGTTCTGTCCTGAAGCGCACCCCGGCCTGACCACCATTCTCGCGAGCGGTCTGCACCGATAGTGCCGGCGGAAGTCCAGGCCGGGCCACCCTCGCCACCAGGCCTCATAGTAGCTAAGGGTTTTGCGCTGTCAAGGATGCCGTTCGGAAGGGCCTACGGTCCGGGCCGCGTGATCAGTGGTGGAGCGAGTAGTGACGGCGCAGGAAGTCATCCCCAAAGTCACCCTCGGGGTCGCGCCAGACGCTGTGCACGTGGTTCGCCCCCCGCTGTGTGTTGTCGTATTCGACCAGCAACCCTGGGCCCTGAACCCGGTAGTAGTGCCCCTCTCCGCGATCAATTCCCCCTGCCCAAGCAAACCAGAGAGCGCCCAGCCTCTCGCCGGTGTACTTCTCGCGCTCGAGCTCTGCCAGCCCATCGGGAATCCGTCGGAGATAGACATCGAGTAGGCCACGCAGCAACTGCTGTTGCGAAGCTGTCATCGTGGCGGCGGAAACTCCCTTCGGCTCATCTGTGAACCGGACGGCGTCGTAGTGCTGGCTTGTGAGTCCCGCCTCCGCCTCGAAGCGCTGCTGGGTGCTGTCTGCCTGTTCGCCCAGGGCCCCTGCGAACCGGCCACGCCAGATATCGGCAAGCGGCGGTGGCGCGTCGCCCGGCGCGAGCCGCGGGCGATTACCTCCCACCAGGTCGGCCGGGGCGACCGGTGAGATGATGGCGCGGCTGCGGTCCGGGCGGTCGAGTGCGTGCAGCAGTTCACGGGCAAGGTCTTCGACTGCGGCCAGCGGCCGGAGTGGCTGTGGTCCCAGAAGTGTTGACGAGGCTGGATCGGCACCGAAGAAGAGCGGGGTGCTCGCTCTCACCTCGCCACCGACGACCAGGTGATGCACCGACACGTGGTGACCCCCGAATCTCCATGACCACGGCCCCTTCGAAGCGGGGTCGCCGAACACGCGCAGGTAGTAGAGGCCGGGATCACGGCCACGCTCTCGACCCCAGTCGACCTTCCAGCCTTCGAGCTCGTCGAGGACGTTCTCCAGCCCGATGATGGTCGAAACCGTGACGTAGCCCGGCCGGGAGAGCCCCGTCGCGACTAGTTTCATGGCCAGGCGCTGCTGGGCGGGCCGCATGCTGGCAAGGGGCAGGCCGCCGTGATCGGTGGGAGTGTAGTACCAGCGACGCCGTTCCTCGTCCGAGGGGAACCGCCACTCAGCGAGCTGGCGCTGGTCGTCGCGCAGGCTCTCGAGAAACTGCTGCGCCTCGATCGCCATCAGGCCCGCCGCGCGGGCCGCCGCGGTCTGGGCGGTCACGTCGTCACCGCGCTCGGCTCATCTCCCTCCGTGGACGTTATTCGGCGATGCTCTTCGGGGCCGGTGAGGACGGCAAACCGTTTGCACCAGGCCATCCAATCTCAACATGGTAATTCCTGCTGGCAGATGTGGGTGAGGTCCCCCCGCCCCCCACCAGGTCACCGTACCGCACCGGCCAGCTTGCAACAGCCGTGCCCACGCATCGCAGATTCGATGCGTGGAAGAATGGCCGTGCAGTGGGTGGTGCAGAGGGTCGGGCGATCAAAGTTGTTGCGGCGCCCAATCCGTTCAAGGGGAGCATCGGCGCGGCGGAAGCGGCCGCCGCGATCGCGCGGGGCGTCCGGCAGGTCTTCCCCACTGCTGAACTCCTGGAGGTGCCCGTCGCGGATGGCGGCGAAGGCACCGTGGAGGCGCTGGTCGCCGCGCATGGCGGCCGCCTGGTCTGGGAGACAGTCGAAGGCCCGCTCGGCGCGCCCGTGAGCGCAGCGCTCGGGCTGCTCGACGGCGGCCGGACGGCAGTCGTAGAGCTGGCAGCGGCGGCCGGCCTGCCCCTGGTGCCCGCCGCCGAGCGAGATCCGCGCCACGCATCCACTTATGGGTTCGGCCAGTTGCTCGAGGCGGCTCGGCGGCTCGGCGTAGAACGGATCATCACCGGGATCGGCGGTTCAGCCACCAACGACGGCGGGGCGGGTATGGCCCAGGCTCTCGGCTACCGGCTAATCGATCCTGAGGGTCTGGAGCTGCCTCGAGGCGGGGCGCCTCTTGCCGGCCTGGCGCACGTCGACGCCCGTGGGGTCGATCCAGGCTGGGGGCGGATCCGAGTCGATGTGGCCTGCGACGTGACCAATCCGCTGACCGGCCCGGAGGGCGCCACCGCGGTCTACGGACCGCAGAAGGGCGTCACGCCCGACCTTGTTCCCGAGCTCGATGCGGCGCTCGCACGCATGGCTGACGTAGTGGTCCGCGATCTCGGCCGCGATGTTTCGGACGTGCCCGGCGCCGGTGCGGCAGGCGGCGCCGGGGCAGGCCTCCTGGCCTTTCTCGACGCCCGGCTGCAGCCGGGTGCGCAGCTGGTGGCCGAGGCGGCAGGGCTTGACCGCGCCCTGGTCGGCGCCTGGCTCGTGTTTACCGGGGAGGGCCGCGTGGACGGACAGACGGTCTACGGCAAGGGCCCCATCGAAGTGGCGCGACGGGCTTCCGCCGCGGGGGCGGAGGTCGTGTTGCTGGCAGGAGCGCTCGGTGACGGCTGGGAGCGAATTCTCGACGCCGGGGTAACGGCGATCGTTCCGCTCGCTGAGAGGCCGGCGGCGTTGGACGAGATGATGACCGACGCGGATGGCCTGATCGAGCGCGCTTCAGCCCGAGCCTGCCGCCTGGTTGCGATTGGGCTCCGGCGGTGATGCGCACCGACGCGCGGCTGCTCCTCCTGCGCCATGGCGAGAGTGAGTGGAACGCGCTCGACCGGTTCACGGGCTGGGTGGATGTCGGCCTCAGCGCGAAGGGGGAGGCCGAGGCCAGGCGGGCCGGGGAGCTGCTGACCGAGGCCGGCCTGCTGCCGGACGTCGTCCATACCTCGGTGCTCCGGCGGGCAATCCAGACGGCTGACATCGCGCTCGACGCCTGCGACAGGGCGTGGATCCCCCTGAGGCGCTCATGGCGGCTGAACGAGCGCCACTACGGGGCGCTGCAGGGTAAAGACAAGCGCCAGACCCTGGAGGCGTTCGGCGAGGCGCAGTTCATGCTGTGGCGCCGCTCCTACGACACGCCGCCGCCTCCAATCCAGGACGAGGACCCGTGGTCGCAAGCAGGCGACGTGCGCTACGCGGACCTGCCGCCCGAGCTGCGGCCGCGGGCCGAGTGCTTGAAGGACGTGCTGGAGAGGATGCTGCCCTACTGGTACGACGGCGTGGTTCCCGATCTCCGCCTGGGCCGCCTCGTGCTGGTATCGGCGCACGGCAACTCGCTGCGGGCTCTGGTCAAGCACCTGGATGGGATCGCCGACGCGGACATCGCGGGTCTCAACATCCCCACCGGCGTGCCGCTGCTCTACGAGCTGGACGGTGACTTACGGCCGCGGCAGCGGGGCGGCCGCTACCTCGACCCGGCCGCGGCCGCCGCCTCTATCGAGGCGGTCAAGAACCAGGGCCGGAGGTGACGTGGAGCCTGGCCGCCAGCGGTCGGCGTGCGACCGCGGGCTAGGTCAATTGTTCGGCTGTCGAACGTGCTCAGAGTTGAGATCGGCGATACGGTTGACGCCCAGCAATTTCATGGTTCGGACCATCTCTCCGCGCAGGATCTCGATGCTGCGGTCTACCCCGCGCCGGCCGCCCGCCATGAGCCCGTAGAGGTAGGCGCGGCCGATCAGCGTGAAGTCCGCACCGAGCGCCAGGGCGGCGATGATGTCTCCCCCGCTCATGATGCCGGTGTCCAGCATGATGCACGTCTTCCCCTTGAGCACCGAGGCGATTTCCGGAAGCAGGTGCAGGGGAACCGGTGCGCGGTCCAGCTGGCGACCCCCGTGGTTGGAAATAACAATCCCGTCGGCACCGTGGTCCACGACGCGCCTCGCGTCGTCCACGGTCTGGATGCCCTTGACCACCAGGTTGCCCTTCCACGTTTCACGCAGCCAGTCCAGATCGTCGAATGTGAGTGTGGCGTCAAACATTGAGTCGACCAGGTCGGCTACGGTGCCGGAGTAACGCGAGAGGGACGCGAAGGCCAGTGGCTCGCGCGTGAGGAAGTTGAACCACCACGCCGGCCGGTAGGAGGCGTCCAGCAGCGTTTTGAGAGTGAGGGCCGGAGGTATGGTCATGCCATTGCGGACATCGCGTAGGCGTGCTCCCCCCACAGGTGTATCGACTGTCACCAGAAGCGTGTCATTGCCCGCTTTCGATGCGCGCTCAATCAGCTCCATGGACCGGTCGCGGTCGGTCCAGAGGTAGAGCTGGAACCAGTTGCGCCCAGACGGTGCAGCTGCAGCCACGTCCTCTATGGACGCCGTCCCCATTGTGGAAAGCGTGTAAGGGATGCCCGCGGCCTCGGCGGCCCGCGAGCCGGCGTACTCCCCCTCGGACTGCATCATGCGGGTGAAACCCGTGGGGGCGATGCCGAAGGGCATCGCGGCGGTTCGACCTAGCACGTCGGTCCTCAAATCCACGGACTTGACGTTGCGCAGAACACCGGGGCGAAACTCCAGGTCCACAAAGGCTTGCCTGGCCCGTCTGAGTGTGATTTCAGCCTCCGCACCACCATCCGCGTAGTCGAATGGCGCCTTTGGCGTCCGTCGCTTGGCAATCCTCCGCAGGTCATTGATGGTGCTGGCGCGCTTGAGCCGCGTGGCCGTCGAGAAGTCCAGTCTCTTGAACTGCAGCAACGGCGCCAGGTCCTTGACCTTGGGAATGCGGCGCTTCAGGGCTTGAGGGGTGTTCTGATTCATGGCAACGTGATCATGAACGGGGGTGCCGATCGTAGTACGGCACGCCAATCGGTCTCCGCTTCCTCCCACCCGAGCTTAGCCGCCGCCGCATGGGCCGCCTCGCCATTTCGACCGCACAGCACCTTCATCACCGGCTGGAGAGGAGGTCCGAACACCCGCGGTGCCGTACGCCACCCCTGCGAATGCGCAGCGCCCATGAAGCCGGCGCCTACGATCGCGACACCGAGCGTCCCATCCTGTTGATGCATACCCCTCCTCACCTCGCCTCCTGGGTGCTCCGGCTCATGTGAGTGCGGCCGCCTGTTCCAATCTAAGCATGCCGCTCATGGTGGCGCCGGCTTGCATGATGATGTACGAAACCTCCTGTGGCCGGGCCAGAGGATAACGCGGGGCCAGGGCCGGCCCCGGTGGATGTGCCCGACGAGGGGCGATTATGGGTAGCCCTAAGCTGTACGGAGCTGCCGTCTGGGTCATCTCGCAGGGGGGCGATGTGAAATCCACCAGCCGTCGTCGCATGCCATGTCGAATTGGCCGTGCCTTGTTCGACGCATGGGTATAGCCAGGCGACGGCCGTCCCCGGCGCTGGGGCTCGATGGGTCTTCGCCATCAGATCCGGATTGACAGGAGGTAGACATGCGGGTGGTCGCCACGGAGTACTTGTCGCTCGACGGAGTCTTCGAAGAGCCAGGCCACTGGTCCGGCCCCTTCTTCAACGACGAAGCGGCGGAGTTCAAGCTGGCCGAACTGCAGTCAAGCGACGCCCTGCTGCTGGGGCGCAAGACCTACGAGGGGTTTGCCGCCGCCTGGCCGTCCATGACCGACGAGGCCGGGTTCGCCGAGAAGATGAACAGCATGCCCAAGTACGTGGTTTCCTCGACGCTGGACAGGGTTGAATGGCCCGGCTCGAGGCTGTTAAAGGGAGACCTGGCGGCGGAGGTGCGCAGGCTGAAGGAGGAGCCGGGTAAGGACCTCTTGCTCTCCGGCAGCGCGCAGCTCTTCAACGCGCTGATGCAACAGAACCTGATTGATCTGTACCGGTTCATGCTGCACCCGGTCGTGCTTGGGAAGGGCAAGCGTCTGTTCAGCGAGGACGTCCAAAAGAAATCCTTCCAGCTGACGCAGACCAAGCCGTTCAGGTCGGGGATCGTCGTCCTCGAGTACGAGCCGGCCTAGCGTTCACAGCCAGCCCGCTCGGGCGCTTGGAGCGATGCTTCTCTTGCAAGGTGCCTGAGTGGAAGTGGATGCGCAGCAACCGGCACCGGTCCCGACGGTCCGGTCAGAAAGTGAACCCGACCGCGAGGCAGCCAATCTCAGCGAAAGCCAGTCCAGGGGTCTCCCCGACGATCAGGAACCTGAACACCGTTTCCTGGTCCGCTCGGCCCTCCAGGATCAGCGGGACCGGAAACGGCATGTGGAAGGAGCCGCCCGATGCGACCTCCAGCTGGAAGAACTGCGTAAGGACCGGGCCGGGCGCACCGGCGTTGCCTGCGACCGCAGTCTCCAGCTGGAGTACGGCGGCCTTGTTCGGCTCTGGCGACGTGGCATCAGAGAAGGTGAGGCTTCCCAGCGCCAGGGTCTCGCCGGCCGGTATGCGGATCACCTCCGCGTAGCGACGGGCGGGATCCAACGTCGCCACACCCCATCCCTGCACCGGGGTTGCTCCCGGTGGCGGCGGCAAGGGCACGCTCATGAGCTCACCTCGCGTTTCATCTCACTCAACGATCAGGATTGGCTGGTTGGGAAGGACCGCCTTCCGAGGTGTGGCATCCAATTCCCGGCACCAGCAATCGTCTCAAACAGCGCTACCACGTTGCGCCTGACACATTTTGCCAAGCGGCCGCGATCAGTACTCGTCAGGCCGAAGATCCTGGTCGCGAAACGGTCAGCCTCTCGCCTGTGCAGCCAAATGCGACTCAGGTCCGGATCACCGGTTCCCTCGGCACGTGCGTGATGATCTCCGGTCCTTCGGGGGTGATGATGGAGGTCTCGCCCAGGGACATGATCAGGCCGGTCCGCTGGTCGCTCAGGATCATGTGGGTGAAGAAGACCATGTTCTCGCCCAGCACGAAGGGGTTGTCGCGGTAGATCATGGGCTGCTCCATCCAGTCCGGGGGAAAGGTCGCGCCCATCGGGTAGCCGCAGGCCTTGAGCAGGGCGTGCTCCCATCCGCGCCGGGCCAGGGTGGACCGATGGACCTCGAAGACCTCGCCCAGGGTCCGGCCCGGCCGGAGCGTAGCCTGGACTGCCTCCAGCGCCTCGACGCAGGCGGCGTGCATGGCCAGGTGGCGCCGGTCGATGCTGGGCCCGGTCAGGACCGTCAACATCTCCGCGACGTGGTAGTGCCGCCAGGCGTTGCCCATCTCGTAGGTGACCTGGTCGTTCTCGGCGATGTGCCCCAGGCCGGTGGCATAGCGGACATTCATGGCCTTCTCACCGTGTCCCATTGGGAGCCGGTTGGCCGGGATGTCCGCCCCGCGTTCCCACATCACCTGGTAGACCTGCCCGAAGACGTGCCCCTCGTAGGCGCCTGGCACCGTCAGCTCGATGGCCCGCCCGCAGGCCTCATCCAGCACACGACCCGCCTGGCGGTGGTAATCCAGCTCCTGTGGGCTCTTAACGATGCGCAGCAGCCTGATTACGTCGGAGGCGTCGATCAGCTCGCACCAGCCCTCCAGTGCGTCTCTCAGCTCGAGGTAGAGGTTGGGAAGAAGGCCGAAGGTGTCGAGCTGGACGCCGATCCGCTTTCCACGCATGCCGTGGCTGTCCAGCATGTCTTTGATTGCCTTGGACTTCGGGTTGCCCTCGGCATCCTCCCAGACGCGGACGTCGTCGCAGAGCGATGAGTAATCGATGCTCGCCAGGTCGGCGGTCCTGGTCACGTGAGTGAGCTGCCCTCCCGTTCCGATGAACATGGCGTGGAAGATCACGAAGCCGTCGGTGTCGAGGCCGCAGAGCCAGTACTGGTCCTCGATCCTCGAGACGATCAGTCCGTCGAGTCCGCGCTCTTCGAGCGCCGCCCTGACACGAGACTGCCGGTCGGCGAACTCCTCATGAGAGAAGTGGACGTACGGCTTGGGCATTTCTCCTCCTCGATTTCAGCGCCGTCGGCTCCCCGTACTCGGGCGAGCCGGCCGGAGAGCCCGACGGCTCAGCGGGCAACGAGGACCTGAACCGGCGAGTGTGCCACCAGGTACCGAGCGGTCGAGCCGAGCACCAGATTGTGCAGCGTTGAGTGCGGCTTGCTGCCGACGATGATGAGGTCGACCTCGAGCTCCTTGGCTGCCTCGATGTCGCGCCCGTGGCTGCCGGTCCGGACCACGAAGCGCCAGCCCGCCGAAGCCTCGCCGAAGATATCCATTGCGTCCTGGCGGGCCGCCTGCTCGACGCCGGCCAGCGTCTCCTCCAGCGAGATGCCGCCGGCCTCTGCCCCCATCTCTTCCAGGGCCGGGGCATGCCGGATGTGGACCACGGTGACCCTGGCGCCAGTGCGGCGCGCAATATCCGCGGCCAGGCGGAGGCCCTCCCGACTCGGCGGGGAGGCATCGACCGCGACCGCGAGCTCACGCATCAGCGATGGCGTCTCAGTAACCGGCGCCCCTTCCGGCGTCCCCGGATCATCCTGGCTGTCGGTCATCTCGATCACCTCCTGTCTCTACCAACCGTAGGGTGAATCAGCAAGCAAGGTATGCCTGGCCGCCAGCTGGGCGGCGGCGTCCTCGGCCAAGCTACTGCTCCGAGACCCGCAGACACGCCGCCTATCGATCAAGCCGGCTCTGAGGCGGCTGGGATAGGCTTGGGTTGCCGAATGGACGAATCCTCAATTACTCAGTACATCGCGACAACGTTTTCGGGTGTCGATGTTGTGATCGCATCCCAGGACATGCCGGACCGCTCGACGGCGATGTCCTCCAGCTCGAGGGACACGATCTCCGACTGATCAACGTCGGACAGAGCGACACATACCCGACAACCGTCGTCCACATTCCAGACCTCGACGCCGTGGTCGCCGGTGACGTTGCCTACAACAGGATTCATATGTGGCTGGCGCAGACCGACCATGACGCGCGGCTTGCCTGGATCGCCAGTATCGACAAGATCGCAGCCCTCGATCCCCGGCTCGTGGTTGCCGGCCACCAGGCCCCTGGTATCCGGAATGACGACCTGGACGAGACGTCAACCGGAGCAAGGAGTACATCGCCGACTTCGACGAGGCCGAGCGCCAGAGCACGTCGGCTCAGGAGCTCGTGGACAAGATGGTGGCGCTGCATGGGACAGAGGGAACCCGTTCACACTGTGGAACCCGGCAACCGAAGTCTTCCGCGCTCGTGAGCGGGTGTCCACCTAGGCCGACTCCTGCCCGCACCTTCGTGCGGCCCGCAGCAGGTGCCCAGGCAGCCCGTGGCCGGAGGGCCGAGATCCGGAGCGCCGATAGAATGGGGCGCCGAAGCAGTTCTCGAACCTCCTGAAGGGGTAGTCGGTGGCGAATTCGGATAACGACGGCGGTCCTGTCGACCCGGCGGCGAGCAGCGGGCCGCTGTCGGGGCTGCTCGTCGCGGACTTCTCAAGGGTGCTGGCCGGCCCCTACTGCACGATGCTGCTCGGAGACCTGGGCGCCGAGGTGATCAAGGTCGAAGGACCGGGTGGGGACGACACGCGAAACTGGGTCCCGCCCGCCCGAGATGGGATCTCAACCTATTACCTGGCGATCAACCGGAACAAGCGCTCAGTGGTACTTGACCTCAGCGGCCCCGAAGGCCTCGCAGCGGCGCGCGAGCTTGCGGCGCGGGCCGACGTGCTGGTGGAGAACTTCAAACCAGGTGGACTGGCCCGCTTCGGCCTCGACTACGCAGCGGTGAGCCAGGCAAACCCGCGCATCGTCTACGCCTCCATCAGCGGCTTCGGGTCGAGAGGCGGCGCCACCCTGCCCGGCTACGACCTCATGGTCCAGGCCATCTCCGGCCTGATGAGCCTTACCGGCGACCCCGATGGACCGCCCTATCGGGCCGGAATCTCGGTCTTCGACGTCCTCTCAGGACTCAACGCAACCATCGGGGTGCTGGCCGCTCTGGAGCACCGCCATCGCTCCGGACGAGGCCAGCACGTCGAGGTCAGCCTGATGTCGTCAGCACTCTCTGGCATGGTCAACCAGACCAGCGCTTTCGTGGCCGGCGGCGTGGTGCCATTCCGCATGGGCAACGCGCATCCCAGCGTCACGCCGTACGAGCCTCTGCCGACCGCAGACGGTGACCTGGTAGTGACCGCCGGCAACGACGTCCAGTTCCGCAAGCTCTGCCGGGTGCTGGGGGCGCCGGAGCTGGCGGAGGATCCACGCTTCGCGCGCAACAAGGACCGCACGGCCAACCGTGACGAGCTGCGCGCTCAGCTCGTTGAACGGCTTCAGAAGCGGCCGCGCATGGAGTGGTTCCGGGAGATGATCAAGGCCGGCGTTCCCTGCGGCCCCATCAACACCGTCGACGGCGGCATCGCCTTCGCGGAGGAGCTCGGCATGGAGCCGGTCGTCCGCGCTGGGCACGGCGAGGCGGCCATGCCCGGGGTCCGCAACCCGATCACGTTCTCAGAGTCCCCGCCGCGATACGACCGGCCGCCCCCCACCCTCGACGAACACGGCGACGAGATTCGTCGCTGGCTCTCTCAGCCGGCCGGCGCCCCTGTCGCACAGGAGAAAGCGGATTGAACGAGCCGGACCCGATCCCGCACTTCCCCACTTCGCTGGGTACATCCGAGGCGACCAGCATCCGACTGCTCGGCCAGGACCTGGCGGAGGATCTCATGGGCCGAGTCGGATTCGGGGAGCTGGCCTTCTGGCTGGTAGCCCAGCGCCGGCCGACCTCTTCCGAAGTACGGGTCTTCGAGGCTGTGCTGGTGGCGCTGGCCGACCACGGGTTCACGCCCACGGCCATCGCCGCCCGCCTCACTTATCTGAGCGCGCCCGAATCGCTGCAGGGCGCCCTGGCGGCCGGTCTGCTGGGCGGAGGCTCCAGGTTCCTGGGAGTGACCGAGGACACCGGCCGGTTCCTGGCCGAGGCCCTCGCGGCGCGCGCCGGCGAGCTGCCCCAGGACGACCAGGGCTGGGACGAGCTGGCTCTCGCCGCGGTCAGCCAGGCGCGCCAGGAGCGCCGCCTGGTGCCGGGGCTCGGACACCCCGTCCACAAAGAGCAGGACCCACGCACACCCGCCCTGATCCGGATCGCCGACGAGGAGGGTTTACGAGGCCCGCATCTCCGCCTGTTCGAGGCCATCGGCCGGGTGCATCCGCGCCTGCTGGGCAGAACGCTGCCGCTCAACGGAGCCGGCGTCTGCGGCGCCGCCCTGGCCGACCTTGGGTTTCCGGTGGAGATGCTGCGCGGCTTCTCGCTGCTGGCGCGGGCAGCCGGGCTTCTGGGCCAGCTTGCCGAAGAGCAGCGGCGGCCAGTCGGGATGGACATCTACATGACCGTCGACCGCAACGCCGTCTACGTTCCCGATGATGAGCCCTGATGATCGGCCACGCGAACTCAGTGACGACCAGGGCGATTTCGGTCCGAAGACGACCAGGGCGTCACGTACCGCCACATCCTCGAGCTTCGGCAGAAAGCTGATCAGATCGGTGTCTTAGCGAGACCGGAGTTGGCTCAGCCTACGACCATTCGTACGCCATGGAGAGGCGGGCTTGGTCGACGACCCCGTTTAAACGGGCTCCGCCGACCGGGGGTGAGCCCGGCAGACTGAAGCCCATGCAGATTGGCGTCGTCTACCCACAGAACGAGCTTGGAGGAGATCCGAGCGCTGTTCGGCAAATCGGGAGAGCGGTCGAGGACCTGGGCTTTGACCACCTTCTCGCTTACGACCACGTGCTCGGGGCCGTTCACGCCGATCGGACGCCTTCGATCACGGGCCCCTACACAGAGCACGATCCGTTCCACGACCCGTTTGTGATGTTCGCCTATCTGGCCGGCATCACCAAGCGAATCGGATTCGCCACGGGGATCCTGATCCTTCCGCAGCGCCCGACAGCGCTCGTGGCACGGCAGGCGGCCGATGTCGATCTCCTGTCCGGCGGTCGACTGCGCCTCGGTGTAGGGGTCGGCTGGAACCCGGTCGAGTACGAAGCCCTTGGGCAGGACTTCCGTACCCGCGGGGCCAGGCAGGAGGAGCAGATCCAGCTCCTTCGCCGGTTGTTTACAGAACCCGTGGTCGACTTCTCGGGCCGATTCGACCGGATTGACAGAGCCTCACTGGTACCGAAGCCGGCACGGCCGATCCCGATCTGGCTGGGTGGATCTGGCGAAGTTGCGTTCGACCGGGCCGCCCGGCTTGCGGACGGCTTCATCTTCTTCGGTGGCGGCATCAACCACGTCGTTGACGCCTGGAAGCGGCTGCGAGATCGCGTTGACGGCCTCGGCAGGTCGGTCGAAGACTTCGGCGGGGACTATGTGGCGGTTGGTCTGGGCAGCGTAGGCGACGTGACGGCGGAGATCGATGCCTGGCGCGAGGCAGCTGGTACCCATTTCTCGGTTGTCACGATGGGCCTCGGCTTGGACTCCGTCGACGGCCAC
>CATPBP010000086.1 GCA_955652675.1 Candidatus Dormiibacterota bacterium
CGACCACATCGTGGACGTGCTGCTGGACGCGGCGGCGATGGGTGTGAACGTGGTGGAGCGGGAGGGGGTGTCGGTGGTGCACCCGGCGCGCTTCATCCTGGTGGGGACGATGAACCCGGAGGAGGGCGAGCTGCGGCCGCAACTGCTGGACCGCTTCGGGCTCTGCGTCGACGTGGAGGGCATCCGCGACCTCGACCTCCGGGTGCAGATCGTGGAGCAGCGGGCCGGCTGGGAGGACGACCCGGGCGAGTTCTTCGAGCGCCACTCGACGGGTGAGGACGAGGTGCGCTCGCGGATCGCCGAGGGCATCTCGACCTTCCCCGAGGTGAGCCTGCCCCGCTCGATCCTGCGTCTGATCGCGCAGCTGAGCATCGCCTTGGAGGTGGACGGGCACCGCTCCGACCTGGTCTGCGCCCGCGCAGCCCAGGCCAAGGCGGCCTATGACCGCGCCGGCGAGGTGGAGCTCAGCCATGTCACAGACGTGGCCCAGATGGTCTTCAGCCACCGCCTGCGTGCCGTCCCTTTCGGAAAGGGCGGCCCCAACCTAGGGGACGTCATCACGAGGATCGTGGGGCAGTAGCAAAGCACTGCCTCCCCTTGCAAGGGGGAGGCAACAACGCGGGTAAGCTAGCCGGCGATGTCACAGACGATCTTGGAGAAGACGGGCGCCGAAGACGTTCGCTGGGACCTGAGTGAGCTCTTCAGCTCGCCGGAGGACCCCGCCATCGAGCGGATCCTGGCCGAGTCCCTGGACTTCGCCGAAAGCTTCGAGGAAAGGTACCGCGGCCGGATCGCCGAGCTCGAGCCGCCGGATTTCGCGGCGATGATGCAGGAGCTGGAGGCTAACTACATCTCCAGCACCAAGCCGTCGCTGTACGCCCACCTTCTGCACACGCAGGACACCCGGGACCACGGAGCCGGCCGGCTCATCGCCCGTTGCCGCGAGGCGGGTGCGGAGCGGGGCAAGCACATGGTCTTCTTCGGCCTCGAGGTGGCCCGGCTGACCGACGAGCAGTGTGCCCGGCTCTACGCCGATCCGGCCGCGGCCCGCTACCGCCACACCATCGAGCAGGAGCGCCTCTACCGTGACCACCAGCTGAGCGAGGTCGAAGAGCGGCTCCTGACCGAGATCAGCCCGACCTCCACCGGGGCCTGGACGCGCCTCTACAGCGAGCTCTGCGCGGCCATCATGGTCGACACGCCACGGGGTCGAGTCCAGCTCTCGTCCGCGCTCGCGATGCTGCGTGAGGCCGATCGGGAGCTGCGCGAAGGCACCAGCCACGGGATCACAGAAGCACTGCGCCAGGACCTGCGGACCAGGAGCTACATCTTCAACGTGCTCCTGCAGGAAAAGGCGATCGCCGACCGGCTGCGCAAGTACCCGAGCTGGATCAGCTCTCGCAACCTGGCCAACGAGATCTCCGACGAGGCGGTCGACGCGCTCGTGGAGGCGGTGACCGCGCGCTACGACGTGGTCGCGCGCTACTACCGGGTCAAACGTCAGCTGCTCGGCGTCGACCAGCTCTTCGAGTGGGATCGCTACGCCCCCATCGAGGAGGCCACCAGAAAGATCGAGTGGGGCGACGCCCGCGACATGGTGCTCGGGTCCTATCACCGGTTCTCGCCGCGGGCGGGAGCGCTGGTCGAAGAGTTCTTCCAGAAGCCGTGGATCGACGCCCCGGTGGCCGAAGGCAAAGAGGGAGGAGCCTACTGCTCGTTCGGGACGCCGGACCTTCATCCCTTCGTGATGATGAACTTCACCGGGCGGCTCAACGACGCCCTGACGCTGGCGCACGAGCTGGGCCATGGCCTGCATGACCGCCTGGCCTCGCAGAGGAACCACCTCTTCGACCAGCACCCGCCGCTGACCCTGGCGGAAACCGCCTCGGTTTTCGGTGAGACCCTCACCTTCGACGCCGTGATGTCAGAGGAGAAGGACAAGAGGATCCGGCTCTCCATGCTCTGCCACCAGGTCGAGGAGTGCTTCGCCACCATCTTCAGGCAGGTGGCCATGAACCGCTTCGAGAACGCCGTCCACAACGCCAGGCGGAGCGAGGGGGAGCTGGCCCCGGAACACATCGGAAAGCTCTGGCAGGAGCAGATCAGGGCGATGTTCGGCGACTCGCTGACGCTGACCGACGAGCACGAGGTCTGGTGGAGCTACGTCGAACACTTCACCAACGTCCCCGGCTACGTCTACGCCTACGCCTTCGGCAACCTGCTGGCGTTCTCGATCTACCGGCGATACCAGGAACAGCCGAACCCCTCGTTCGTCGACGCCTACCTCGGCTTCCTGGGAACCGGGGGGTCCATGGCGCCGGACGAAGCCGTGCGCCAGGTGGGCATGGATGTCACGGACCCCAGCTTCTGGAAGGCCGGCCTCGACATCGTGGAGGAGATGGTGGCGGACGTCGAGCGGCTGTCGGGAGAGCTCAGCCCAGGCGGTTGATCCGGGTCGCCGTGAGGGCCAGGCCAGGACGGGGCCAGCGCTGCAGTCCAGGGTGGTTCGAGTCGAGCACCAGCCAGGCGCCGTCCTCGACCGCCAGCAGCAGGACGCTGTGCCCGCCGGTCGCGTATGTCCTCGGCTGGAGCGGGTTCCAGCCGAAGGTCCCGTAAAACCCCGGCCGCTCCTGGCCCCAGGCGAGGTTGGCGACCAGGACCTCGCCCGCGGCCGGATGCAGCGGCTGGCCGGGGACGGTGAGGCTTGTGCGGCAGCGGACCCGGATACCGAGTTGAACGGCAAGTTCCTCGACCCGCCGGTCGAGCGGCGCAGGCCGGCCGGGCAGCGAGACGTAGTCCATCAGCGCCGGGGCGGCGTAGGGCTCGGGCGCGCCGAGAGCCAGGGTCGCGGCGCCCAGGTCGGGCACGGCCGGCGCCCCGAGCACCCGCAGGCCGGCGAGCACGGCGGCGGTCGTGCAGGCGCCTCCCCGGTTCGGGACCCAAGCGGCGGCAAGCATTTCCGGCTCGAGCACGGCTATCGTTATTGTCGACTCTCATTTGGCACAGTCGACGACTGCCTACGCTCCACCCGACCCCACTCTGCTGCTGCGCGCGCGGGAATTCGATCGCGAGGCGCTGGCGGAGCTCTGCGACCGCAATGTCGGCCGGATGTACTCACTCTGCTCCGCGTTGCTGGGGGACTCGGAGGCCGCAGAGTTGCTGGTGGGCCGCGCCCTCCTGAGGGCCCTGGACGGCCTGGACGGCTTCACCGGGGACGGGGCGGGGTTCGATCTCTGGGTGCTCCGGCTGGCGGCGGCGGAAGCCGCGCGTTACAGGCCGCAGACGGCGGGGATCCGGGCCGACCTGGCCCGGCTCAACCACCAGGAGTTCGAGCTGCTGGCGCTCCGGGTGCTGGGAGAGGTCGACACTGATCACCTGGCGCCCGCGCTGGGAATGCGGGCGGTTGCCCTGCGCAGCCAGCTGGCCGGGGCGCTACGCCGGATCGATGGTGCCGTCGGTGGGAGCGGGAACGCGGACCTCCGGCTCTTCGACGAGGGCGTAGACCGGGTCTCGCGCGGTGCCGATCCGCAGCGGACCGCGGCCTCCCTCAGCGCGCCGCCCGACGCCCTCACCCTGCTCCGCACGGTGGCCGAGGTCCGCGGCCTCCTCCAGGACGAGGTGCCCGAGTCGGCGACCATCCGGCTTCGGACCGCCTTTCTGGCCGCCGGCGCCGAGCGACGAACCCAGTGGGTGCGCCGGCACCAGCGGCCGGCCACCGTGCCGGGGATTGATTCGCGCCGGTACCCCAACCGGATGGGCGCGGCCCTGGCCCTGGGCGTTGCGGCCGGGCTGGCGCTCCTGGTCGGGCTGATGCTGACCGGGCTGAGCGTCTTCGCCGACCCCGACTCGCCCTTCTACCCGATCAAACGCTTTGGTGAAGCTGCGCTTATCGCGGTCGACGGTGACGCGCTCAGCCGAGCCCAGCTGGAGATCCGGCTTGCCCAGGTGCGCGAACGGGAGGCGGAGGACATGGCCAGCCGGGGGGACGGCGTTCGGACCGTCGACGCGATGAGCGACCGGTACGACCTCCTGCGCGATGCTTCTCGGGACCTGATCGCCAGCCAGACCCGGAACTCGACCTGGAAGTCGTCGCGGGACAAGCTCTTCGACGAGGCCTCGCATCCGACCACGGTCGTCCAGCGCGATCTCCGGGTCACCGGACAGAACTCGTCAGCCGACCAGGTCGCCCAGCTCAGCAAGGCGTACGAGAGCGACCGCAAGCAGCTCGATCCTCAACTCGGCCACCCGACGCCATCCCCGGGGGCGCCACAGAGCACAGGGTGACGCCCAAGGTCCAGGTCCACGTCGTCCCGCACACGCACTGGGACCGCGAGTGGTACCTGCCTTTCGCGGTCTACCGGCGCCGGCTCGTCACGCTGATCGACGATCTCTTGAGCCGTCTCGACGAGGAACCGGGGCTTCGATTTCACCTGGACGGCCAGATGGCCTTGATCGACGACTACCTCGAGCTCAGGCCCGACCGCCTCCCGGCGCTGCGGAAGGCTGCGGAGGAAGGCCGGATCACCCTCGGACCCTGGTACACGCTTCCGGACGAGCACCTGGTGAGCGGGGAGTCGCTGATCCGGAACCTGGAGCTGGGGCTGGTGAGGGCGGCCCGCCTGGGCCGGCCGATGCTGGTCGGCTACGTTCCGGACCAGTTCGGGCACACCGCCCAGCTGCCGCAGATCCTGAGCCGCTTCGGCATCGATACCGCCGTCCTCTGGCGCGGCGTGCCGGCGGAGGTGGACTCCCAGGTCTTCAAGTGGGAGGCGCTGGACGGCAGCTCGGTGGAGGTCGTGCACATGCGCTACGGCTACGGGCATGGCCGCCACATGCCCAGCGATCCGGGAGAGCTCGCCGTCCGGATCGACTCGGAGGTGGAGCGCCAGCTGGAGCGAAACGCGGGCGGTCCCTGGCTCGTAATGAGCGGTGACGATCACCTTCCCGTTCCGGCCGGCCTCAGCGTGGCACTCCCCTCGGCTCCCACCCAGCGGCCGGCCGCCATCAGCTCGCTGGAGGACTTTCTCGCCGTCCGCCCCAGCCCCGGCTCAACCTGGCGGGGCGAGCTCCACTCCCAGCACGGCTCCTTCGTGCTCAAGGGGACGCTCTCCGCGCGATTCCCGCTGAAGCTTCGTCACGCTGCCCTGGAGCGAACGCTCGAGCGCTACCTGGAGCCGGCCTACGCGCTGAGCGAGATGAGCTGGCCCGCCCGCGAGCTTGCCTACTGCTGGCACCAGCTGATCCTGAACGCCGCTCACGACAGCATCTGCGGCTGCTCCATCGACCAGGTGCACGAGCAGGCCAGCGCCCGGCTCGACCGGGTGGAGGCGGTTGCCGGCCGGCTCTGGGACCGGCTGGGATCGGGGGACGGATGGTTCAACCCGAGCCTCTTCGAGCGGGATGGTGTGCCCCCGCTGGGGGTGGGCGCCGGCCCGCCGGCACCCGTGGAAGCGGTTGAGGCGCTCGAGCTGGAACTCGAGGACTGCCCGGATCACGGCGACGAATACACATTCGATCCGCCTCCGGGAGCTCGGCCGCTGCGCAGGCCTCTGCGCTCAGCCACATACACGCGCAGCCAGGCCGAGCCCTTCGTGCGGGTGTCCGTCGAGGTCGACAACCGCACCACTGACCACCGCCTGAGGATCCTGATCCCGGCGGAGACATCCGCTGGAGCCTGGGCCGGCACGGCCTTCGGCGCCCTGCACAGGCCGTTCAGAAAGCCAGGGGCGGTGGACGGCTGGGAGTTCGATCTCCCGACCGACCCGGCGCGGCTCTGGGTCGACTCGGGGGGCGTCGCGGTGCTGCTGGCGGGTCCCTTCGAGTACGAGCTGCTGGACGGCGCCATCGCTGTCACTCTGCTCCGGTCGGTGGGCTGGCTCTCGCGCGACGACCTTCGCAACCGGCCGCGGCACGCCGGACCGGGCGTGGCGACGCCCGGGGCCCAGATGCTGGGACGCCACCGATTCGAACTCGGCGTCTACAGGCACGAGGGCAGCTGGGACGAGGCTCAGGTGCCCCGCCAGGCGGAGGTCTTCGCCCACCCGCTGCGGGCTGCGCCTGCGGCGACGCTCCGGCCCGGTCCGCGGGAAGACGACCCGGCCGTGATCATGAGCGCGCTGCGTCGCCTCGAGGGCCGGGTGCAGCTGCGCACCTACCAGGCCCGTGAGCCGTGGCGGATAGAAGAGCGCTGGCTCGACTGACAGGCCGGCGGAGGATCGACGGATGGTGTGCGGCTCCCGCCGAGGCAGGTTCCGGGGATGGGCAGCGGCAATGCGGGACCGAACCACGGATGTTGGTCGTATTTTTGTCCTCAGGAGGGGTGCACGTCGCTTGACGAGACGCGCAAGAGGCGACAGGCCTTGATGAACGGGAGATCTTGAATATGGCGACCGCGACAACAAAGCCCAGCCCGAAGGAACTCGAGTTCCTGCACGACCTGGGGCAGCAGCTTCGGATCGACTCGATCCGTTCCAGCACGGCGGCCGGCTCTGGCCACCCCACCTCCAGCATGTCGGCGGCGGACCTGATCGCCGTCCTCATCGCTCGACACCTGGAGTACGACTGGCAGAACCCCCACGAGCCGAACAACGACCACCTCATCTTCTCCAAGGGCCACGCTTCGCCCCTGGTCTACGCCATGTTCAAGGCGGTCGGCGTGGTATCCGACGAGGAGCTGCTGACCTTCCGCAAGTTCGGCTCCCGCCTCCAGGGCCATCCCACGCCGGTGCTTCCCTGGGTGGACGTGGCCACCGGCTCCCTCGGCCAGGGCCTGCCGATCGGGGTCGGGGTGGCTCTGGCCGGCAAGTACCTGGACAAGCTGCCCTACCACGTGTGGGTGCTGTGTGGTGACTCCGAGGTCGCTGAGGGCTCGATCTGGGAGGGGCTTGACAAGGCAGGCCACTACGGTCTCTCCAACTTCACAGCCGTCTTCGACGTCAACCGCCTGGGCCAGCGCGGCGAGACCGAGTACGGCTGGGACACCGATGTCTACAGGCGCCGAGTGGAGGCTTTCGGGGCCCGCGCCCTGGTCATAGACGGCCACGATCTGGAGCAGATCGACGCGGCTCTGGGCGAGGCCCGCTCGGCCAGCGGCCAGCCCACCGTGATCATCGCGAGGACCATCAAGGGCAAGGGCTTCTCCGAGATCGAGAACAAGGACGGCTGGCACGGCAAGGCGCTCCCGGAGGACATGGCGGAGCGGGCAATCAAGGAGCTGGGTGGGGTGCGCCACCTCAAGGTGGAGAGCCCCAAGCCGGAGCCGGGCAAGCCGGCCCGCCCAGAGGTTTCGGGAACGGTGGAGCTGCCCACCTATGCAAAGGGCGACAAGGTCGCCACCAGGAAGGCCTACGGCGACGCGCTGCTGGCTCTCGGGGCGCTTCCCGAGGTGGTGGCGATGGACGGCGAGGTGTCGAACTCGACCCACGCCGACGAGTTCGCCAAGAAGTACCCAGACCGCTTCTTCGAGATGTTCATCGCGGAGCAGATGCTGGTGGCGGGCGCCGTGGGCATGAGCGTGCGGCACTACAAACCCTTCGCATCCACCTTCGCCGCCTTCTTCAGCCGTGCCTACGACTTCATCCGGATGGCCGCCATATCCCAGGCGAACATCCGGCTGGCCGGTTCGCACGCGGGCGTCGAGATCGGCCAGGACGGCCCCTCCCAGATGGCGCTCGAGGATCTGGCCTCGATGCGAGCCGTACACGGCTCCACCGTCCTCTACCCGTCCGATGGCAACTCGGCGGCCAAGCTCACCGAGGCGATGGCGGACACCAGCGGGGTGGTCTTCATGCGCACGACGCGCGGGGCCTACCCGGTGCTCTACGGACCGGACGAGCAGTTTCCTGTCGGCGGCTCGCGCGTCGTGCGCCAATCCGACGATGACCAGGTCACCCTGGTGGGGGCGGGAGTCACGCTCCACAACTGTCTGGCAGCAGCAGAGGAGCTGGGCAGCAGCGGCGTCAGGGCACGCGTCATCGACCTCTACAGCGTCAAGCCGGTGGACGTCGAGACGCTGCGGGCGGCCAGCAAGGCGACCGGGGGTCGCTTCGTCGTCGCGGAGGACCACTATGCGGAGGGTGGCCTGGGATCGGCCGTGATGGAGGCGCTCGCCGCGGAGCCGGATCCGCCCCGCGTGCTGCAGTGCTCGGTCCGGGGGCTGCCGACGTCGGGAACGCCGGCCGAGCTGATGGAAGCGGCTGGGATCAGCGCGGATCACATAGTGGCAGCCGCCAGAGAGCTTGCCAGAAAGGAGGGGTAATGGCGAGTCCGATCCGGGAGCTCCAAAAGCAGGGTCAGAGTCTCTGGCTCGACAACATCCGCCGCCAGCTCATCACCTCGGGTGAGCTGGAGAAGCTGCGCGACGAGGGCGTCTCTGGCGTGACGTCGAACCCGACCATATTCGAGAAGGCGGTCAGCGGCTCGACCGACTACGACGAGGCGCTCGTGCACCTGGTCAAGGCCGGGCGCAAGCCGGACGACATCCTCTGGGAGCTGATGATCGAGGATATTCAGTCGGCTGCCGACGTCTACCGGCCAGTCTACGACCAGACGGACGGCGGGGACGGGTTCGTCAGCATCGAGGTCTCCCCGGTGGCCGCCAACGACACCAAGCAGACGATCGCGATCGCGCGCGATCTCCATCGCAGGGTGAGCAGGCCCAACGTCATGGTCAAGATCCCTGCCACCGAGCCCGGCCTGCCGGCGATCAGACAGATGCTGGGCGAGGGCGTGAACATCAACGTCACGCTGATCTTCTCCACGGAGCGCTACGACAGGGTCGTGGAGGCGTTCCTGTCCGGCCTGGAGGACCTGCAGAAAGCTGGCGGAGATCTGAGCAAGATCGGCAGCGTGGCCAGCTTCTTCGTCAGCCGCGTCGACTCCAAGGTCGACAAGCTGCTGGAGAGCAAGATCGAGGCGACCAAGGACCCCAAGGAGAAGAAGAGGCTGCAGGGCCTGCTCAGCAAGGCGGCGATAGCCAACTCCAAGATGGCCTATGAGCACTTCAAAGAGCTCCACTCGGGACCGCGCTGGGAGGCCCTGAGCAGTGCCGGCGCCCGTCCACAGCGCTGCCTCTGGGCCAGCACATCGACCAAGGACCCCCGCCTTCCCGACACCTACTACGTCGAGGAGCTGATCGGCCCGCAGACGGTCGACACGGTGCCCCCCGCGACACTGGCCGCCTTCCGGGAGCACGGCGAGGTGCGCCGAAGTCTGGACGAGAACATGGACCTGGCCAAGCGTCAGCTCCAGGACCTGGAGGAGCTCGGGATCGACCTCACCAAGGTCACCCACCAGCTCGAGGTCGAGGGCGTCGCCAGCTTCACCAAGTCTTTCGAAAGCCTGCTCAAGACGCTGGCGGACGCCTCCCGTGACATCCGCGCCGGGCGGGGCCCCCGCATGTGGTTCTCCCTGGGAAAGCTGCAGCCCCAGATCGACGAGACGGTGTCTCAGCTTCAGAAGGAGAACGTGCCGCTGCGGCTGTGGTCGAAGGACGCGACGTTGTGGACGCAGGACGCCACCAGAAGGAAGGAAATAGTCAATCGCCTGGGCTGGCTCAACCTCCCCGAGCAGATGCTGGACCACGTCGACACGCTGGCGCGGCGGGCGACCGAGGCGGCGCGCTCCTTCGACGACGTGGTGGTGCTCGGCATGGGTGGTTCCAGCCTGGCTCCGGACGTCTTTCGCAACACTTTCGGTGTCATCAGGGGGCATCCGCGTCTCCACGTCCTGGATACCACCGACCCCGCCACCGTTCTCTCTCTTCGCAACCGGATCGATCCTCGCCAGAGCCTCTTCCTGGTCGCGAGCAAGTCGGGGGAGACGATCGAGACGATGTCTCACCTCGCTTACTTCTGGCAGGAGGTGCGGCGGGCGGGGGCCCGGCGCCCGGGCCGCCATTTCGCGGCAGTCACCGATCCCGGCACCCCACTCGAGAAGCTGGCCGAGGAGCGCGAGTTCCGCTGGACGTTCCTGAACCCGCCCGACATCGGCGGCCGCTTCTCTGCCCTCTCCCACTTCGGCCTGGTTCCCGGCGGTCTGATGGGCCTGGACGTCGGCGAGCTCTTGGAGAGAGCCCAGGAGATGGCGCACTCGTGCGACCCCACGATCCCGCCGGATAAGAACCCCGGCGTGTGGCTGGGCGGCGTCCTGGGTCAGCTGGCCGTCCTGGGTCGCGACAAGTTGACGCTGGTGATGTCCCCCAAGGTGGCCACCTTCGGCTACTGGCTGGAACAGCTGGTCGGCGAGAGCACCGGCAAGCAGGGCAAGGGCATCGTGCCGGTAGAGGGCGAGCCGCTGGGAGCCGCCGGCGTTTACGGCGAAGACCGGCTGTTCGTCTACACGCGCCTCCAGAACGACCCGGACAACGAAGACATACAGCGGCTGGAGCACGCGGAACAGCCGGTTGTGACACTCACGATGCGCGACAGGCTCGACCTCGGCGCTGAGATGTTCCGCTGGGAGGTGGCGACCGCCGTCGCCGGGTCGGTGCTCGGCATCGACCCCTTCGATCAGCCAGACGTCCAGGAGAGCAAGGACAGCATCCAGCGGCTGCTCGGGGAGTACGAGAAGGAAGGCAGGTTGCCAGAGGCGGGCGCCGTTTCCGCCGCCGAAGCCGGTCCGGCCGTGGCAGAGCTGCTTCGGAAGGCGAAGAAGAACGGCTATTTGGCGGCCCTGGCCTTCACCGGACGCTCTCGCGCTTCGGAGGCGGCCATGAGCCAGATCCGGACCCGGGTGCGCGACGCCACCAGGCTGGCCACCACCGCCGGCTATGGCCCCCGATATCTCCACTCGACCGGACAGCTGCACAAGGCAGGACCGTCGACCGGGGTCTTCCTCCAGGTCGTCCAGGAAGACGGCAGAGACGCCGAGGTGCCCGGCGAGCCGTACACCTTCTCGACGCTGAAGCAGGCCCAGGCCCAGGCAGATTTCCAGTCGCTCGAGTCGCGGGGCTATCCGGTCCTGAGGGTGAACCTTGGTCGCTCTGTCGCGGCCGGCTGGAAGGCGCTGGCGGAATCGGTCGAGAAGGCTGTCGGATAGAAGAAAGAAGTGCCACGTATGAAAAGCACAAGTCCCGGCCCCCGGCTCAAGGGGGAGGGAGAGCTGTGACCAAGCAAGCCGAGATCCCCAACCCGCTGGCAGAGGGTCTCAGCGAGTACCGGACGGCCGACCCGGCTCTCATGGTGATCTTCGGGGCGACCGGTGACCTGAGCCAGCGCAAGCTCCTGCCCGCCCTCTACAACCTGGCTCGCAACCGGCTGCTGCCAGCGGGCTTCATGCTCATAGGGGCGGCGATCGACGACCTGACCGAAGAGCAGTTTCGGAAGAAGGCGTCGGAGAGCATCAAGGCCCATTCGCGTACCCAGCCGGTGGACGAGGAGACACTTGACGCCTTCCTCAAGGACCTGACCTATCTGCAGGTGGACTTCGGGAGAACCGAGGGTTTCGAGCGGCTGCGCGACAGGCTGGCCGAGCTGGAGGCCGCCCGGCACACCGGCGGGAACGTCGTCTTCTACTGCGCCACCCCGCCGCCCACCTACCCGGCGATCGCTCAGCAGCTCAAGGCGGTGGGGCTCAACAAGGGCCGGGGTTACCGCCGGATCATCGTGGAGAAGCCATTCGGGAGCGACCTGCACTCGGCCCATGAGCTGAACCGCGTCCTCAGGTCGGCGTTCCCCGAGGACTCGCTGTACCGGATCGACCACTACCTGGGCAAGGAGACGGTCCAGAACATACTGGCCTTCCGCTTCGCCAACTCGATATTCGAGCCGGTGTGGAACAACCAGCACGTGGACCACGTGCAGATCACCGCGGCCGAGCCGCTCGGCGTCGAGACTCGCGGCTCCTACTACGAGAGGTCGGGGGCCCTCCGCGACATCGTCCAGAACCACGCGCTTCAGCTGCTGACGCTGGTCGCCATGGAGCCGCCCGTCGCCTTCGACGCGACCAGCGTGCGCGATGAGAAGGTGAAGGTTCTGAAGCAGGTGCGGCCCATCGAGACCAAGGCCATCCCCAGCCACACCGTCCGCGGGCAGTACGAGGAGGGCTGGGTGCTGGGCGAGCAGGTGCCTGGCTACCGGCAGGAGAAGAACGTAGCGGCGAACTCCGAGACCGACACCTACGCCGCCCTGAAGCTTTATGTGGACAACTGGCGTTGGGCTGACACGCCCTTCTACATCCGAACCGGGAAGCGCCTCCCCAAGCAGGTGACCGAGATCCGGGTCCAGTTCAAGCGGCCCCCGCACCTCACCTTCGGGCGGGAGGCCACAAAAGAGCTGGAGCCCAACTCGATAACCCTGCGGATCCAGCCCGAGGAGGGCATCTCGCTGCGGTTCGGCGCCAAGGTGCCCACGGCGGGTGTGGTGATCCGCAGCGTGAACATGGACTTTCTCTACACCTCGACTTTCCTGGTGGACGCGCCGGACGCCTACGAGCGACTGCTCGTGGACTGCATGCTGGGAGATCCGACCCTGTTCACCCGGTCGGACGAGGTGGAGACCGCCTGGCACTTCATCGACGTGATCGAGGAAAGCTGGCACAGCGGCCAGCCGCCGCTGCAGACCTACGCCGCCGGGACCTGGGGGCCGCTCGCCGCAGACATGCTGCTGGCGCTGGACGGTCGGGTCTGGCACCACCCCTAGAGAAGGAAAGGAAGCGTCGATGAGCACACTGTCCGAGGATCGGGTCAGCACGCGGAGGTGGGCGGCGGAGAACGTGGAC
This sequence comes from Candidatus Dormiibacterota bacterium, assembly GCA_955652675.1. Lineage (GTDB taxonomy): Bacteria > Chloroflexota > Dormibacteria > Dormibacterales > Dormibacteraceae > Nephthysia. The sequence continues at coordinate 12,718 of CATPBP010000086.1, forward strand.
GTGAAGACCGTCGCGGCCGAGATGAGCAGGCTGCACACCGAGCTCACTCACGAGGACATGGGCGACGACGAGCATCCGCGCCCACGCAACTGCGTCATGAACCTGGTGATAGCCGTAAGCGACGATCAGAGGGAGGAAGCGGCGGAGAAGGTGGTGGGAGCGGTAGCCGCAGGTCACCCCCTGCGGGCAATCGTGCTCCACAGCAGTGCCGGCGGGAAGGCGGGGCTCGACGCCGAGATCACCGCCGAAGCTCACCAGCTGGTTTGGGGGACCTCCGTACAGCTGGAACAGCTCACCCTGAAGGTGCGCGGTGACGCCAGTGAACACATAGCCAGCCTTCTCGAACCGCTGCTCATACCCGACGTTCCCACCTATGTCTGGTGGACCGGGACGCCGCCTCTGGGCGAGCGGGGCCTGCGCGACGCGCTTGTCGTCTGTGACGTTCTAATCGTCGACTCCTCCCACTTCTCGAACAAGGTGGACGCCTTTCTGGACCTGGCGGCCCTGGCCGATCGGCTGGGCGGCCGGATGGGATTCGTGGACCTGCAGTGGGCCAGGCAGAAGGCATGGCGCGAGACCCTGGCTCAATTCTTTGCGCCTGAGGAGAGGCGGCATCTGCTGTCCGGCCTGCAGCGCGTGGACATCGCCTGCGTGGGCGAGGGCCGGGCCAACCGGGTATCGGGCACTTTGATCGGCGGCTGGCTGATGTCCTTGCTCGGCTGGCGGCTGACCCCAGCCGTGAGTGTGTCCAGCAGTGGCTCGGAGGCGATCCTGAAGGGCGAAAACGGTCAGACAGTCCAGCTGACGCTGCGGTCAGCCACATCCCACGACATGCACCATGGCATGCTCTGCGCGGTGCGATTCGACGGCCATTCCGAGGGCAACCCGTTCGCGATGCAGATGGAGGTCCGCGCCGACCGGTCCGACCACGCCCATGTGCTCATCGACATGGGCGGCGAGGAGACGCTGCACCAGAGGCTTCCCCTGCCGGACCTGGACGACGCCGCGCTGCTCCTCCAGGCGCTTTCCTCAGCCCGCCGGGACCGGGTCTACCTTCGTTCGCTGGAGGCCGCCGCAAAGCTGGTGGACGCCTTCCGATGAGCTCGACTCCTCTGAACGTCAGGATTTTCGATACGGCCGACGAGGTGGCCGCGGCCGCCGCCGACCTGGTGGCCGGCGAACTCGGCGGCGGCGCCCGGACGCTTTCGCTGGCTGGCGGCACCACGCCCGCCAAGGCGCACCGCCTGCTTTGCACCAAGCCCATCGAGTGGGGGAGGGTCACGGTGCTCTTCGGCGACGAGCGCTGCGTCCCCCCGGACGACGCCGAGAGCAATTACTTCTCGGCCAAGCAGGAACTCCTCGATCAGGTGTTCCCGGCGACCGTGCATCGGATGCCCGCGGAGCTCGGCCCGGAGACCGCCGCGGCGCTCTACGACCCGGTGGTGAGGAGTCTGGCCCCCCTTGACCTGGTGCTTCTCGGGATGGGGCCGGACGGTCACACCGCGTCGCTCTTCCCCGGTTCGCCGGCTCTCCAGGCCGACGGTTATGTGGTGGGCGTGCGGAACTCGCCCAAACCGCCGCCCGAGCGGGTCAGCCTCACGCTGACCGCGCTCAGGGAGGCTCGGCGGGTCGTCTTCCTGGTCACCGGTGCCGACAAGGCGGCCGCCATGGCGCTCGTCCGCGAGGGCTCCGTACCGTCCGCGATGATCCCCGGAGCGGAGTTCCTGCTCGACCGGGCCGCGGCCGAGCGACTGTGATCCAGATCGTTCCATCGATCCTCTCCGCCGACCTGACCCGTCTCGGCGACCAGGTCAGGGAGGCGGCCGCCGCGGGTGCCGACAGGATTCAGGTTGACGTGATGGACGGTCACTTCGTGCCCAACCTGACCTTCGGACCGGATACGGTGGCGGCGGTCAAGAGCTGCATCCCCGACCTCCCGGTGGAGGCGCATCTCATGGTGGAGCGCCCGGAGCAGTTCGTCGTCGCCTTCGCCAAGGCCGGCGCCGACTACATTCTGGTCCAGGTGGAGTCCACCTACTCCCTCTACCGGACGATCCAGGCCATCAAGGAAGCGGGGTCCCGGCCGGGGCTGGTGCTCAATCCGGCCACACCGGTCGACTCGCTGAGGGAGGTCTGGCAGTACGTCTCGATCATCAACGTGATGACGGTCGAGCCGGGCTTCGGGGGCCAGCGTTTCATCCCCGCCAGTCCGGACAAGGTGCGCCGCGTCTGCGAGATCGCGCCGGGAGTCGAGGTCGAGGTCGACGGGGGCATCGACGTCGAGACCGCCCCCAAGGCTGTGGAGGCCGGGGCGACCCTCCTGGTCGCGGGAAGCTCGGCCTTCGGCCACCCGGGGGGTGTGGCGGCCGGCATTCGAGCGCTGCGTGAGGCTGTTGGCTGAGCGCGACCAGCTAAAGGAGGCCGCAGCCGAGCGCGCTCTCCAGTACGTCGAGAGCGGAATGCTGCTCGGTCTCGGCTCGGGTACGACGTCTCGCCTCTTCATTGAGGGACTGATCCGCCGCGCGGAGCAGGGACTTCGGGTCACAGCCGTGTGCACCTCGCTGGAGAGCGCGCGGATGGCTCGGGAGGCCGGCATCGAGGTGGTCGAGGACCTGGACCGAGCTGTCGACCTGGCAATCGACGGCGCGGACGAGATCGACCCGTCGCTGAACCTGGTCAAAGGGCACGGAGGCGCGCTCTTCCGGGAGAAGCTGGTGGCCCTGGCGGCGCGTCGATTCCTGGTCATCGCCGACGATTCGAAGCTGGTGCCGCGCCTCGGTCAGACCTACGTGCCGGTCGAGGTGCTTCCCTTCCTCTGGCGCCGGACCGGGGACCGGCTGCTCGCCCTGGCCGATCGTCTCGAGCTCCGAGGAGGGGAGCGCGAGCCCTTCAGGACGGACAACGGGAACCTGATCCTCGACCTCACCTTCCACGGTGGACTCCCAGAACCCGAACGGACCGCCGCCCAGGTCAAGAGCATCAGCGGCGTGCTGGAGCACGGACTCTTCATCGGCATAGCCTCCGCCTGCCTGGTCGCCGCCCCCGAGGGCGTCCGCGTCCTGGAGAAGACCTAAAAAGGTCCCTCGCCTTTGCGTGGAGGGTATGGGACGGGGTACCCCCCGGCTGAGGCGGTGACCGCAAAGTAGACTCTTCGCGTGCCTCCCAACATCGGCGTCTACGGCCTTGCGGTGATGGGCCAGAACCTTGCCCGCAACATCGCCTCGCACGGAATCCCGGTAGCGCTCTACAACCGGACCGCTGCCCGGACCAAGCGCATGATGGAGGAGCACGGCAAGGAAGGCGACTTCACTCCCACATACGAGGTGAAGGAGTTCGTGGGCGCCATCGAGCGTCCGCGATCGATCCTCCTGATGGTCAAGGCCGGTGAGCCGGTGGACGAGGCGATTGCCGAGCTGCGGCCGTTCCTGGACCCCGGGGACACCCTCATCGACGGTGGCAACTCATACTTCGCCCACACGCGGCGCCGGTCCATCGACCTGGAGGCCGCCGGTTTCAGCTTCATCGGCATGGGTGTCTCCGGTGGGGAGGAGGGAGCCCTTCACGGCCCCAGCCTGATGCCCGGCGGCACCCGCGAGGCATACGAGAGGCTGGAGCCGATCCTGACCCGGATCGCCGCGCAGGTGGATGGCGTTCCCTGCTGCACCTACATCGGCACTGACGGCGCAGGGCACTACGTGAAGATGGTGCACAACGGCATCGAGTACGCCGACATCCAGCTCATCGCAGAGGCTTACGACTTCATGCGCCAGGCGCTGGAGCTGGAGCCCACGCAGCAGGCCGAGATCTTCCGGACCTGGAACGAGGGCGACCTGGATTCCTATCTGATCCAGATCACAGCGGAGGTGCTCTCCAAGCAAGAGGGCGACAGCGGAAGCCCCCTGGTCGACGCGATCCTGGACGAGGCGCAGCAGAAGGGAACGGGGAAGTGGACCTCACAGCACGCGCTGGATCTGGGCGTCCCCGTCACCGCCATCACCGAGGCGGTGTTCGCGCGCTTTCTCTCGGCGCAGAAGGCCCAGCGCATGCGCGCTTCGTCGATGCTGCCCGGGCCGCGCCTCACCGCCCGCGACTCCGACGGGCTCGTGGACGCCGTTCGCGACGCCCTTTACGCCTCCAAGGTGGTGGCCTATGCCCAGGGCTTCGAGCAGATGGCGGCGGCGGCCGGCGAGTTCGGCTGGGACCTCGATCTCGGAGCAATCGCGACCATATGGCGGGGCGGCTGCATCATCCGGGCTCGCTTCCTGAACCGGATAAAGGAGGCCTTCGACGAGCATTCGAATTTGCCCAGCCTCCTCCTGGCGTCCTACTTCGTGGAGGCCGTGGGCAGGGTGCAGGATCCTTGGCGCCGCGTCGTGCGGGACGCGGTCGAGGTCGGGGTGCCGACGCCCGCCTTCTCGTCCTCGCTTGCCTACTACGACGGCTACCGCCGGCAGCGTAGCCCCGCCAACCTGATCCAGGGCCTGCGTGACTACTTCGGCGCCCACACCTATAGACGCGTCGACCGGGAAGGCAGCTTTCACATGCGCTGGGGTCAGGACGGCAACGAAGCTTCGGCCGACTGACGGTCCTCTAGACTTGGTTCGGCTCGGAGAGGTCGCCTAGTCCGGCCTAGGGCGCGGCACTGGAAATGCCGTAAGTGGGTAACCGCTTCGAGGGTTCAAATCCCTCCCTCTCCGCCAGTCCTTGCAAGTGCTGGCCGGCCCCGAGCGCCTCGGGTTTCCCTTCCGCCCTGCGAAGAGGAGCAGGGAGGGGAACTCTGCGCGCCGGGGAATCCCGCGAGCGTGCTGGAGGTTGGCCTGCCTAGGTGGAACACCGATATTTCTCCCGCCGATCGAGCCCCGGTGACTCGAGCCCGCACAGCGGCCTGACCGGACCCGCCGAGATCCCCGAGCCGCCGACCGAGCGGCCCTCCGGCCTTGGCGGCCGGCTGCAGAGCGTCCGCGAGGCAGCCGTCGGCACGATGGCCGCTCTGCCACGGGTAATGCGCCTTGTCTGGGAGGCGAGCCCCGGGCTGACCATCGGTCTCGCGCTGGCGACCATCCTGGCCGGTTTCATACCGGCGGCCACCGCTTACGCCGCAAAGCTCCTGATCAACGCCGTTCTGGCCGCCATTCGGGTTCGTGCAGATCACCTGCCGGACCAAGGCGTGCTACCCCTGCCTTTCCACACCATCCAGTCGCCGGGCTTGACGACGACGGGAGCGCTCGTGGTGCTGGCGGGGATCCAGTTCTTCATCTTCGCCACCAACTCGGGACTGGGCACGCTGCGCAACATCACGCAGCAGCTGCTGCAGGAGCGGGTCTCGCTCACCATCCAGCTCATGGTCATGGAGCATGCCGCCCGGCTCGACCTGCCCTTCTTCGAGGAGTCTTCGTCCTACGACCTTCTGCGTCGGGCTCAGACCGATGCGGCCAACCGTCCGGTGGCGATGATCTCCACCACCTTCGGCCTGCTGCAGACGGGGATCACCTTCGCCAGCATGGTCCTCCTGCTCCTGGGGCTGAGCCCGTGGCTGGCGTTGGTGGCGCTGGTAACACCGGTGCCGGCGTTCATCAACGACACCAAGTACGGATGGCGCGGCTACAACATCGCCCGCTGGGCGTCGCCCATCCGGCGGCGCATGCAGTATTTGACCACCTTGGTCACGACGGACAGCTTCGCTAAGGAGGTCAAGCTCTTCGGCCTGGGAGGGTACTTCGTCCAGCGCTTCCAGCTGCTGGCCTCGACCTACTACGATCGCCAGCGGCGCCTCGTCACCACCCGCTACGTCCTCGGCAACCTCTGGGGACTTCTCACCACCCTGGCCGGCTCGGCAACCTACCTGTACGTCGCCTTCCAGGCCGTGGCCGGACGACTGACCCTGGGCGATCTGACCCTGTACACGTCGGCGGCCACGTCCGTGCAAAGCTCCATCCAGGGTCTCCTGAGCGGCTTTTCGTCGATGTACGAGCACAACCTCTACCTGAGCAACCTCTACGAGTTCCTGGGCACCCCGGTCAGCGTGCTGCGGCCCGAAAATCCCACACCGATTCCGAAGCCTCTGAGGGGCGAGATCGTCTTCGACAACGTCTCCTTCAACTATCCAGGGACCGGCGCGCAGGCCCTGGCCAACGTGAGCTTCCGGATCGAGCCCGGTCAGACGCTCGCGGTGGTGGGCCGGAACGGCGCCGGCAAGTCGACTCTTATAAAGCTGCTCTGCCGCCTCTACGATCCGAGCGGAGGGCGGATTCTGATCGACGGGATCGACATCCGCGAATTCGATCCGGACGAGCTGCGAGCCAGCATTGCCGCCATGTTCCAGGACTATGTCTCCTACCAGGCGACGGCCTCCGAGAACATCGGGCTCGGCGACCTGCCCCAGCTCGAGAACCGGCCCGCGATCGCCAGCGCGGCGGATCGAGGTGGGGCGGCAGAGCTCATCTCGGGGCTTCCTGACCAGTACGAGACTCCGCTCGGGAAGTGGTTCGACCAGGGGGCCAACCTATCCGGCGGCGAGTGGCAGAAGCTGGCCCTGAGCCGCGCCTTCATGCGCCAGGCGCCAATCCTGGTTCTCGACGAGCCCACCTCTTCCCTGGATGCGCAAGCGGAGTACGAACTCTTCGCCCGCCTCCGGAAGCTGAGCCAGGGCCGCACCGCCATCTACATCTCCCACCGCTTCTCCACGGTCCGCCAGGCCGACCGCATCCTCTTCCTGGAGCACGGCAGGCTCGTTGAGGAGGGAACCCACCAGGACCTGATGCGCCTGGGGGGCCGCTATGCCGCGCTCTTCAACATGCAGGCGTCGGCCTACACGGGCGATCCAGTGGAGGCCGTCTCATGACCGGCCGGACGCTGAGCATGTACGAGGCCGCCGGTGGCGAGCAGACCTTCACCACGCTGATCGAACGCTTCTACGGCGCCGTGGCCACGGACCCGGTACTCCGCCCGCTGTATCCAGACGACGAGGAGGAGTTCGCCCTCGCGGCCGAGCATCTGCGTCTCTTCCTGATCCAGTACTGGGGAGGACCAGCCTGGTACGACGAGAAGCGCGGCCATCCTCGCCTACGGATGCGTCATGCGCCCTTTCCGATCGGGCTGCGGGAGCGCAACGCCTGGCTGGCCCACATGAGGGCGGCGCTGGAATCGCTCGAACTCCCGAGGTCGGTGCGCGCCGCCTTCGAGGAGTACTTCGAGCGCGCCTCTACGGCGATGATGAACCGGCCGCCGACCGCTTGAGCGGGATCTCGATCTCGGCCGTGCCTGACTCCCAACGGGCGTGGGAAGCCGGGAACACCCGCCGCACCAGGCGCAGCGCTGGAGCGTTTTCGCCCAGGACGGTCGCCTGGAATCGCTTGATACCGCGCATCTCGGCGATCCCGGCCAGGCGCTGAAGGAGCAGCAGCGCCAGGCCGTCGCGCTGCCAGTCGTCGGCCACCACGACGGCGATCTCCGCCACCTCCGAGCCCGGCTGGCGCCCGTATCGCGCGACCGCCACGATCTCGTCGTCGTGGAGGGCGGCCAGCGCCTCGCGGTCGCGATGGTCCACGTCGAGCAGCCGCCTGAGACCTTCCTCTCGCGGTCGAGGCAGTGGACTCAGGAACCGCCGGTACACGCTGAGCGGGGAGAGGCGGAAGAAAAGCCGGCGAAGCCGCTCGCCGTCGTCCTGGGCGAGGACGCGGATCTCGACTTCTCTGCCATCCCTGAGAGCAGTCTTCACCCTCTCAGTATATAGACCAGTCTGCATAGTTTATGCTGTCTTCCATGGCCGAACGTGGGAAGACGCGCAAGCAGCTGGTGGCGTCCACTGTGGAGCTGCTGCGCCGGCAGGGTGCCTACGGAACGGGGCTGCACGATGTCCTCGACCACAGCGGAGCGCCCAGGGGCTCGCTCTACTTCCACTTCCCGGGCGGGAAGGAGGAGCTGATCCGCGAGGCGCTCCAGGAGGCCGCCGACGTCGTGGATCGCGCCCTTGAAAAGAACCTGGACCGGCATCGGAACGTCGCCGAGGCGATGGCGGACTTTCTGACCCGCTACGGCGACCGGCTGGTGGAGAGCAACTTCACAGGCGGCTGTCCGGTTGCGGCGGTGGCCCTGGACGTCGCCGCCGAGGGCGACCGGCTGCGAACCGCCTGTGACTGGGCGCTCAGCGGCTGGGTGTCGATCCTCGCGGAGCGGCTCAGGGAGGAGGGGAGAGGTCCTGAAGAGGCGGAGGCCCTGGCCCTGACGGCCCTGTCCGCTCTGGAGGGCGCCCTGATCCTGAGCCGGGCGCGGCGCAGCGCCGACCCGCTGCACGCCGTGGCCGGCCAGCTGCAGCGCCTCCTGAGCTGAGAATTCCCTCCCCTTGTCGGGTCCTTGTCGGGGGAGGGACAAAATCAACGGCTGCGGGCGTCCCAGGGGGCGAGCGCGGCGAGGAGGCGGTCCAGGTCGGCTTCGTCGTTGTAGCAGTGGAAGGACAGCCGCAGGCGGCCCTCGCGTACCGCCACGACGGCGCCGGCCGCCCTCAGACCCGCCTCCAGCTCGCGCGGATCCACTCCCGCGCGCTCGACCGAAAGGATTGCGGACCGCTCGCCCTCCCGCCGCGAGCTGACCACCCGGAACCCGCGCTCTTGGACCGCCTCGGCGGCCAGGGCAGCGAGGCGCAGCGCCCAGGCCTCGACTGCTGCCAGGCCTAGCCCGAGGAACAGCTCGAGGGACGCGCCCATGCCCACGATCGCGATGACGTCGGGAACGCTGGGCTCGAAGCGCCGAGCGGCCTCCGCGTACTCCACACGGTCGTAGCCGGTGATCGAGAGCTCGTCCGAGAGGTCGGGCCGGCTCTTCCAGCCGGGCTCAGGCACGCGCAGGCGCGACCGCAGCTCGGGGTGGACGTAGCACGGGGCAACGCCATATCCGGACGCCAGGAACTTGTAGCCGTGAGCTGCCAGGAGGTGGCAGCCCAGCCGGGCGACGTCGAGCTTTAGCACGCCGGCGGCCTGGGTGGCGTCCACCAGCAGCCAGGCGCCGCGGTCCCGGCACGCCTTCGCGACGGCCTCCACCGGTACCCGGAGCCCGTTCGCGAAGTTGACCAGCTCCAGGCAGACCACGCGCGTCCGCTCGCCGATCAGCTCCTCGACCTCTGCGGCGTCGAAGCGGTGCCGGCCGCGGTCGCGGACGAAGCGCACGCGAACGCCGAGGTGGGCGAGATTGAGCCAGGGCAGTACCCCGGCGGGAAACTGCTCCTCGTACACCACCACCTCATCCCCCTGCCGCCAGTCCAGGCCCAGCGCCACCAGGCTCATCGCCTCCGCCGTGCTCTTGGTGAAGGCGACATCGTCGGCCACGCAGTTGAACAGTCGCGCCGCGTCCCCCCGTACCCGATCAACGGCGGCCGACCAGGGCACCGGCAGCCGGGCCGCCTCGGAGAGCTCGCGGAGGCAGGCCGTGGCCGCCACGACGAAGGCTCTCGGCGGCGGGCCGAAGGTGGCGTGGTCGAAGTACGCGTGGCTGGCAGTGACCGGGAACTGCGCGCGCAGTGCGGCGATGTCGTAGGGCGGCGCGCCGGACTCCGGGTTGGTCATGGCTCGCGGCCAGGCTATCCGGGATCCACAGGCGGGTTTTGCGGCCTGGCGTCGAGGTTGGGCCGTCAGGTTGCCCACTCCGCTGCCGCGGAGGCCTTCTCGCCGCAAGGCGGAGGGAGCGTGCGGCTAGAATGCCTACGAGTGGCTTACGTAATAACCCAACCCTGCATCGGCGTCAAAGACGCCTCCTGCGTGGAAGTCTGCCCGGTCGATTGCATCCACACCGACGACGCCTCAGAGATGTACTTCATCGATCCCGAGGAGTGCATCGACTGTGGGGCCTGCGTCGATCCGTGTCCGGTGGACGCGATCTTTCCTGAGGACGAGGTTCCGGCGGAGTGGACCTCGTTCATCAAGATAAACGCCGACTACTTCCAGAAGTAGGCCCGGGGCGCTCGTGGGCCGGCACGCTGTAACCCTGATCCCGGGTGACGGCGTCGGGCCGGAGATCTGCGAGGCCAGCGTGCGCGTCCTGGAGGCGACCGGCGTCCAGTTCGACTGGGACGTCCAGCAAGCTGGGGAGAACGTGATGGAGCGGTACGGCACCCCGCTGCCCGAGCATGTCCTCGACTCCATCCGGCGCACGCAGGTGGCCCTCAAGGGCCCGATCACGACGCCGGTCGGCACCGGCTTCAGGAGCGTCAACGTGGCGCTGCGCCAGGAGCTGGAGCTCTACGCCTGCGTTCGCCCGGTAAAGGCTTACGCCGGCGCCCGCAACCTGCGTGAGGGCCTCGACTTCGTGATCGTCCGGGAGAACTCCGAGGACATCTACGCCGGCATTGAGTTCGAGAAGGGAACCGCTGACTGCGAGAGGCTAATCCAGGAGATCTCGACGCTGTCCCGCAAGCGCATCCGCCCCGACTCGGGGCTCTCCATCAAGCCGATCTCCGTCTCCGGCTCAGAGCGCATCGTGCAGTTCGCCTTCGACTACGCCCGCGAGAACGGGCGCAAGAAGGTGACGCTGGTGCACAAGGCGAACATCATGAAGCACACCGACGGGCTCTTTCTCGCCGTCGGCCGTGAGGTCGCCACCCGCAACCCGGACGTCGCCTTCGAGGATCGCATCGTCGACAACATGTGCATGCAGCTGGTGCTGCGGCCGAGCGAGTACGACGTGCTCTGCTGTCCCAACCTCTACGGCGACATAATCTCGGACCTCGGCGCGGGGATGATCGGTGGCCTCGGCCTGGCCCCCGGCGCCAACATAGGGACCAACGGCGCAGTCTTCGAAGCCACGCACGGCAGCGCCCCCAAGTACGCCGGGAAGAACCGGGTGAACCCCATGGCCGTGATGCTCTCGGGTGTGCTGATGCTCCGGCACCTGGGCGAGATCCCAGCCGCGGACTCCCTCGAGAGCGCCATCGCCGCGGTCATCGAGGACGGCAGCGCCGTCACCTACGACCTGAAGCCGAGCCGCGACGATCCCGGCGCGGTCGGGACCAGCGAGGTCGCGGACGCCGTGGTGGACAGGCTCAAAGCCAGGGATTGATCCCAGAGGGCGAGCACTACGCCCGGCTGCGGCGGCTCTGGGACGAGCACCGAGCCGACGCCTTTCCCGACGCCCTGGGGCGCGATCCTCGCATCCAGGAGGTGGCGCTCTACGAATCCTGGCTGGGCAGCCTGGTCGAGGCCGCCCTGGCGCTGGGCGGCCGTCTCAGCTCGGCACACCGCAGGATGCTGGACGTGCGCGAGGCAGAGGGGAACCAGCCGCTGTGGAGCCTGGCCGGCGAGATGGGGGAGCCGGTCCGTTCCTATGTGGCTCGACTGATCGCCCTCCAGGAGCTGCTGACCGACCTGCCCCTGGAGAGCCGATGAGACTGCTCCAGGAGCTTGCTGAACTGGTGGTGGGAAACCGGTGAGCGCGCTGGTCGAGACGCGGTCCGACCTCAGCCTGGAGGCGCTCAGGCGCGTGGCCTGGGACGGCGATGGGGTCGAGATAGGCGACCGCGCCATGGCCGTGATGGACCGCTCTCACGCTGCTTTCCAGACCCTCGTGGAAGCGCTCCAGGCAGCGGATCCGGGGGCCCTGGTCTACGGGGTGACGACCGGGCCCGGCGACCGGGGCATGACGCCTCTGACCGAGGAGGCGCTCGCGAACCGGCCCAGGCGTGTGTGGACGGCCGCATCTTTCGGAGAGGCGCTCCCGCCGCGGGTCGTGCGCGCAATCGTCTTCGCCCGGCTGGCCAACCTGGTGGACGGACACGCCGCGGCTCGGGGGGAGGTCGCCAGAGCCGTGGCCGCCCTCCTGGAGGCAGACCATCTTCCCGTGGTTCCTGGCGAGGGCAACGGTGGAGCGGGCGAGATCCTGGCCCTCGGGCACCTCTTCTACGAGCTGAGCGACCGTCTGGAGCTGACCGCCAAGGAGCGGATGGCGCTGATCAACGGCTCGCCCTGCGCCGCGGCCATGGTCGCAGACGTCGCCCTCGCCGGTCGCGGCCGGCTGGAGCTGGCCGAGCAGGTGCTGGCGCTCTCCGCAGAGGCGCTCAACGTGCCGCTGGAGGCCTACTCGGAGCTCCTGGAGCCGCTCTGGGGCGACGAGCACGAAACCGCTGCACTGCGCTCGCTCCGCTCGCTGCTGCGGGGCGGCGAGATCGGCCGGCAGGGCCATCAGGCGCCGGTGAGCTACCGGATCCTGCCCCGGGTCCTCGGCCAGGCGCGCCGGGCTCTGGCGGAGGCCGAGGCTGCGGCGGCCGTCTCACTGAGGTCGGTGACAGACAACCCGGTCTACACGCCGCCCGACGAAGCCCACCCGCTCGGCAGCGTCTTTTCGACTGGGGGCTACCACAACGCCCGCGCCACCGCAGCAATCGACGGCATGGCGTTCGTCTGGGCGGATCTCTGCCAGCTGGCGCAGCGTCACACCGACAAGCTCTTCCAGCACCCGGCTACGGCCGGGGTGCTCTCCGAGGAATGGACGTACAAGCCGCTGCACATGGTCCAGGCGGGCTGGGCGGCCGAGGCGCGGCTCCTGGCCCAGCCCAGCCTGATGGGCCTCGGCGCCTTCGGGCAGAACGACGCCCCGGCCATGAGCTTCGCAGCCTGGCGCAAGGCCGTGGCGATCGGCCGCTGCCTGGACGCCGGCCTCGCGATCCTGGCTGCACTCGCCTCCGCGACGCTCCAGGCCAGCGACCGCCCCGCTCCGCCGGCGCTTGACCAGCTCACCCGGCAGGTGCGCGAGGTCTTCCCAGCGGTGACCGGCGTACGCCGCCTCGGTCCTGACTGCGAGGCGCTGGCCGCCGCCTTCACCCGCCGGGTCTTCAAAGGCCGCATAGCCGCCCAGGGTCTGCGGGGAGGGTAGGGGAGAGAGTTCTTCTCTGCCGGGCCTGCCAACCGCGGCGCAACCCCGGAGCCGCCTCGCCACGGTCCAAGACTCGGGCGCTCAACGCCTCCAATACGCGGGTTCCCTGAGCGACTTATCCGGCTTACAATCCCCTCGGCATCGCCCAGACCGATCCTCCACTAGACGATTCAGCCCTCGGTCCGGCGCCTTTTGGCGGCGTCCGCCCACGTGCGCGTGACCTCCGCCTGCTTGCCGCCCTTCTGGCGCTAACCCTTGCCTGCGGCCTCATCCTGGTCCTTTCCCATCTCGGCGGCTCGCTGGTGGGCGCGTCCCTCGGCGGCACGATGGCCCTGCATGGGAGCGCAAACCCCGCCATGCGGGTGGCCTCCTCGGCGGGAGCTACCGCAGCCCCTCCGTTCACCTCGGCCTGGATGGAGCGGAGTGGCATGCCGCAGCTCAGCGTCCACGCGCCCGCCGCCATCGTGGTCGACGTGGATGCCAGGGCCGTGCTCTGGGGACGGGATCTTCATGCGCCACGTCACCCCGCCAGCCTGGCCAAGCTGATGACAGTGATGGTCGCGCTCGACCAGGCGCCGCTCGACCGGCAGGTCACGGTGCCGGTCGAGGCGACTCAGGTGGAGGGTGACTCGACGGTCATGGGGCTTAGCCCCGGAGAGGTGGTGACAGTCGAAGACCTCATGTACGGCGTATTCCTGCGCTCGGGGAACGACGCCGCCGAGACGCTCGCCCGGGTGTTCACCGACCGGGCCCACTTCGTGGACCTGATGAACCGCAAGGCCGCCGCCCTGGGCATGGTCGACAGCCACTTCACCAACCCGACCGGCCTTGACGACCCAGCCATGAACACGAGCGCCTACGACATGGCGGTGGCGGCTGCCGCGATCGTCGTCCGCTACTCGCAGGTGCTGCCGCTTTCGCAGGCGAGGGAGGCTGTGATGCCGCAAGTGGTGTCGCACAAGGCCTACGACATGCACGCCCTGAACCGCCTGGTGGGCACCTACCCGGGCGCCACGGGTCTCAAGACTGGCTACACCGACGAGGCCGGCTACTGCCTCGTGGGCAGCGCTCAGCGGGGTACGCGACACCTGGTCGCCGTCGTCATGGGGGATGACCTGTCACTCACGACCGACACGGTCAAGCTGCTCGACTACGGGTTCTCGACCCATCTCGACTAGCGCCTGCTTTCCGCCCCTGGGCCTCGGCCCCTCTCCGGCCTCCCCGGCCTTCCCGGCCCTCTAGAATTCGGCCTCGTGGTTCCCATCGAGGGCGTTGGCGCGCTGGAGGTTCTCGACTCACGAGGCAACCCGACCGTCCGGGTGACCGTCGAGACCCCCTTCGGCTCGGGCACGGCCAGTGTTCCTTCCGGGGCCTCGACCGGCGCTCACGAAGCCGTCGAGCTGCGCGACGGTGACGCCGACCGGTATGGAGGCGCGGGCGTGCTCAAAGCGGTCGCCAACGTGGAGGGCGAGATTGCAGAGGCGGTGGAGGGGATGGACGTCCTCGACCAGGCCGCCCTGGACCGAACGCTGATCGAGCTCGACGGGACGCCCAACAAGTGGCGGCTGGGTGCCAACGCCATACTCGGCGTCTCGCTCGCCGCGGCCCACGCCGGCGCTCTGGCGCAGGAGGTGCCGCTGTACCGTTATCTCGGCGGCGTCCAGGCCACCCTGCTGCCGCTCCCGATGGCGAACATCCTCAACGGCGGCGTGCACGCGGACAACAACGTGGACCTCCAGGAGTTCATGGTCTGCCCGGTCGGGAGCCCCAGCTACGGCGAGTCGCTGAGGGCGGTGGCGGAGGTCTACCACTCGCTGAAGAAGGTCCTGAAGCAGCGGCGCCTCGCCTCTGGGGTGGGGGACGAGGGAGGTTTCGCGCCTCAGCTGGACTCCAACGAGGAGGCACTGGAGCTGGTGGTCAGCGCCATCGAGGGAGCCGGCTACCGGCCTGGAGAGGATGTCGCAGTGGCCCTGGACGTGGCGGCCAGCGAGCTCTACGCGGAAGGCTCCTACCGGCTCGAAGGTGAGGGACGGACTCTGACGCGCGAGGAGCTGGTGGACCTCTACGCGGACTGGGTCCGCCGATACCCGATCGTCTCCATCGAGGACGGGATGGCCGAGGACGACTGGGAGGGCTGGGCGTTGCTGACAGCGAGGCTGGGCGGCCAGCTGCAGCTGGTGGGCGACGACCTGTTCGTCACCAACCGGGCGCGGATTGCCGAGGGCATCGAAAAGGGCGTCGCCAATTCGCTGCTGGTCAAAGTGAACCAGATCGGCACCTTGAGCGAGACCCTGGAGGCGATCGAGACAGCACGCAGCGCGGGATACAGCGCGGTGATGTCACACCGTTCGGGGGAGACCGAGGACACCACCATCTCCGACCTGGCCGTGGCCACCGCAGTGGGCATGATCAAGACCGGTGCCCCCGCTCGATCGGAGCGGGTCGCGAAGTACAACCGGCTGCTCGAGATCGAGGCGGAGCTGGGCGGCTCCGCGCGCTACGCGGGGCGCACCCGGCTGCGAACCGGCCGGGTTCGGTGAAGCTCGACTCGCGGGCGGTGCACGCCGGCCGCGAGCCACGGGCCGGCGAACCCCTGCCCCCGCCCATAGTTCAGGCCTCCGTCTATGTCTACGAGGACCTGGACGAGTACGACGCGGTCGCCAGCGGCCGCAAGCCAGGACACGTCTACGGGCGCTATTCAGGCGAGAACGTGGCGGCCCTGGAGGCGGCGGTCGCAGCTCTCGAGGGATCGGAGGGGGCGATGGGGGCCGCCTCCGGCATGTCGGCCCTGTTCGCCACCGTTCTCGCCTGCGCGCCCCGACCAGGGCCGGTGGTGGTCGCCGCCGACGCCTACGGGACGACGCTGAGCCTCCTCAACCAGGACCTCGCGGGTCTCGGCTACCAAGTGAGAGAGGTGGACGTGCTGGACCTGGAAGCGGTGGGCGGTCAGCTCAAAGGCGCCGCCCTCATGCTCTGCGAGACCATCAGCAATCCGCTCTGCCGGGTCTGCGACCAGGAGGCGATCGCGAGGTTGTGCAGGGATGGAGGCGTGCCGCTGCTCGTGGACAACACCTTCGCCTCGCCCATCCTCTGCCGGCCCCTGGAGCTGGGGGCGACCGGCGTCCTGCACAGCGTCTCCAAGTACATCGGAGGGCACTCGGACCTGATAGCGGGGCTGCTCGCCGGTCCTCGCGACCTGGTCGAACGGGCTCGCGGGGTGATGACTCGCACCGGAGGATCGCTGGGTCCTTTCGAAGCCTGGCTGGCGCTGCGGGGGCTGCGCACGCTCCACCTCCGGATGGCGCGCCACAGCGAGAACGGCCTACGGCTGGCGACCGGGCTGGCCGGGCTGAAGGGGGTTGCCGCCGTCCACCATCCGCTGCTTCCGGGCTCCCCAAGCCGCGCGGTCGCCTCTCGCCTGCTGCCTGACGGCTCCGGCGGGATGTTCGCGTTCGACCTCGAGGGGGGAAGACCCGCCGTGCAGGCGATGCTCTCCCGGTTCCGGCTGGTCCGCTTTGCGGCCAGCCTGGCGGGGGTGGAGACCACGATCTCCTACCCCGAGATCACCTCACACCGCTCGCTCTCCGCCGAGCAGCGGCTCGCGCTCGGCGTCACGCTTGGGACCGTTCGGGTATCGGCGGGGCTCGAGCATCCCGACGACCTGCTGGAGGATTTCCGGCAGGCCCTCGCCGGCCCGGCTTGAGGCTCTACACCGCGGTCCAGCTGGTCGAGGTGCTGCTCTTCGGCGCCGTGCTCCTGTACGGACTCCTCTCACACCGGCCCAGCCTTGCCGTGCTCGGGGGCGGCCTCCTGCTTGGCAAGGCGACGCTCAACGTGCTCGCACCGGAAGGAGGCACGGTGCTCAGGCGATCGATCCTTGGATACGGCCTCGCCACGCTATACATCGTCGCCGGCGTGGTCCTGGTCAAGCTCGGGAGATGACCCGGAACAGCCGGGTTCCCTGCCCAGGTTTCGTAGTCTTGGGATGATGCCCGCCGGCGGTCGCACGATTACAGAGCTCGTCGGCAACACACCGCTCCTGCGGATCAGGCTCTTCGAGGAGCAGTACCCAGAGGTTGAGGTCTACGCCAAGGCCGAATGGTTCAACCCGGGCGGTTCGGTCAAGGATCGAGCGGCGCTCGCGATGGTTGAAGATGGCGAGCAGCGCGGCCTGCTCACCAAAGACCGCATCATCGTCGATTCCACCTCCGGCAACACGGGCATCGCCTACGCGCTGGTGGGTGCAGCAAAGGGATACCGCGTGCGGCTCGTGATGCCCAGCAACGTGAGCGAGGAGCGCAAGCAGCTCGTCCAGGCCTACGGCGCCGAAGTCGTCTTCTCCGACGGCATGGAAGGTTCCGACGGCGCCATCAGGCTGGTCCGCGAGTTGATCGCGGCCGACCCTGAGTGCTACTTCTACCCCGACCAGTACAACAATCCCGCCAACGCACTCGCCCACTACAACGGCACGGGTCCCGAGATCCTCCGGCAGACGATGGGCCGGGTCACTCACTTCGTCGCCGGGCTTGGCACCACGGGCAGTTTCGTGGGCACCGCCCGCCGCCTGAAGGAGCACGACTCCTCCATCCGGACCATCGCCGTCGAGCCGGACGACCCCTTCCATGGGCTGGAGGGCCTGAAGCACCTGCCGAGTTCGATAGTGCCAGGGCTCTGGCGCCCGGAGCTGGCCGACGAGGTGTGGGGCGCCCCAACCGAGCCGGCCTACGACCTGGCCCGCCGGCTGGCCCGTTCGGAGGGGATCCTGGTCGGGCACTCTTGCGGTGCCGTCCTCTGGGCGATCGAGAAGCTGGCCGCCACGATCGAGCGGGGAGTCGTCGTCACCATCTTCCCCGACAGCGGCGATCGCTACCTGTCCACCGGTCTTTACCGACGGGCGTGAGGATCACACGGCAGGCGTACGACGAGATTCGGGGTCACGCCGGAGAGGGATACCCCTACGAGATCTGCGGAATTCTGGTCGCCAGCCCCGGCTCCGACCGGGTCGACATCACCCGCCGCGTCCGCAACACGATGGTGGAGCGGGCCAGGGACCGCTACGAGATGGATCCGCGCGACCAGATCCGTATCCAGCGTGAGTGCGACGACGCCGGCCTCGAGATCGTCGGCTACTACCACAGCCACCCCGACCACCCGGCCCAGGCCTCGATCACAGACGCCCGGCGGTCCTGGGCGGGACCCATCTACGTGATAGTCAGCTGCGTGGAGGGACAGGTGGTCGACGGCAACGCCTTCCGGGCGGTCCAGGACGGGGGCCCGATGCACCAGGAGCCGCTCGAGGTGCTCGACTAGCGGACCCCGACCCTCCGGCCGCCGTCGGATCCCCACCGGCCACCTCAGGATGGCTCAACCGGAACGTGCTCGCGATCGGGCTCGCCGACTGCATGGCGGACTTCAACTACGAGATGGTGCTCTCGATCCTGCCGCTCTTCCTCACGGCGGGGCTCGGGGCGCCCGCCTACACGATCGGGCTCGTGGAGGGCGTGGCCGACGGCTCCTCAGCGGCAGTCCGGATCTGGAGCGGGTGGTTCAGCGATCGGATAGCGTGGCGCAAGCGGCTCGCCGTGGCGGGCTACGGGGGGACGGTGGCGGGGCTGGGAGCGCTGGGACTGGTCTCTGCCTGGCCCTTGGTGGTGGTCGCGCGGGGGGTGGCCTGGGTGGGCCGGGGCCTCCGCGAGCCCGTCCGCTCCTCCATGCTCGCCGGGTCGGTCGACCGGGCTCACTTCGGAAAGGCCTTCGGCTTTCACGAGGCGCTCGACACGCTCGGCGCCCTCCTCGGTCCCACTGTCGCCTTTGTGCTGCTCGCCACCGGGCGCGGCTTCCAGACCATCTTCTGGGTGGCCATCCTCCCGGGGCTGCTGGCAGTGATCTTCTTCGCCCTGCTCACCCGCGATCCCCGGCCCGCCGCCTGGCTCAGGCAGCCGGGCAGCCGCCGGGACCTCCCGGCCGACTTCTGGCGCCTGCTGGTGCCGGTGACCGTGTTCGGGATCGGCAACTTCGCGCCCGCGTTCTTCACGCTCAGGGCGGCCGAGATGCTCCAGCCGGAGCTGCCGCGGCCGACCGCTCTGACCGGCGCCGTGCTCTTCTACCTGGGACACCAGGCCATCGGGGCCGCTGTCTCCTTTCCGGGTGGGTGGCTGGCCGATCGGATCGGCCGGGTTCCGATCCTCGTCCTGGCCTACCTGAGCTTTGGCCTGGCCTGCGGCGTGGCGATGCTCGGCCACGGCCCCTTGGCCCTGGCGCTGCTCGCCGTGCCGGTTGGGATACAGGCGCCGCTGGTGGTGGCGATGGAGAGCTCCCTGGTCAGCTCGCTGGTGCCCGAACGGGTCAGCGGCACCGCCTTCGGCGTCCTGGCCGGCGTCAACGGCGCCGCGGACCTCCTCTCCAGCGTGGCGGTTGGAGTCCTCTGGACAGCCCTGGGAGCGCCCACGGCCCTGGCGTTGGGCGCTGCGCTGGCGGTGGCCGCCGCCGCCCTGCTGACCGCCCTCGGGCCTGCCCTCAGTCGGGCATCCGCAGCCGCTGCCGGCTGAAGAGGTATTCGGGGATGGCGGTCATCGGGGGCCGCTCCCAGTCGCCGATCTCGACCAGCTCCAGCGAGAAGCGGTCGTTCTTGTACTGGATCAGCTTCATCGAGCGGTTGATCTCCTCCAGGAGGTGCATGCGGTGCCGGTCGCCCAGTCGCTTGAGGGCGACCTGCATGATCGCAAACGCCATCTTGGAGAGGTCGAAGAGCTCCTGGTTGCGGTGGATCCGCACTCCCAGGTCGGTCTGGGCGACAGCGTTGAGACCGAAGTTCTCGACCAGATCGATCAGGTGACCGGTCTCCACCCCGTAGCCGGTGAAGAAAGGCAGGCGTTCGAGCACCTCGCGCCGGCCCGCGTACTCGCCGGAAAGCGGCTGCAGTAGACCGGAGAGTTCCGGATAGAAGAGATTGATCAGCGGGCGCGCCACCAGCTCGGTGACCCGGCCGCCTCCCGCCGTCTCCAGGGCACGCCCAAACTTCAATGGCCGCCGGTAGAAACCCTTCACGTACGAGATCCGGGAGTCGTTCAGAAGCGGGCCCACCACGCCGTAGACGAACTGCGAGTGGATGTTCGAGATGTCGGTGTCGCACCAGACCACGATGTCGCCCTTCAGAACGTGCAGGCTCTTCCAGAGCGCCTCGCCCTTGCCCTGGAAGGTGCCCAGCTCGGAAAGGATGTCGGCGTGCTGGACCACGGGCACGCCCTGCGACCTAGCTATCTCCGCGGTGTTGTCCGTAGAGGCGCTGTCGATCACGACGATCTCGTCCAGCAGGGGCACCTTCTGCATGAGCTGGCTCTTCAAGGTGCGAAGGATCCGGCCGATCGTCGCCGACTCGTTGAGGGTGGGCAGCCCAAGGCTGATGGTCAGCCCCTGCCGCCGCTTCAGCTCCACCAGCCTGCCGACGTCGCGGAACTCGCGAGAGTGAAAGGTGTTCTCGGCGAACCACTTGTCGACCACGGTGGAGACTTCGACGTGGGGGACCCCGAAAGGCGGCCCCGGTACCTCGTCCGACATGATCGGGCCGGTGGCCTGGGCGCTCTTGGCGAGGATGACTGTGCCCGGCAGCTGCCGCACCGTGTCCTCCAGCCTCGCGCTCAGCATGACGGGAGACCGGGTGGCCTCGGCCCAGGCGCCCAGCACCACCACTCCATGCCGCTGACCCTCGGCGGTGATCGCCTGGTTGGGCCGGGTCGATTCAACTTCCAGGACCTGAACCTGGCGCCCCCGCAACTCGCCCTGGAGCTCGTGGAACTGGCGGGCCTCCCGCTCCCGCCGATCGGGGGTGTGACGTGGGTCGTAGACGTGCATGGAGGTGATCCGGCCCTGAGGACCGGCCACGGAGGCGGCCAGGCGCAGAGCGAGGCCCGCGCTTGGACCGCCGCGTACGGGCACCAGCACGCCGTCCTCCACCCGAAGCAGCCCGCCTCGCGGATCGGGTCTGACAAGCAGGAGGTCGGCGGGGGGCGTGGCGATCAGGTCCTCCAGGGCCCGGTCCGTGGGTCTCCCACGGGACGAGCCGGGCCACTCCAGGAGGATGAGGTCGGAGGCGTTCTCGAAGGCCGCGTCCCGGACGCCCTGGGCGAGGCTGCCGGCGACGCGCACCTGCACCTTCAGGTCCACGTCCATGCGGTTCTCGAGCTCGGTGATCCGCTGCAGCAGCGAACGGTAGCGGCGCGCCACCGTCACGTTCTGGGCGATGGGCCGGCCGGTCGGGAGCTCCACCACGCCGAGCAGGATGCCGCTGCCCTGCTCTCCGCAGAGGAGGGATGTCGCCACCTCCAGCAGACCCGCAGCGGCGCCGGCCCGGGTGATCGGGATCAGCAGACGAGGGCGTCTAGGGTCCAACTGCCGCTCCTATCACGCGTTCGGTCTGCTCCAAAACGGTGGGCCAGGAGTAGCGCCGTATCGCCCGCCGGCGCTGGCGGGCGGCCCGCTGCCTGAGGGCGCGCTCGACCTGGTGGGCCACCTCGGGTCCCTCCGCGTCGAGGGGGAAGGTGTACATCCCGGCGCCACCCACCTCGCGCAGCACCGGCAGGTCGGCGCAGACCAGGGGCACGCGGGCCAGCGCCGCCTCCAGCACCGGAAGGCCGAAGCCCTCGGCGTCGCTGGGCAGCAGCACCACGTCGCTGATCCGGTAGAGCTCGGCCACATCCGTATTACGTACCGGATGCACCCCATCGGATCCCGCCTGCTCGAAGAGAAACTGAACCACTCGCTCGAGGCCGAGCCGCGAGCGCAGCTGCAGAAGCTGGTCGGCATAGCGTCGGTTGTCCGGATTGTGAGGCCCGAGTGGTCCGGTCACCACCACACGCAGGCCAGGCATCCTCGGGCTGAGCTCCGCCGCCGCCCCGATCGCCAGCTCCAGCCGCTTGCGCGGGGTGACCCGGATCGGCACCAGGACGAGCGGCGAGGCCTCCAGCGCTCCGGCCCTCTGAAGCAGCCGCCGGGCGTTCTGGCCCAGCTCGGCGAAATCCAGCGGATCGATGGCGTTGGGCACGACAGGCACCTGCTGGCTGGACAGGCCGAAGGCGGCGGCCACCTGCGCCTGGCGCTGGCGTGAGATCACGACATAGGTGACGTCGGGCTGCGGGCGCCCCAGGAGAAGGTATGGCCATTTCTCCTTGCGATAGGCGGCGTACTGCTCCATGGTCCAGGCGAGGTCGTGCGTCCAGGCCACCAGAGGCCGCCTCAGCTCGAGGAGCGCGGCGGCCAGGGGCAGGTTGAAGGGCATGGTCAGCACGTTGTGGACGATGACCAGGTCGCGATCGGCGAGTGTCGTCTGCAAGCGATGGCAGATCCTACTCCGCAGGTCATCGAAATTGCCGGGCTGCTGGCCCGCTGCCAGGGCTCGGGTCACCTGCTCCACCTCCGGGTGCCGGGAGTCGAGCTCCTCGATGATCTCGGCGTCGCCCCGGCCGGCCAGCAGCCGGACGTCGTAACCGGCCTGCCGCAGGTGCGCAGCCTGCGCCGCCATCGCCAGCTCGACACCTCCGGGGACGGGTGGCGCCGTGTAGTGCAGCACCGCCAGACGCGGCTTCGAGCGCCTGTTCAGGCGGGCAGCTCCAGCCGAGTGACCTCGGGAGGCACTCGGTCGACCTTGACCCTGACGCCCTCGCCGCACTCGATGGTGAAGTCCAGCTCGCCCTCGCCGACGCGCATTCCCTCCACCCGGAGCCGGTTGTAGAGCGGGGTTTCCACCGGGTCGATCCTCAGCCGCCCCACCGTCAGGTCGGCCTCCACTCCGGTGAGTGTCTGAAGAAAGTGGAAGAGGGAGCCGGCGCCCCAGGCCTGGGGGCTGCAGCTCACCAGGTACTCTCCGGGCCCTGCTCCGAAGCGCTGGTCCCGGACGAAGCCGCAGAAGAGCTCCGGTATTCGGTGATCGGGAAAGCGGAGGCAGGCCTCGAGGACCGAGCGGGCCACCAGCTCCGCCTCCCGGTGGAACCCGTACCGCCGCATCCCGGCCGCGATGAGCGAGTTGTCGTGTGGCCACACGGAGCCGTTGTGGTAGCTCATGGGGTTGTAGTTGACGGCCTCTGTGGAGACCGTTCGGATTCCCCAACCCGAGAACATGTCCGGCGCCATCAGCCGGCTGACGACATCCTCGGCTCTGCGCCGATCGACGATGCCAGAGAGCAGGCAGTGTCCGGGGTTGCTGGTGACCGAGCTGACCTGGCGCTTGTCCCGGTCCAGCGCCTGCGCGTAGTAGCCCAGGTCGGGCATCCAGAAGAGATCGTTGAAGCGCTTGCGCAGCTCTTCCGCCTCGGTTTCGAGGCGGGCCGCGTTGGCCCTCAACCCCACCTGGTTGAAGATGCGTGCGAGGCCTGCTTTGGCGTGATAGACGTAGCCCTGCACCTCGACCAGGGCGGCCGGCAAGGGTGCCGGCACGCCGTAGTTCTCGACCAGCGAATCGTAGGAGTCCTTCCAGCCCTGGTTGCGGACGCCGACCGAGCCGTGCTGGGCGTACTCGACGAAGCCGTCCTGGTCCAGGTCGCCATAGTTGTCGATCCACTCCAGCGCCGCCATCACGTGCGGAAAGAGCTCGCTCAGCAGGTCCTGGTCTCCCGTCCAGTCCAGCAGCTCGACCAGGAGCACCAGGAAGAGGGGGGTGGCGTCCACGGTGCCGTAGTAGGGGGTGTGGGGCACGATCCCCAGCCTCGCCAGCTCACCAAACCGGATCTCATGGAAGATCTTGCCCGGCTCCTCTTCCCGCTCCGGGTCAACCCGGCGGCCCTGGTGCTCGGCGAGGTACCGGATGCTGCCGCGGGCCAGCTCCGGGTTCAGAGCCAGGGTCTGGAAAGAGGTGATCAGGGCGTCGCGCCCGAAGGGAACCGCGTACCAGGGGGTGCCCGCGGTGGGGACGAGACCGCTCGGCTTCTCGTCGCAGAGCACCCGGAGGTCTTCCAGGTTGCGCCAGAGCAGTTCCTGGTCGAGTGTCTCGTTGTCCGTGGCGAACCGGGTGGAGGAGGTGTTCCAGGCCTGGTATCTGCGCTCCAGGGCCTCCAGCTCGGCGTCGAAGTGGAAGTCCAGCAGAGGCTCGTCGTCGCCCATCCAGGGGAGCACGTCGACCAGGAGAACGAACGTCTCCTGGGGCCCCAGGCTCACCGGCATGACGGCGCGGCCCGACCCGATCCGGGGCAGGGGGTTGAAGACTACCTCGGTGCTCCTCCGAAGGCCGTCGAGCCCTCGGTAGCCGAAGCTGAAGCCGGTCTCGTCGCGAACGGCGGGCTCACGGACGCCCCCCATTGGTAGCGGGTGGTAGCCGCGGACCTCGAAGATGTCGAGGAAGTCGGCGTCGAAGCGGAGCTCGAGCTCGACCTGGACGGGATGCCGGTTGCAGTTCTGGAGCCCGATCCGCTCGTGCATCCCCTGATGAACGAAGCGAGTGCGCCGCAAGCTGATGCTCTGGCGGGGGATCGCCGGGCTGCCCACCTCGGGCTCCAGCGCGGGGTTGACCAGCTGAAAGGTGGCCACGTACGCGCGGTCCACGCTGTAGTTGAGCAGGATCGGCCGGCGGCCGTTGAGGCGCAGCTCGAAGAGCGAGAGGAACCGGGTGTCCGAGCGGTAGAGCCCCATCCCGGCCTCGTCGCCGGCCGGGATGTCGCCGCTGGGATCGGAGACGACGAAGACGTCGTTCTGCTTGAGGATTACCCGGTCCTGGAGCACCGTCACGATTCTAGAGGCGGCCAGCCCCCAACTCCCGCGCCGGTGTCGCATTGGCGGGGCGGCGGACAATGGGACCGTGTCTCGGCCCATAGTGGCGCTGGTCGGAAGGCCCAACACCGGCAAGTCCACCTTGTTCAACCGGCTGATCGGCTGGCGCAAAGCCATCGTCGACCGCCAGCCGGGACTCACCCGGGACCGCCTCTACGGAGTCGCGGAATGGAGGGGCCGGGAGATGTCGGTGGTCGACACCGCCGGCCTGGAGCTGAGCCCCGAGGCGTCCTCCGCCTCGGCCATCGAGGCGCAGACGCGGGTGGCGATCGAGGAAGCCCAGGTGATCGTCCTCCTGCTCGACGTCCGCGAGGGCGTGACGGCGATCGACCGCGATATCGCCAGCATGCTGAGGCGCTCCGGCCGCCCGGTGGTGGTGGCGGCCAACAAGGCGGACGATCCCCGGCAGGGATATCTGGAGCACGAGATCCTCGAGCTCGGCTTTCCCCAGGTGGTGAGGCTGTCCGGGCAGCACGGTATCGGGGTCGACGACCTGCTGGACGCCATCCTCACCGGCTTGCCGCCCGCCGAAGAGATCGAGGCGGGGGAGGAGGCGGCCGCCCGCATCGCCATCATGGGCCGCCCCAACGTGGGCAAGTCGTCTCTCCTGAACCAGCTTCTCGGCGACCAGCGAGCGGTCGTCGGCGAGCTGCCCGGGACGACTCGCGACCCGGTCGACACCGAACTCCTCTTCGACGGCCTGCCGGTAAGGCTGGTCGACACGGCGGGCATCCGGCGCCGCTCCACCGCTCGAGATCGGCTCGAGCGTGTTGGACTGCTACGGGGAATCCGGGCCATGGAGCGCTCCGACGTCGTCCTGCTCGTGCTGGACGCCTCCACCGGAGTCCTGGCGCAGGACCAGCATGTCGCCGGCTACGCGCTGGAGGCGGGCCGCGGCCTGGTGCTGGTGGTGAACAAGGTCGACCTCAGGGAGCGCCCCGAGCGCCGCGCCAACTACTGGTCCAACCAGCTCCGCTCCGAGTTCCGGTTCGTCCCCCACGCTCCCGTGGTGACAATTTCCGCTCTCACCGGCGAAGGTGTGGAGAAGGTCTTGCCCGCGGCGCTGGAGGTGGTCGGCCACAGGCATCTGCGCGTCCCCACCAACGAGCTCAACCGGGTGCTCAGGGAAGCCTTCCTGCGCCGCCCGCCGCCCAGTTTCCATGGCAAGCGCCTGAGCCTGAAGTACGCCACCCAGGCGGCCTCCGAGACGCCGACCTTCGTGCTCTTCGTGAACGATGTGAACCTCCTCCACTTCTCCTACCGCCGATACCTGGAGAACCGTCTGCGCGAGCGATTCGGCTTTGCCGGCAATCCCATACGAATCGTCCTGAGGTCTTCCGAGGCCCAGGATTGACGCGCGTTTACAAATGCTTCGCACTCTGGCTACCAGCGGCTGACAGAGTCGTGGATGTTGTGACACGTGGCATTCGTCATGAGCGGTAACCGCGTCCTCGTCGTGGACGACGAGGACCACATTCTCGAGCTGGCGCGTCTGTACCTCTCGCGCGAGGGCTACCAGATCGAAACCGTCGCCGACGGTTCCCAGGCCCTGGCCCGCTTCGGCCAGGTCAAGCCCGACCTGGTCGTCCTCGACATCATGCTGCCCAACCTCGACGGACTCACCATCTGCAGGGAGATCCGCAAGCAGAGCCAGGTGCCCATCATCATGCTCACGGCCCGCGACGAGGTGACCGACAAGGTGGTCGGTCTGGAGCTGGGGGCGGACGACTACCTGACCAAGCCCTTTCACCCCCAGGAGCTGGTGGCGCGGGCCAAGGCGCTGGTGCGCCGCGCGCGCCTCGAACCCGATCAGCCCAGGCTGGTCCGCGCCGGCCGCCTGGAGGTCGACCTGGAGCGGCACGAGGTGAGATTCGGCGACGGGCGCGTCCAGCTCCGGCCGAAGGAGTTCGACCTCCTGGCGCTGCTCGCCAGGCACCCGGGCAGGGTCTTCCAGCGCAGCGAGCTGCTGGATCTCGTCTGGGGTTACGACTTCCCCGGCTACACCCGGACTGTCGACGTCCACGTCCAGCAGCTCCGGGAAAAGCTTGCCCGCGGCGGCGTTGCCGATCCGGCGATCCAGACGGTCTGGGGAGTGGGATACAAGCTGGAGATAGGCGCGGGCTGAGTCCAGGCCGCGTTCCCGGTTCGGCGCCGGGCGTGAGAGGCTGTTTCAGGTTGTGATCAAACGGAAGATCCAGGGCGGGTGCGAAGGGGTCCCGGTGGGGGTGCGAAGCTGAGCCTGCGCCTGCGCCTGCTCCTGGCAGCGATCGGGATCGTCGTCGTGAGCCTTGCCTTGAGCGGCGTCCTGACCGGCGTCCTGCTCGCCAAGCTGGAGTTCAGCAACGCCCAGGAGCAGCTGGCCCGCAGCGCGCTCTCCTACCGGCTGCCGATTCTGCGCTCCGAATGCACGACCCTTCTCGCCAACGGCAACTGCCCGCCCGCCCGCAGGGTGGGACTGGCGCAGTTCCAGGACAACCTTCGCCAGGACGTCCCCGACTTCAACCTGCGCGGCGACCGGCTGATCGTCCTGGGCAAGGCCACCCGGGCGAACTCGACGCCGAGGGTGGTCTTCGACAGCGACGGGACCCTTCCGGTGGGCGAAGCCCTCGGCGTGGGGAGCCCGGCCAACAGGATCTCCGGTGACTTCGTGGCCGAACGGACGGTGAACATAGGAGGCACCCCCTACCTGGTCGCCACCGCTCAGCTGACGGGAATCAACAACGCCGGCTACGTGGTGGTCGCCCGGCCGCGTCAAACCGTGGCCGACAAAGCCACCAGCGACCTGCTTCCGCTGGTCCTGCAGGCGGCGGGGGCGGCGCTGCTGCTGGCCTTGGTGGTGTCACCGCTGATCAGTCGAGCTCTGACGCGGCCTCTGAGCGAGCTCCAGAGCGCCGCCGAGGACATCGCCCGCGGCAACTACTCACGCCGCGTCGCGCTGACTGGCAAAGACGAGATGGGAGTTGTCGGCCAGGCTTTCAACCGCATGGCCGAGGCGGTGGAGCGGACCCGGACGCAGCAGCGTGATTTCCTCGCCAACGTCTCCCACGAGCTGAAGACCCCGCTCACCAGCCTGATCGGGTTCAGCGAGGCGCTGATGGACGGCAGCCTCAACAGCCCTACGGAGAAGGAGCGGGCCGTGACCATCCTCCACGAGGAGGCTCAGCGCGTCCTGAGGATGTCGCAGGAGCTGCTGGACCTGGCCAGGGTGGAGGCTGGCCAGCTGACGCTGGACTCCCAGCCCGTGGACCTCGCCGCGCAGCTGGAGCAGGAGATCGAGCTGGTGCGGCCACGGGCGCGGGCCCGGGGACTCAAGCTCGATCTGCGCCTGCCTTCCGCCCTACCGCCGGTGCAGGCCGACCCCGAGCGGCTGCATCAGATCCTTGAGAACCTGCTCGACAACGCGGTCAAGTACGCGCCCGAGCGCTCGGAGGTGATCATCTGGGCGGCGGCCGAGGACAGCCGCGTGGAGACGATGGTGCGCAACCAGGTTGGGGCGCACCCACCCGATCCGGAGCGCATGTTCGAGCGGTTCTACCGCGCGGATCCCTCCCGCTCCTCGGCCGCACCCGGAGCCGGCCTCGGCCTTGCCATCAGCCGGCACCTGGCCACAGCCCAGCACGGCGCCCTGGCAGCAAAACTCGACAGCAACCACCTGGTGGTGCGCTTAGAGATGCCAACCGCAAACGGCAGCAATTCCCTACCGCTCGCGGGGAGGGAAGGGCGAGGTTTTTAGCGGCCGGCGACCGTCAGGAGCCATTCCAGGGCTCCTCGGAGGTAGGGGCGTTGGAGGACCAGGATGGTTACCTCCAGGTGGTCGCCGTCGGGGGCGGCCGACCACCAGCGCCACTGTCTGAGTTCGGGCTTGAACCAGTAGATCCACGCCCGCAGGGACCAGCGGTCCACGACGCAATCGCGCACCTCCGCGTCCTCCACGCACGCCGCCACGAACCAGTCCGGCAGCAGGATCCTCCACTGGTCAAGGTCCGGCCACTCGCCCTGCGAGCGCTCCAGCACCACCTCCAGGACCTCGCGGACCCGGTCCAGCGCCCGCTCCGCTCCCAGGGGCGCCTCCGCCGAGACGGTGTCGTGATCGCCTGGAGGCGCTTCTCCGGACTGCCCTTCCCTGAGGCGTCGGAGCTCTTCGGCCGGGGTCAGCGGACCGCCGACTGATCCGGCGGCACCACCAGGCTGATCGGGTTTTCGATCAGACGCTTGACCTCCGCCATGAACTGCGCCGCGGTGGCTCCGTAGAACACGCGATGGTCGACCGAGAGCGTCATTCGCATCACCTTGCCGGGCACCAGGCGGCCATCCTCGACCACCGGGACGTCCTTGATCGCGCCGACCGCGAGAATCGCCGATTCGGGCGGGTTGATGATCGCGGAGAACTCGTCCACGCCGTACATCCCCAGGTTGGAGATGCTGAAGGTGCCGCCTTCCAGGTCGCCCTGCGACGGCTTGCCGGAGCGGGCCCGTTCGATGACCTGCCGCGACTCGATCGAGATCTGCACCAGGTCCTTGTCTGCCACGTCGTGGACGACCGGAACCAGGAGCCCCAAGCCCTGCGCCGGCGGCACCGCGAGCCCGATGTTGACCGATCGCTTGCGCTCGAAGTGGCCGTCCACCCAGGAGGCGTTGACCTCCGGAAAGCGGAGGAGTGCGATGGCGCAGGCCCTGGTCAGCATGTCCGTCATCGTCACCCGGTCGGCGTTCGGCACCATCTCCTTCAGCTGCTGGCGCATGCGGACGGCCTCGTCGACCCGCGCCTCCACAGTCACGTAGAAGTGCGGCACGCTGGTCTTGGAGACCGTCATCCGGCGCGCGATCGTCGCCTGCATCCGGTTGGGCTCCTCGACCTCGACCTCGGCCCCGGCCCGCCGCTGCGACCTGGAGGGCTGGGGCTCCGCCGGAGGGCGGCCGCCCGCCTTCTCGGCAGCCGCCAGCACGTCCTCTTTGACGATCCTGCCCTCGGGCCCAGAACCGCTCAGGCTGGAGAGGTCCACGCCTGTCTCGCGCGCCAGCCGGCGGGCGAGCGGGGACGCCTTGAGGCCGTCTCGGGGACCCCCCTGGCCGTCTGAGGGCGACTCCGGCTCTTTTTCGGCTGCTGGCGCCTGCGCCCTGGCCGGGGACGGCTCGGTTTCCGGTTCCTCGTCACGCTCCTGGGGTCGATCTTCGGGCGGCTCCTCGGGCTGCTCCTCCTGGGAACGCGCCGCGGGCTCCTCGGCAGGCTCTTCTGCCTGGTCGGGACCCGGCTCCTGGCCGTCCGACTGCCGGCTCTGCTCCGACTCCTCGGCCTGCTCATCGGACGCGCGGTCCTCGGCCCGCCGATCGTCGGGGGGCGCCTCCTTTTCCTGCCGCTGCGGCGCCTCACCACCGATGGTGGCGATCTGCTCCCCGACGGGAACCGGGCGGTCCTTGTCGACGACGATGTGCAGGACGCCGTCCGACTCCGCCTCGATCTCGAAACTGGCCTTGTCCGACTCGATCTCGGCCAGCACCTCGCCCCGGTGCACCTCGTCCCCGTCCTGCTTCTTCCACTCCAGGACGGTCCCCTCCTCCATCGTGTCGGAGAGCTTGGGCATGTTCACGTCAGACATTCAGCTCATCCCCCTCGGGGTTTCCCCGAATCCGCAGCTGTCGCGGGGTGGCTTCACGTCCGACATACGACCTCCTGAACCGTCCTAAACAGCTGCCGGCGCCTTCTTTCCAACCAACCGGAGAGCCTGCCGAACTATGTCGTCCACAGATGGAATGGCCGCGCGCTCCAGGTCCTTGGCGTACGGCATGGGCACCTCGGCCCCGCCCAGCCTCGCCACGGGCGCGTCCAGGTAGTCGAAGCACCGCTCCTGCAGCCCGGCCGCGATCTCCGCGCCCACCCCGTAGGTCGGCCAGCCTTCCTCGATGACGAGGCAGCGGCCCGTGCGCTTCACAGAGTCGCCGAGCGTCTTCCAGTCCAGAGGCCGGATGGAACGGAGGTCTATCCACTCCGCGTCCACGTCCTCCTCCTCGAGCCGCTGGGCCGCGATGCCTGCAAGCACCGCCTGTCTCGACACGCCCACGATGGTCACGTCGCGTCCCGAGCGGCGCACCGCCGCCTCCCCGATGGGGGTCGTGTAGTCACCGTCGGGGACCTCGCCGCGGAGGTTGTAGAGGCTCATGCTCTCCATGAACATGACTGGGTTGTCGGTGCGAATCGCCGACTTGAGGAGGCCCTTGGCGTCCTCTGGCGTGGTGGGGGAGACAACGAGCAGCCCGGGTATGAACCCGTAGAGAACCTCGAAGCTGTGGGAGTGCTGCGAGGAGAGCTGGTGGCCTGCCCCCCCGGGCAGCCGCATGACCAGCGGCACGGTGGTCTCTCCGCCGAACATGTAGCGGATCTTCGCCGCGTTCTGTACGACCTGGTCGAAGGCCAGCAGAGAGAAGTTCACGGTCATCATCTCGACAACCGGACGCAGGCCGGACATGGCGGCCCCGATGGCGCAGCCCACGATCGCCTCCTCGGCGATCGGGGCGTCGACCACCCGCATGGCCCCGAAGCGGTCCAGGAGACCCTCCGTCACCCGGTAGGCGCCGCCGAAGACGCCGATGTCCTCGCCGATCAGGAAGATCTTCTCGTCGCGCTCCATCTCCTCCAGGAGGGCTTCCCGGAGGGCGGCGCGAAACAGCTTCTCAGGCATTGGTGGTCTCCCATTCGCCGGCGTACACGTACCGGTAGAGCTCTTCGGGCTTGGGGGTGGGGCTCTCGTCGGAGAACTTGACGATCTCCTCCACCTCCTTGTCCACCTCGGCCTGCACCTTCTCCAGGTCCTCCTTGGAGGCAACCCCGGCGTCCAGCAGCTGCTGTTCGAAGCGCAGCACGGGATCCTCGTGACGCCAGCGCTCCTTCTCCTCGTCCGAGCGGTACTTGTCAGGGTCGACGACGGAGTGGCCCTTGGAGCGGTAGTTGACCGCCTCGATGAAGCGCGGTTGGGAATCGGCGCGGGTCTTCTCTACGACCTCGCTCGTCCGCCGCATCACCTCCAGAAGGTCGTTGCCGTCGATGCGCACCGACTCCATGTCGTAGGCGCAGGCTTTCTTGTAGATCTCCTTGACGGCGGAGGCGCGTTCGACCGCGGTTCCCATCCCGTACTGGTTGTTGATGCAGTACCAGACCACGGGGAGCTCGAACACCTTGGAGAAGTTGAGCGACTCGTGGAAGGATCCGATGTTGGTCGCGCCGTCCCCGAACATGCAGAAGACGACGTCCTTCGCGCGCTGGTACTTGATGGCGAAGCCGGCGCCGACGGCCAGCGGGAGGTGGCCGCCCACGATTCCGTAGCCGCCCATGAACCGGTGCTTCATGTCGAAGATGTGCATCGAGCCGCCGCGGCCGTGCGCGACGCCGCCTTCGCGGCCGAAGAGCTCCGCCATCACGGCCCGGGGGTCCACGCCGCGGGCGATAGCGTGCCCGTGCTCCCGATAGCTGGTGTAGATGTAGTCCCCGGCCTTGAGCGGCAGGATGCCGCCGACCACTGTGGCTTCCTCACCCAGGTTCAGGTGGCAGTAGCCGCCGATCTTGGCCTTGGTGTACTCGATCTGGGCGCGCTCCTCGAAGCGGCGGATCAGGAACATCAGCCGGTAGAGCCGGATCAGCTCGTCCCGGTTCTTCTTCTTCAGCTCGAGGCGCCCGACGTCGACCGACTCCGCGGGCGGTTCGGGCTCGGGCAGGCCGGTCTTGAGTGGCTTCTCCTCAACTGAACGTGCCACAGAGCTCTCCTTGGGTGCTTGTGATGCGGCCTGGGCGGGCGCTGCCGCGGGTCGCTTTCGGTTCTGCGCGTGAATGGCCCGGCCGTCGGCGGCCAGCGCGGCCTCCATCAGGGATTCCGCGAGGGTGGGGTGGGCGTGCATTGTCAGTTCGAGGTCGTGGAGCTTCAGGCGCTGCTGCACGGCCAGGGTCGCTTCGGCGATGACGTCGGTCACCCGGGGACCCACCATGTGGACGCCCAGGATGCTGTCGTCCCGCGCATCGGCTACGACCTTGATCGCCCCCTCGGTCTGGCCCAGGGTCAGCGCCCGACCCGAGGCGGCGAATGGGAAGCGCCCCACCTTGACCTCCAGGCCGCGCTCCTTGGCCTCCTTCTCGCCGAGGCCGACGTGGGCTATCTCGGGATCGGTGTAGACGCAGTTCGGCGCGGCGTGGTAATCGACAGCCCGGTCGCCCTCGCCACAGATGTTCTCTACGGCGCAGACGCCCTCGTAGGAGGCGACGTGGGCCAGCATGATGCCACCGATCACATCGCCGATCGCCCAGATGCCGTGGACGCTGGTGCGCATGTGGTCGTCGACCGTGACATGGCCCTTCTCGGTCTCGACGCCGGCGTCCTCCAGGCCCAGGCCGTCTGTGTACGGCTGGCGGCCGGTGGCTCGCAGGACGACTGGCGTGCGGACCTCCTCTTGCTCGTCGCCGACGGTGAACCTGACCGTCAGCCCCGAGCTGCCCTTCTCGACCGACTCGACTCGGGCCTGGGTATGGATCACGCCGCCGATCCGCTCGAAGTGCTTGCGGTACATGCCGACCAGGTCCGATTCGACCATGGGCAGGATCTGAGGCAGCATCTCGATCACCGTCACCTTGGTTCCCAGGGCCGCGTAGAGGGCGCCCCACTCCATGCCCACCACTCCACCGCCGATCACGGTCATCGCCTCGGGAACCTCACGAAGCTCGAGAATCCCGTCCGAGTCGATGGTGTGCTCGATACCGGGGATCGGGGGAGTGCTCGCCACCGATCCGGTCGCGATGAGCAGGTTGCCCGCCTGGTAGGCCTGGCCGTCGACAGAGAAGCGGCCCGGCTTCTCGAGCCGGCCGTGGCCCCGCAGGACCTCGACACCGGCGGCCTTGAGCAGGCCCTCGACGCCCTTCACGAGCTGGTCGACGACCTGCACCCGGCGCTCCTGGGCCGCGTTCATGTCGAAACGCACCGACTCGGCCACGACGCCGAAGCGCCGGCCTTCGTTGGCGACAAGGGAGTAAAGCTCGGAAGACTGCAGCAGCGCCTTGGTGGGGATGCAGCCCTTCACCAGGCAGGTGCCGCCCATCCGTTCCTTCTCGACGATGGAGACGCGGCCGCCAAGCTGGGCAGCGCGTATGGCGGCAACATAGCCGCCCGGACCGCCGCCGATCACGGCCACGTCAAAGCTCTCGGGCACAGTTATTCCTCAGGTCTATGGCGGTATCAATTCACTTTATCGCTTCTCGGGGCCGCCGGTTCCGACCCGCGCCGCTTGCATCCGCAGCCCGTCCGGGAGGTAGCGGTTGGTGATGGGCATGCGGCGGTCTCGCCCGAACGCCCGGGGCGTGATCTTGATGCCGGGCGCGCCCTGCCGCCGCTTGTACTCGCTGCCGTCGACCAGGGCGATGACCCGGCGCACGATCTCCGGGTCGTACCCCTCCGCGACGAGCTCCTCGAAGCTGCGGTCCTCCTCCACGTACCCCTGCAGGATGGGGTCGAGCACCTCGTAGGGCGGCAGGCTGTCGGAGTCGCGCTGGCCCTCCCGCAGCTCCGCCGAGGGGGGCTTTTCGAGGACCCGGCGGGGGATCACCTCGCCATTCAGGGAGTTCCGGTACCGGGCCAGCTCATAGACCGTCGTCTTCAGGATGTCCTTCAGGACCGCGAAGCCGCCCGCCATATCCCCATAGAGCGTGCAGTAGCCGGTGGCCAGCTCGGACTTGTTCCCGGTGGTGAGCACCATCCAGCCGAACTTGTTGCTGAGCGCCATCAGGATGTTGCCCCGGATCCGGGCCTGGATGTTCTCCTCGGCCAGTCCGCGCTCCTTCCCGGCGAAGGCATCCGCCAGGGCCTCGTCGTAGGCCTCGGCAGGCTTTTCGATCGGAATGGTGAGGGTCCGGATGCCCAACGCCTCAGCCAGCAGCTCGGCGTCTTCCAGGCTCTCCCGAGAGGTGAACCGGGAGGGCATCAGGACCCCGACGACGTTGTCCTTGCCGAGCGCGTCGACCGCCACGGCGGCAGTCAGCGCAGAGTCGATGCCGCCGGAAAGGCCAAGCACCACCTCATCGAAGATCCCCGACTTACGGACGTAGTCGACGGTGCCGGTCACCAGCGCCGTGTAGACCTCGGCGGGTCCCTCCAGGGGCGTGTTGAGCGGGTTCTGCCTGCGACCGTCGTGGGCGGCCGGGGTCTCCTCGCTGACCACCACCTCCGAGACCTGGAGGTCGAAGTGGAGCGGCATCGACGCCTCCTTGCGGAGCCGCGTGTCGCGCAGCCGCTCGCCGAAGACTGACCCGATGTCGAGGTCGGCCACCAGCAGCTCCTCCCGGAACGAGGACGCATGGGCCATCAGGGTTCCCTCCGGGCCGAAGACCAGGCTGTTCCCGTCGAAGACGAGCTCGTCCTGGCCGCCGACCAGGTTGACCCAGCCCAGGAAGGCTCGGGCGTCCATGGCACGGGTCGCGATCATGGTCTCGCGCGAGGCCCGCTTGCCTCGGTGATAGGGCGAGCCGTTGATGTTGATGAGGAGCTGGGCGCCGGCCGTGGCCTGGACCGAGATGGGGCCGGCCGGGTACCAGGCGTCTTCACAGATCGAGACCCCGATGCGCACGCCGCCCAGCTCGAAGATCGGGCTCCGCCGCCCCCTCTGGAAGTAGCGCTCCTCGTCGAAAACGCCGTAGTTGGGCAGGTACACCTTGTGGTAGACGCCGTACAGGCTGCCCTCGTAGGCGAAGAAGGCGGCGTTGTGGATGTCGGTGTCCAGGTCGACGAAGCCGCCGATGACGGCGATCCCCTGGCTGGCCTCCACCACCCGGTCCCGGTAGCGCAGGTTGTCCCGGATGAAGGACGGCTTCAGGAGCAGGTCCTCGGGCGGGTAGCCGGGAAGCGCCAGCTCAGGGAAGACGACGAGGTCGGCGCCCTCGTCCCGCGCCCGCCCGATCCACTCCAGCACGAGGGCGGTGTTGCCCTCCAGGTCGCCGACCGTCGAGTTCATCTGAGCCAGGGCCAGCCGCAGGGGACGGGCCAGGTGGATGTCCACGCCTCAATTCTCCTCCCTTGGCCGAACGGGATAATGAGGGCCGATGCGCGTCACCATCCTGCCCGACCGGGAGGTGAGGGAGGTCGATGCTCGCAGCGTCGGCGAGCTGCTGAAGACCCTGGGCCTGCACAGGGACGCACACCTGGTGGTGCGGGGACAGGACATACTCACCTCCGACGTGTCCCTCTCGGAGGCGGACCAGATCGAGGTCTGGCCGGTGATCAGCGGCGGCCGGCGCTGATGCGCTGCCACGCGTGCCGCGGCCCCGCCAACGTGGAGATCCGGCGCAGCCGGACGGCCTACTGCGCCCGCTGCTA
Organism: Candidatus Dormiibacterota bacterium; assembly: GCA_955652675.1. Lineage (GTDB taxonomy): Bacteria > Chloroflexota > Dormibacteria > Dormibacterales > Dormibacteraceae > Nephthysia. The sequence continues at coordinate 48,669 of CATPBP010000086.1, forward strand.
CCCGGCCTGGTTCCGAACCCAGGTGCAGGAGCGGATCGACCACGAGCGGATGTTCCGGCGTGACCAGGGAATCCTGGTCGCGGTCTCCGGCGGCAAGGACTCGCTGGCCCTCTGGCACGCCCTCACCGAGCTCGGCTACAGAGCGGACGGTATGTACATCAGGCTCGGCATCGGGGACTACTCGCAGCGCTCGCAGGCGAAGTCGGAGGCGTTCGCCAGCGAGCGCGGGCTGACGCTGCACCAGGTCGACCTCAAGGAGGCGCAGGGCTTTGCGGTGCCGGACCTGCTGGACACCCGCAGCGGGAAGCCCTGCGCCGCCTGCGGCACCGTCAAGCGTTACCACTTCAACAAGGTGGCGGCCGACCTGGGCTACGAGGTGGTGGCCACCGGCCACAACCTGGACGACGAGGCCGCCACCCTGTTCGGGAACGTCATGCACTGGAACGTCGACTACCTGGGGCGGCAGGGCCCGGTGCTGGCGAGCACTCATCCCAAGCTCGTGCGCAAGGTGAAGCCCCTCTACCGGCTCAGCGAGCGGGAGACCGCGGCCTACGCCATCATCGAGCGCCTCGACTACATCCTCGAGGAGTGCCCGATGGCGAAGGGCGCCAAGTCGCTTGCATACAAGGGCATGCTCAACGCGCTGGAGGAGGAGCAGCCCGGCGCCAAGTACGGCTTCCTGGTCGGATTCCTGAAGCAGGGAAGGCACGCCGTCCCGGGGGGCGATTTCGACCAGGCGACCGACCTCCGGGAATGCACGCGCTGCGGCCAGCCGACCACCGGGGAGCTCTGCGCCTACTGCAAGATGGCCGATCGTGGGCGCAAGAAGTCGGCCAGCAAAGCAGCCAAGTACGCCAGGTGACGGGGCTGAGCGCCGGTCCGGGATACTTCGGGCGGCTCCGGGAGGCGATGGTGGCAAACCGCTCGCTGCTCTGCGTGGGCCTCGACCCGGATCCGGATCGGATCCCCGGCGGCGCGGCGGGCGCGCTGCGTCACTGCCTGGCGGTCGTGGAGGTCACCTCCGAACACGCCTGCTGCTTCAAGCCGAACGCCGCCTTCTGGGAGCAGTACGGCGCCGACGGCTGGAAGGCTCTGGGCGAGCTGAGGCAGGCGATCCCGGCCGAGATCCCCGTGCTGCTGGACGCCAAGCGGGGCGACATCGGCAGCACGATGCGGGCCTACGCCAGGGCCGTCTTCGAGACGCTCGGCTTCGACGCAGTGACGGCGAGCCCCTATCTGGGGGCCGACTCGCTTCGTGAGCTGACGCGCTACTCGACAAAGGGCGTCTACGTCCTTTGCCGAACTTCCAACCCGGGGGCGAGGGACCTGCAGCACCTGATCGCCGGGGACCGGCCGCTCTACCTCCACGTGGTCCGGCTGGCTGAGGAGGTGGCGCAAGCCGGGAACGTGGCGCTGGTGGTCGGGGCGACCGCTCCCGAGGAGCTGGCAGAGGTGCGCGCGGCCACCGATCTGCCCTTCCTGGTACCCGGCGTGGGCGCCCAGGGCGGGGACCTCGAGGCGGCCGTGAGAGCCGCCTGGAACGGCGACCAGGCTTCCTGCCTGGTATCGGTGAGCCGCGCGATCCTCTATGCCGATGACCCCACCGCTGCCGCCGCCGATCTCAAGGTCGCCATCAACTCCGCGGTCGCGGCGTTGGCCGGCAGATGAGCCAGCGGCTGGCCGTCCTGCTCGTGCTGGAGGGCCACATCATCGACTCACTCATGCTCCCCCAGCTCATGGACATGGTCATGGACCTGGGCGGTGCCTTCGACATCCAGGAGCTGCGGGTCGGCCATCGCAAGACCGACACCTCCTTCTGCCGTGTGGAGGTCACGGCCTCTGACCCGGCCACGCTGGACGAGATCGTGCGGCGCGCACGCGAACTGGGGGCGCAGGTGGCCAGCGAGGAGCCGGTTCGGACCGAGGCGGTGAGCAAGGCCGGCGTCTACCCGGAGGGCTTCTACTCGACCAGCAACATGCCCACCTACGTCCTCCTCAACGGCGGCTGGGTGCCGGTTGAGAAGCAGGAGATGGACTGCGCGATCGGAATCGATCGCGAGGCCCACCGAGCCTGGTGCATCCCCTTCTACGAGGCCACCCCAGGGCTGGAGGTCGTAGTCGGTCACCAGGGCGTCCGGGTGACGCCGATGGAACGCTCCCGGCAGATGGAGATCTTCAGCTTCATGGCCAGCGAGGTGTCGGCCGAGAAGCCGAAGAAGCTCCTCATCGGCAAGATCGCCGCCGAGATGAAGGCCGTGCGTGCGGAAGGCGGCAAGATCCTGATCGTTTCGGGGCCGGCGGTGGTTCACACTGGCGCTGGCCGGTACCTCTCCCGGCTGATAGAGCTGGGCTACGTGCAGGTCCTCTTCGCGGGCAACGCCCTGGCGGTGCACGACGTCGAGGCTGCCCTCTTCGGGACCGCCCTGGGCGTGAACCTGGAAAGCGGCCTCCCCATCGAGCACGGCCACGAGCACCACATGCGGGCCATCAACCGCGTCCGCGGCGCCGGCTCGCTGAGAGCCATGGTCGAGTCCGGCGAGCTGACCAGTGGCGTCATGAAGACCGCCATCGATCACGGCGTGGAGATAGTCCTGGCCGGCAGCGTCCGGGACGACGGGCCGCTGCCGGACGTTGTGACGGACATGGGGGATGCCCAAAAGCGCATGCGCGAGGCGGTGACGGACGTGCGCCTCTGCCTGATGCTGGCCACCATGCTCCACTCCATCGCGACGGGAAACATGCTTCCGGCCCACGTGCGCACGGTCTGCGTGGACATGAACCCTGCCGTGGTGACGAAGCTGGCCGACCGCGGCTCCTGGCAGTCCATCGGGCTGGTCACGGACGTCGAATCGTTCCTGCGTGAGCTGGCGCAGGTGATAGAGGGCGAGCCATAGCCTGGCGCCACCTCGCCATCGGAGCGATCGCCGGCGCGTTGAGCGGACTCCTGGGTGTGGGGGGAGGCTTCCTGATGGTTCCGCTGCAGGTCATGCTCGTAAAGACGCCACAGCTCAAGGCGAACGCGGCCTCGCTTGCCGCCATCATCCCCATCTCGATCACGGGGATCCTGGTCTACTACTTCGCCGGCCGGGGAGGGCCTCAGGTGGACGTGCGCCTGGCCCTGCTCCTCACCGTGGGTGGGATGGTGGGCGCCTACCTCGGCGCCAGGCTTGCCTCCCGTCTGCCCGAGGTCTGGCTCCGCCGCGGGGTTGCCGTCCTCCTCGCCCTGGTCAGCGTGAAGCAGCTGGTGAGCCCGTGATCGGCGGCGCCCTGGCTATCGTCGCGGGGCTCCTCGTCGGCACGCTGAGCGGGCTGATCGGGATCGGCGGAGGCGTCCTCCTGGTGCCGATCATGGTGATCGGCTTCGGGCTCGCCCAGCAGCTGGCGCAGGGCACCTCGCTGGCGGCCATCCTTCCGACCTCCATCGTGGCGGCGACCACCCACTACCGGGCCGGGAACCTGGAGCTGCGAGCGGCCCTGCTGATGGGCGGCACAGGGGCGATCACGGCGGTGCTCTTCGGCCTCCTCGCGCAGCGGATCCATCCGCAGGTGCTGGCTCGGCTCTTCGGCGCCTTCCTGCTCTTTTCCGCCTACCGACTCTGGCCCAGGAGTTCGGCCCGGTGACCGCCACCCTGCTCGACATCTTGGAGGCGGGCGCTCCCGCTCATCCGGCCCTCGTGGTGCCGGGCGGGCTCCGGCTCAGCTACGCCGAGCTCCGCCGGGAGGTGGAGGAGGCGGCGACGCGCCTGCTCGGTCTCGGGGTGCGGCCGGGAGACCGGGTGGCGCTGGTCTTCCCGAACTCGGTGGAGGCTCTGGTTCTGTTCCTGGCGGCCACGGCGGTGGGCAGCGCGGCACCGCTCAATCCGGCCTACAAGGAAGAGGAGTTCCGCTTCTACCTGGATGACATCGGGGCGACCGCTCTGCTGGTCCCACCGTCCGGTGCCGGAGCCGCCGTGGCTGCGGCGGCAGACAGGCGGATCGTCATTGAGGCGTCGTTCGACTTGGAAGGCCATCTGGACCTCGAATCGGCGGTAGCGGAGCGGGATGGCCAGGGCCTTCCAGCGAGGGATGTCGACGACGTGGCGCTGGTCCTGCACACCAGCGGCACCACGAGCAGGCCGAAGCTCGTCCCCCTGCGGCATCGCAACCTGGTCGCCTCCACCCGGAACATCGTCTCCACCTACGACCTCGGGCCGGTGGACGTCACCCTCTGCGTCATGCCGCTCTTCCACGTGCACGGACTGGTGGCTTCGGCACTCTCCACGCTGGCCTCGGGCGGGACGGTGGTCATCCCTCCACGATTCAGCGCCTTCGAGTTCTGGGGGCTGGTCGAAGAACACCCCATAACCTGGTACTCGGCCGTCCCCACCATGCACCAGCTCCTGGTCGGCAGGAGCCGGCGGCGGCCCGGCCAGGCCAACCCGCGGACTCTTCGCTTCATCCGCTCCTGCAGCTCGACGCTCTCGCCCGATCTCATGAATCAGCTGGAGGGACGGTTCAACGTTCCCCTGCTGGACGCCTACGGGATGACGGAGGCGGCGCACCAGATGGCCTCCAATCCGCTGCCACCGGCCGAGCGGCTTTCGCGGTCGGTCGGTAAGCCCACCGGAGTGGGGATGGCGATCCTCGACGAGGCGGGGAACGAGCTCTCCGCGGGGGTGGTCGGGGAGGTGGCCGTACGCGGACCGAACGTCATGGACGGATACGAGTCCAACCCCTCTGCCAACGCGGAAGCGTTCACCGGGCGGTGGTTTCGAACCGGCGACCAGGGGTTGCTCGACGCGAAGGGGTACCTCACGCTGGTGGGCAGGATCAAGGAGCTGATCAACCGGGGCGGCGAGAAGATAGCGCCCGGGGAGGTGGACGAGGTGCTCCTCCAGCACCCTGCGGTCGCGGAGGCCGTCGCCTTCGGGGTGCCGCACCCTGGTTGGGGCGAAGAGGTCGCGGCGGCCGTCGTGCTTGCCTCCCAGGTGGGGGAGAAGGAGATGATCGCTTTCTGCCGGGAGCGGCTCGCCGATTTCAAGGTGCCGCGGCGGATTCATATCCTCGAGGAGATCCCACGCACGGCGACCGGCAAGGTGCAGCGCCGCAACGTGGCGGCGTCGCTCGGCGACAGTTGAAGTACGCGGTCCTGGGAGCCGGGGCGATCGGCGGCTTTCTCGGCGCCCATCTCTCCAGGGCCGGCTTCGACGTGACCCTGGTGGCGCGGGGCGCCCACCTGGAGGCCATGCGCTCTCACGGCGTCAAAGTGATCGTGGAGGATGGATCGTCCTTTGTCGCCCACCCCGCCTGCACCGACGACGTGGCCGCGGCGCTGTCGGCCGACGTCACCTTCATCACCCTGAAGGCGCACAGCCTCCCGGAGCTGGCACCCGCCCTGAGCGGCGGCTCGGGCACCCTCGTCTTCGCTCAGAACGGCCTTCCCTGGTGGTACCTGGCCGCCAGCGGACGGCGGCTGGAGTCGGTCGACCCGGACGGCGTGGTGGCCGCCAGCGTCGACCTCGGCCGGGTGATCGGCTGCATCGCCTATCCCGCCACCGAGGTCGTCCAGCCAGGGGTGATCCGCCACCTGGAGGGCAACCGGTTCTCCCTCGCGGAGCCGCACGGAACCCGCACCCCGAGGGTGACCGAACTCTCCGCGGCGCTGGCGAGGGCCGGTTTCAAGGCCCCCGTGCAGGCTCGGATGGAGCACGAGATCTGGGTGAAGCTGGTAGGAAACGCGACCCTCAACCCGGTCAGCGCACTCACCCGGGCCACCCTGGGCGAGTTGCTGGGCGACGGCGGGACGCGCGAGCTGGTGAGGACGCTGATGCTGGAGGTGGCGGCCGTCGCCCGAGCTGCAGGCGTGGAGCTGGAGGTCGGCGTGGAGCGTCGCCTGGAGGGGGCCGCCCGGGCCGGAGACCACCGAACCTCGATGCTGCAGGACGTCGAGGCGCGCCGCCGGCTGGAGGTGGACCCGCTGATAGGGTCGGTGGTCGAGCTGGGGACTCAGCTCGGCGTCGCCACCCCGGTCCTGAGCACCGTGTACGCGCTTACCAGGCAGCTGGACCGCTCGCTCACCCGCTGAACTGGAGTGTTCTTAAGGGACCCACACAGCAGGGTTTGGATGTAGAGTGCGCGGTAACGGTACGTACTGGTACTGATTGACCTCGAACATCGACAGGAGTTGGCGAGCGCCATGGTGTCCTTTGAGCTGACGGAGGACCAGCGAGAGATCCGCGACTGGGTCCACGACTTCGCGGTCCGCGAGATCCGGCCGGTCGCGCACCACTACGACGAGACGGAGGAGTTTCCCTGGGACGTGCTCCGCAAGGCCGCCCAGGTCGGTCTCTACGGCCAGGACTTCCTGGTCCAGACCTTCGGCGACGAGACCGGCCTGATGCCCGCTCTGGTTGCCGAGGAACTCTCCTGGGGTTGTGCGGGCATCGCGCTGGCGCTGCAGGGCACCGGGCTGCCGGTGGCCGCCATCTTCAACCAGGGAACCCCGGAACAGGTGGCGACCTGGATCCCGGCCTGCTATGGCAGCGCCAGCCAGCCCGCGCTGGGCGCCTTCTGCGCCACCGAGGCCGACGCCGGCTCGGACGTCTCGGCGTACAGGACCCGGGCCGAGAGGAAGAACGGCGACTGGCTGATCAACGGCCGCAAGGTGTTCATCACCAACGGCGGCATCGCGGATGTACACGTCGTGGTGGCTTCGGTCGATCCCGAACTGGGCACGCGCGGACAGGCGTCTTTCGTGGTGCCGAAGGGCACCGCCGGTCTCAGCGCCGGCAAGAAGGAGAAGAAGATGGGCATCCGGGCCTCTCACACGGGTGACGTGATCCTGGAGGACGTCCGAGTCCCGGCTGACTGTCTGCTGGGCGGCGAGGAGCGGCTCGAGGCAAAGCTGGCGCGCGGCAGAGCCGGCACCTCGTCCCGCTCCAACGTCGCCATGAAGACCTTCGAGGCAACCCGGCCGATAGTCGGTGCGCAGGCGCTCGGGATCGCTCGCGCCGCTTTCGAGTTCGCGCTCGATTACGCCAAGCAGCGCAAGCAGTTCGGCCGACCGATCATTGACAACCAGGCCATCGCGTTCAAGCTCGCAGACATGGCGGTAGAGATCGAGGCGGCGCGGGCTTTGATCTGGCGAGCTCTCTGGGAGGGCCGAAACGGGGGTGAGTTCAAGAAGGCCGAGGGTTCGATGGCCAAGCTGAAGGCCAGCGAGGTGGCCGTGAAAGTTACTGAAGAGGCGATTCAGATCTGCGGCGGATACGGATACATCCGCGACTTTCCGGTCGAAAAGTGGCATCGCGACGCCAAGATCTACACGCTCTTCGAAGGTACCTCCGAGATACAGAGGCTGGTCATCTCCCGGACTCTGGCGGCGTAGAGTCCGCCGAATGAGCACCGCGCCTCCAGCGCTCGAGCTGCGACGCGAAGCGCGCCGGCAGCGCCTGCTGGACGCCGCCCTCAACCTCTTCGTCGAGCACGGCTTTCACGACAGCTCGGTGGAAGACTTGGTGGCGGCGGCGCGCACGTCGAAATCCGCCTTCTATGAGCACTTCGAATCCAAGGAGGACTGCTGCCGGGTACTGCTGGAGCAGGAGGGAGGTGCTCTTATCTCCTCTGTCAGGGCTGCGGCCGCAGCGGGCTCAGACCACCGCCAACGCACACGCTTGGGAATCGGGGCTTTCGTCCGGACCTGCGTCCAGCAGGGCAAGGCGGCTCGGCTCCTGCTCGTCGAATCGGTCGGTCTGTCCGAGTCGATTGAAGCGGTCAGGCACCGGCTCCACGGCCAGTTCGCCGAGATGGTGGAGGCCGAGGTGAGACACGCTCAAACTTCGGGCGACCAGGGACTGCTAGGTGTGGACCCCGCGCTCTATGGGCGCGTGGTGGTGGGGGCGGTGAACGAGGCCACCGGTTGGTTGCTGGCCCGCGAGCGGGGAGACCCGGAGCCGTTGATCGAAGGACTCTGCCGGATCCTGGCTCCTTAAGGCCTTGCCTTCGAACGGACGTTCGGGTAAGGTAGGGGAGAACATGCGTACGCTGCAGACACAGATGCGATTGCGGCGAGTACTTCGGGTGCAGGCCCAGTATCAACAGCGGCTTCACCAAGAGGGCAATCCGGCGCTGCTCGCCGGTGCGGCGTCGTCGAGGCTGCTGCAGCTGTTGAGGGATGTCCGGGCGGCCTGGGCCCAGGAATCGGCCGGTTTCGAGCTCGGCGGCCTGCGTACGCACCTGAGCCGGTCGCTGTCCGCCATGGAGGCGGCGGCCGCCGGCCTGGAACGCCCAGGGGCGGATCTCTCAGATCTGGACCAGCGGTTTCGTGACGCCGGTCTTCCGCTCGTGTTCTTCCTGCGCGGGCTGGACGACTCTGGCGAACCGCTTCTGGCCGAGCTGGTCGGCGCCCAGCTCGCTCGCTCCGCTTAGCCGAAAACCGGTCGATCGACGACGCAGCCCTGGCGCCAATCGATGGCTGCGCACGTAGTCAGAAAGCTCCCCATTTCGGCTGGTGAGCCCCCACGGGGGCTCACCGGCTTTCTCTCTCAGGGCCGCCCTCGACGAGGTCCACGGTCTGCTCTGTGAGACGCCGCCTGACTTCCTCGGACTGATGTTCCGCCAGGTAAATGGAGACC